>JBCBQS010000115.1:0-8936 GCA_039820085.1 Pseudomonadota bacterium
ATCAAACACGCAGGTTTCCGTTAGCAATACAGGTGCCAAAATATCCAAATCGCGTGTTTGAAACCGTTTAATTCGCAAACAATTATAGCAAGATTTGCGTCTCTAAATAAGCCACATGGTTCGGCACAAATTCTGCAGGTGCGGGCGTAGGCCAACATGCGCACACAAGGAGACATGGGGATGAGTCTGACTCGGGACCAAGCTATACAGGCTGTCTATAACGCCATTGAAGAGCTCAATCCGCAGCTCGAAGACGAGGCTCAGCTGTCAGCCAGCGAAGATGCGCTGATCTTTGGTGAAGGTGCACCACTCGATTCGCTCGGCTTGGTTAATCTCGTGATGGCTGTAGAGCAGCACATCATGGATTTGACAGGCGACGAATTGGTTCTTGCAAGCGAATCCGCGATGTCGCGCAAGCGCAGCCCCTATCGGTCGGTTGGCGCATTGGCGGATTATGCGGTTGAGGTCGCAAGTGAGGGCGCAGACGCATGAGCACGTCCCCACCCGTCATGGCCATCACCGGCACGCGCAAGGGGATCGGTCGATTTCTTGCCGAACACTATCTTGAGCAGGGCTGGATTGTCGCCGGCTGCTCGCGCGGCAGTAGCGATTTGGTGCACCCCAATTACCGTCATTTCTGCTTAGACGTCGCTGATGAGCGCGCTGTGACCAGCATGATGCGCGCCATTGCTCGCGAGTTTCGCCGGTTGGACGCTTTGCTCAACAATGCTGGAATTGCCAGCATGAACCATGCCCTTCTGACGCCAAAATCGACCGTTGAGCGGATCTTTCAGACCAATGTGTTTGGCACATTCCTTTTCTGCCGGGAGGCGGCCAAACTGATGGGGCGGAATAAGTATGGCCGTATTGTCAATTTTGCGACCGTCGCAACACCGCTAAAGCTCGAAGGTGAAGCGGTCTACGCCGCCTCAAAAGCCGCCGTCGTGTCGCTTACCGAGGTACTGGCAAGAGAAGTGGCTGATCTTGGCATTACGGTGAACGCGGTTGGACCGACGCCCGTTCCAACAGATTTGGTTGGCGCAGTTCCAGAAGAGAAAATGACCGCATTGATCAATCGCCAGTCGATTACACGATATGGCGAAATGCGCGACGTGCTCAATGTCGTCGAATTCTTCCTGAAAGAGGACTCTGATTTCGTTACCGGTCAGACTTTGTATCTCGGGGGCGTTTAGAGCGTGTCTGACAGCATTCTCAACGTGTTCAATGATCGCTTTATAGATGCGGACGAAAAGATCGCTCTGATCACACCCGATGAGAATCTGACCTATCTGGACCTGCGCCGCGCCATCTCGGACTGGGACAAGGAGCTTGCGGACAGCCGGTTGAAACCGGGCGATGTCGTCCTTTTGAAGGGCGATTTTGGACGTGAAGGCATCGCGGCACTTTTCGCGTTGCTCAAGTTCAAAGCCATTGTGATCATGCTCGCACCGACGAGCTATGAAAAAGAATCCGAATTTACCCACATTGGCGCAGCGCAATGGGCGATCAATACGTCCGAGCGTCGTATCAAACCGGCGGGATATGACGGCCAACATCGGCTTTACGATGAGCTCAGAGCGACCCATCAATCCGGAATCGTTCTGTTCTCCTCAGGCTCGACAGGCGTGTCAAAAGGCACCGTACACAATGCCGAAAAGCTGCTTGAGAAATTCCGGTCGCCCGGCAAAGACTTTCGAACGCTTGCCTTTCTTTTGTTTGATCACATTGCTGGGTTGGACACCCTGTTTTACTCTTTGTCGAACACCAGCACGCTTATCCTGCCTGGCCAGCGCTCGCCTGAAAAGATTTGCGAATTGATCGAGGCGCATCGGGTTGAAGTCTTGCCGACGGCACCGAGCTTCCTCAATCTGTTATTGCTCTCAGGCGCGCTCGAAAGACATGACTTAAGCTCACTAAAAATAATCACATATGGGTCGGAAATGATGTCTGAGCCGATCCTAAAGCGTCTGACCGAAGCGCTCCCAGACGTCCGGCTCATTCAAAAATACGGCACGTCAGAGACCGGCGCTCTGCCGAGTCAGTCGAGATCCGATACATCCACTTGGGTCAAACTTGGCGGCGCGGGGTTCGCTTGGCGCGAACGTGATGGATTGTTTGAAATCCAGGCTAAAACAGCGATGATCGGTTACCTGAACGCACCCAGCCCGTTTACGGAAGACGGATGGTTTAAAACCGGCGACCGAATTGAGACAGATGGTGAGTATATCCGGTTTCTTGGCCGGGATAGCGACATCATCAATGTCGGGGGTCAAAAAGTCTATCCAGCCGAAGTCGAAGCAGTGATTATCGAGATCCCAGAGATTCTCGAAGTCTCTGTCTTCGGTGAACCCCACGCGATCATGGGCGCCGCCGTTGTCGCCAAAATCCGCACAGAAACCGAAATTGCGCCCGCTGCGTTACGACAAAAAGTCAGAGCGCATTTGTCAGGTCGGGTCGAACCTTACAAGATCCCACAGAAACTGCGGATCGAAGAGGGGCCTTTGACCACCGAGCGCTTCAAACAAATTCGCCGATCGTGAGCGAGATGACGGTGCATACACCTTCTGGCGTTCCCGCAGGATTTGAACCGATTCCAACGCGGGGTCAGTTCACAGATCTGAATGGTCCGATCTGGCGTCAGACTGAGCCATTTGGGACTCCCGCGCGGCTGGGGTTTTTGCCAGAGGCGAGGCATACCAATACACTTGGTTTTGTGCATGGAGGCATGCTGTCCACCGTCCTCGACTCTGCCATGGCACACGTCGCACATGATCGGTTTCAATGCAGGCTCGTGACCCTCAGCCTAAACCTCACATTTCACCATGCTGTGTTTAAGGGACGCTGGGCGGACATTTTAGTCGAGTTTACAGAGCAATCTGATACATTGATTGGCATGAAAGCGTCGCTGACGGCGCGAAAATCTGTATGTGTCAGCGCGGTGGCTGAGTATCGGTTGTTTCCATCGTCAAAAGCTTAGATTTGGTGTCAAAATTGCAGCGTATGCCTATGAACGCGTCGGCGATAGATTGCCCGCGATGTGAACGCTAGGGACACCCATCGATATGAGCATCGATATCATCATCCCCTATTTTCAGCGCACGCCCGGCATTCTCAAAGAAGCCGTGCGATCTGTTATGGCGCAAACCGTCACCGATTGGCACCTGATCATCATCGATGACGGCTCCCCCTACCCCGCCAAAAATGAACTCGATGAGTTCAGCGATTGTGAGCTCGCTTCAATCCGAATTATCGAACAGCCAAATGGTGGCGTTTCCGCAGCGCGCAACCGTGGACTGGAAAATGTCCGTCCGGATGCTCGGTTCGTGGCCTTTCTCGATTCAGATGATTTCTGGTCCAAAGAGCATCTTCAGACGGCTGTGACAGCGCTCGATCTAGGTGCCGACATGTTTTGGGGCCAAGTCGCAACGGATGGGTCTTTCGACACGGACAGCGCGCCCAGCGACATCGTTCCACCAGATCAGCGCAATTCAACAATTGAGAGCGGGACATATTTAAGTCAGCACCTGCCGCGCATGCTCGTCGGCGAATGGTGGCGGCATATGCACTTGTCTGCAACAGTCATGCGCGCCGAGCTTGCAGCACGTATCCGCTTCGACACGAAATTGCGCAGCACAGAAGACTTTGATTTCTTCCGCCGCGCTGCAGCGTTGTCGCCAACGGTCTGTTTCTCTGACCATGTCTCTGTGACCCGCGGGGTTGCTGATAATATTTGGCACAATCTTGAGTTTGAAGATCCACGCGTTGCCCAAGAACGATACAATACGTTCCAACAACTGACTTTGCTGACAGAGCTACCCGGTCTGAGCGATCACGATCACGCCGTTTTGCAATGGCGTCGAAACGTTGCGCGCGAACAATTTATTTGGACGCAATTCAACCGCCGCGCAAAAGGCGATCCGATTCAATTCAACCTGATTTTCAAATGGCTGATGATGGACCCTGGCCTCCTTCAAACGGTCTATCGCTTGAAGACCAAGCCAAACGACACGGCGCAAATTGCTGGTATCCCGAAACGGGAAGAGCTGACTTAACTTTGCAACATAATGTCCGCGCCCGGTCGCGCGTCGCCAATTAGACTTTAGGAATGGCCGCTCTGTAATCGGCGATCTGTGCGCGCGAAAGAGCGTGCGCCGTTTCTGGATTCTCGGCAAAGTCTCGGTACCATTCAGCAACGCGGCGGCAGACTTCCTCAGTGTCCCATGGTGAATTGAACCCGAGGACCGATTTCGCCTTACTGACATCTAGCGATAATTGCTGCGCTTCTGGGAGCGGGGACGGATTGAAATCGACGTTCGGCCGATCCCAAACCGTCGCAAGATGGTCAATCAATTCGCGCACCGTGAAGGTTGAGTTGTCAGTCGGACCGATATTCCAGCTCCAATTTTGCGTCGCTTCAGTATCGGCCGCATTTTGATCGAGCAGCTGCGCTGCCACCATCATGTAGCCATGACACGCCGATAAGACGTGCTGCCATGGACGGACCGCACCAGGGTTACGGATAGACAGCGTCTCATCATTGACGAGTGCACGATAAAAGTCGGGGATAATTCGGTCTTCGGACCAGTCCCCGCCACCGACAATATTACCCCCTCGCACCGTGGCGATTTTCATGGAATTGGAAAGCTGAGTGAGGGTGGACTGGTAAGCGCGCGTCACCAATTCAGCGGCGGCTTTCGATGCGCTGTAAGGGTCTTTTCCGCCCAACGTGTCGGTCTCGCGATATGGCCACGCCCATTCGAGATTGTCATACACCTTATCTGTTGTGATACAGACAAAGGCTCTCACCGAAGCGACATGCCGTGCTGCCTCTAAAACGACGGCTGTGCCCATAACATTGGTTGAAAAGGTTTCCAGCGGATCGCGATATGATCTTCGAACCAAAGGTTGCGCCGCAAGATGAAAGACGATGTCCGGTGCCGCCGAATTCATGATCGCAGCAACCTTGTCGGCCTCGCGAATGTCGACAATGTGGCTATCAACGATGTCTGCAACTGCGGATGCTTCAAACAAATTTGGCTGTGTTTCTGGCGCCAGCCCGATACCGGTCACGTGGCACCCGAGATCAGTCAGCCAGTGCGCGAGCCAGCCGCCGGTAAAGCCAGTGTGACCGGTGAGCAAAACGCGTTTTCCTGCGAGCGTTTGTTCAAAGTTTTCTAGTGGCATGTGATCGTCTTTTGCATTGAAGTTGGGGGTTAAAAATCTCAGTCGTCAGTCTGGAGTTATTTCATTCGGGCGGTTTGCTAAATCGGAAAAAGCGCATCCTGTTCAGCTCTCAGCTTGTTGGTGAGATTGGTCGGCAAAATCACATCGTCATAGGTCAGCGCTTGGTCTTTTTTGACGTCACGCGTCAGCACAGCGCCCTCGGCGATTCCCATGGGCAACAAGCGATCTTTGCGGACCGTCTCATAGTTCTCGCAAACGCCATAGGTCATGTACCAGCCAAGGCCATCCAAAGTCTCACCGGCTTTTAAGTCTGTCTTCGCTAATGCGATGACATCGACCATGGGTCCGTCTTGAGGGGCGATGATGACATCATTGCACAAAGCAATTCGCGCCGCCGACAGCGGCACTTCAAACACCATGAGATGATATGGGACGTAGAAGCTATAGAGCGGACCATCGCCCAATTTGCTATACTTCATATAGTGCTTCTGAAGATCGTCTTGCGCCTCGGCGAAGATAAACACACCGGGGCTCGGCTTGGTGCCGATAACATAGTCGACAATACCGCCGAGCTCACGGATCTGGTCGAGATCATACATATTGGTCATCTCATCGACATGCCCATCATACTCAATGCCGATCATGCCGCGCTGCGCGACTTTCATACCCGTCGCATTCGCAGTGATCGCCTGCTCGAATGATATTTTCGTTCCATCCGCAAAACTGGTGACCATATGCGGCGTCTGCTGCCATTGTTTGGCAAATGCGGCCTGCGTTGTTGGATTGCGATAGCGATCCTGCATACCTTTAATGTTGCCAAGCACGCGCGGTACCATGCCGATGCTGGTCACGAACCGGTGCAAATTTAGAACGACGCCCGGTTGATCGCCATCGCAGCCCGATAAGATCACACCGGCAGCATCTGCTTTTTTCTTGAGTAAAGGACCGATCGTGCCATCAAGTTCGGCATTCATATAGACCATGGACTTGCCGTGCTCGATCGTCGCAAGCGTGACCTGAGCGCCATATTCAACATGGCCCGTTGCCTCAATGCAGACTTCGACGCGGCCTGCGCCTGCAAGTACATTCGGGTCGCTTGTGATAGCTGTCTTGCCTGCTTCAATCGCTGCATCCGCCTGCTCTGCAGTGCCCACCTCGACGATATCGCTGTCGGACACCCCGGCTTCGTTGAGGACATTTCGCGCCGTTTCGATCGTGCGATTACACAATACGCCAACCGACATGCCGGGCATGTAGCGCATGATTTGATTGATGAACCCGCGTGCCATGGCGCCAGCGCCGAAGACGCCAACTTGCAGGGGCTGTCTATTCTGTGCGCGCTGTGCGAGCGCTGTGTCAACGATTTGCATTTGCGGTCTACCTATTCAGCCGTCTTATGGTTTGTACGCATCATTCAAACGATGCGTGCGGTCACGTTTGAGGGTTAAAATCTGCCCAGTTTTGATCCTTGTCCGAGATCACATCGATCGGCGCGGGCCACTCAATTCCAATTGACGGGTCGTTCCAACGGAATCCACTTTCAGCACCTGGCGCGTAAAACGCGGAGACCATGTACGAGACCGCAGTGTCAGCGGATAGGGACAGAAATCCGTGCCCGAACCCTTCCGGCACATAGATCTGCCGATTATTGTCCTCGGTGAGGTGATATCCACGCCATTCAAGATAGGTCTTAGAGCTTGGACGCAGGTCGACGATGACATCATACAAAGCCCCTCTCACACACCGGAAGAGTTTCACCTCGGCATGCGGCGCATTTTGATAATGCATTCCGCGAATCGTGTTTGCGCGATGGGTGTAAGACATATTGCCTTGGACAAAGCGTGTCTCAAGGCCGGCATCTCGGAACTCGTTTTCACAATAGGTTCGTGCGAAGCCTCCACGAGCGTCTTCGATCGGCGTCATCTCGATCAGGTGCGCGCCTTCTAAACCGGTATCGTGGAACTTCATCTCATCCTCATCCGCAAGCCACAGACTGTCTCGCGCCTAGCTCCATACTTTCCAAGGTGCCGCGCCGGAGGCCCAGCTGTCTTCGAGCACATTGCGGTCGCGAAGCGTGTCCATGGGCTGCCAAAATCCCTGATGCGTATAGGCTGCGAGCTTTCCGGTCTTGGCCAGCGTTTCCAAAGGTTCGCGCTCCCAAACCATGTCATCCCCATCGATAAGATCAAATGCTTCGGGTTCGCAAACAAAGAAGCCACCATTGATAAAAGCGCCATCGCCGCTGGGTTTTTCTCGGAACGCTAGGATTTTTTCATTCTCGATTTGCAAGGCACCAAAGCGTCCAGGCGGCTGGACCGCTGTCAGAGAGACCGTCGCGCCGCGTTCCTTATGGAAAGCAACCAAAGCGGTGATATCAACGTCACTCACCCCGTCGCCGTAAGTGAGACAAAAAGTTTCGTCACCAACGAACTCGCGAACGCGCTTGAGGCGTCCCGCGGTCATTGTGTTCAGACCCGTATCGACACACGTAACAGTCCAGTCTTCTCCTGGCGCGGCGTGTGTCTTGAAACTATTATTTTTGAGGTCGAACGTGATGTCTGCATTGCGAACAAAATAGTCGGCGAAATACTGTTTGATCAAATGACCTTTATAGCCACAGCAGACGATAAAGTCTTTTACGCCATGCGCGGCGTAAATTTTCATAATGTGCCACAATATTGGTTTTTCGCCGATTGTGATCAACGGCTTTGGCATTGTGCCGCTTTCTTCTGAAATGCGCGTCCCAAATCCGCCAGCAAATATGACTGCCTTCACGGTGAGTCCCCTTTCAAATACCTTACCCGGACCGGGCTCCTAAATTCCAAATCTTGCACATACGCTTGGCAAGTTTTGCTGTGTCTTCAGTTTTGATATCCACGCCTACTGTCGATCGCTTTAAGCAAGCTTCCGATCTATCGCCCCAAGACCCACATGCGTGAGATCAAGTTAAGATATTGAAACGCGGCGCGAAGATTCCCGTCTTGTAAGGCCTTCCTTCCTCGCCAAACGAAACTCCGCCCGATTTGCCTTGCAATCGACTTGCCAATTGGGCTGTGCGCGGCAAGCTCCGAAAAAGCCTGTTGCGCCATTTGATCACTGAAGACTGAGTCCGTCTCATATTTCGACTGACTGATCCGGCGAATGACTTCTATATCTGTCGCGCTTAGCGGATCGCTGCTGGCCGATGCGGCCTCAGTAAACGCGCGGGCTGAATCCTGCCAAAGGGCATGACGCGCCATGATCACTGCACGCTGCAAATGCGCTCGCCGAAGGGAAACTTCTGTGTCGATTTTTCGCCCAGGGAGAAAAAGCTCTAATGGCATCGTCTCCAAGAACTTTTTTACAATCGCCTGACTTGTATCACGCCAAGCCGTGTTTCGCTCTTCGATACGTACCGGAGATATAGACGACCCGCGCGTGCCCATATGTTGGCGCTGATGAAACAGAATTCCTGGAACCTCGACCGGCAAAGCGTGGAGCGCAATCCGGATCAGCATCTCATAGTCTTGTGAGAACGTATCGACAAAGAGCCCGACCTGATCATACACCTCTTTGCGCACCATCATTCCACATTGGTGCGCAAAAAAGTCCTCAAGCGTTGCACATAAAAAGCTCTCTGGAGGACACTCAAACCAATAACCAGTCCCCATAAAGGTTCGTCCTTGACCGCCTGCATCATCCGTGAAGCGATCATGGCGCCCATAGGAAAATCCTGCTTCAGGATTATCCACCAGCGCAGAGACCAATTGATC
>JBCBQS010000116.1:0-8911 GCA_039820085.1 Pseudomonadota bacterium
CCCCGGCGAGATTCGAAAAAGCCTTGGGAAATTGAAGCGCACATGCCCTGTCGGCGAATGCCATACTTATCAAAATGTAGCCTTTGATGCGATCGCTGAAGTGGTTGCTTCGGTTCGCGGTCTGTCATTCGAGGAAGTGGTGGCGTTGGAATTGTTTGAACCGCTTGAGATGCGGCACGCGAGTTTCGGTCTCGATGCGCTCACTCAATCGCTGTCATGGGCCGCACCGCATCGCAAACTTCGCGCAAGTCCAACACCGGTGCGCCGCAAACTCAATCAGTCCTATTATCGAGTCCCCGCTGCCGGCGGTGTAAATGGATCCATTCTGGACTTGGCACGTTTCGCACAAGCCCAAATGGGATTGGAGCCGACCGTGCTCACACCTGAGACACTGAGCAATCTTCATACGCCGCGCATTTATACGCGCCGTGAGCAGTCGAGCATGAGCCGTCGATTTGGTGGGCATTTGCGAGATGCCCGCTACGCCCTGGGATGGCGAGTCTACAAGTATGGTGTGCCGGGCTATCGCGTGGTCGGTCATCGCGGTGCCGTTGATGGATATCGCTCACTCATTCTGTTCGATCCGGCCCGAAAATCAGGCGTTGTGGCCTTATGGAACTCGAATGCCCGTGCGCCGGTTGGGGTTCAGTTCGAGGTCATGGACATGATCTATGGGCTGGAACAAACCGATTGGTTGCAGCTTGGGTCGAAACGCAGCTAGCATATAGACTCACGACGCTTTCACGTCGTCAGCACTTGCTTTGAATGCGCACGGCTTGTCGCAGTTTAAAACGACACACTTAGATCATAAGTCTGAGACTCTGCGAGAAAGACACGCGGCGGCAATCACCCTAGCAGAAGGTGGGCAATAACAAGACGGATCCAATTCCGCACGAAATGAAATAAGAAAATAACGGGGGCAAACGAACACAATGAATAAAGAAACTGCGTCAAATCCCAGCGACGTTCCCGTCTTTACGGAGTCGTTTTCCGACACGTCAAAAAACGCTTGGCAATATGGGCCGACCCACTTTGATGTCACTTTGCTCGACGACCACCGAAACACGGGCCTGTTCACCAATCAAAGATGGCGCGCTGGCCCCATTCTATTTGGTCAGCGCGCGCTCGATAGCAGCATGATTTGGCGCGATAAGCGCCACATCTCCGTATCAGGCGACGTGCTTCAAGCGCATCGATACCTTGAAGGCTATGCACATGGCCGCATGGGAGAGGATCCAATCCGGACGCGACCAGGCGCCGTTGCAATCATGGATTGGGCCCGCCCGTTTGAGGCGATGCAAACCCCGAACGTCATGCAGAATGTCTATATTCCACACGCGGTCATCGGATACGATCCTGATCAACATCCTGGTGCGATTGCGTTTGAGCCCAACACGACCATGGGAAAGGTTCTGCATTCCGAACTCGATCATTTCTATGGGCAGTTTTTGGACGGCATCACCCAGGTGTCTATAGCGCGAGTCAAACGTCTGCTCTCTTGCCTTCAAGTGGCCTTTACTGGCGGTCGAACCCATGAGGGCATTCGCGCCGAAGCGAGGCAGGCCTTGGGCGATGTGATCCGCGCATTCGTTGAAACGAACTTGAAATCCCCGAAATTAAACGCCGCAACAATTTTGCGCCAGTTTGGGGTTTCGCGCGCCACGCTCTATCGCATTTTCGAATTTGAAGGCGGCGTGCGAAAATATATTGAAGACCGGCGTCTTTTTAATGCGGTCTTGCAGATTTCTGAAACGCCGATGTCGCGAGGCCGAATGACTCGAACGGCCGAGGAGTGGGGATATTCTTCCTATATCATGTTCAATCGCGCGGTGAGACGACAGTTCGGGGTTCCGCCAAAATCACTGTTCCAGAGTTTGGCAAATCCACGAGGAAAAACCGGCAAAAGGGATGCCGAAACCGTCCATTAAACGACAGCATTGGTGAGTAACTCGGCACGCATGGATTGATGCGGCTGAGATACGAAAGAGCGGTAATTGAGACACAGAGTCAATTTTGGCCCCGACGACTCAGGTTAGGCTCGAAGATAATCAACGAACCGCTTGGCGTGATGGATCGCCCGCGGCGTATCTCTTGGATGGGCCAAGCTGACACGGTCTCAGTAGACTTCAGTAGAGTGCTGTGAACCACGCGCGCGGGCTCCGCGCCAGAAAGATGGGGGACGGACCTTTGCGAGATAAACGTGAAATTGAATTTCACCTGGTTCGACGGCGGAAAAGTGAGCGAGTTTTTGCCAAAACCCTTTGGCTCAGTGTGCGACGGGCATTTGGTCGGGCGACGTCTTGGGGGAAGCCAGTCCAAACGCCCGCGATTTACGGGTGGAGTAATGGCGCGTTTCTGTTGGCGTCCTGTGCAGATTCGCCCAAAACTCCTTCAAATCACTATCGATGGCGTGACTGGCCATTGGTATTTTTAGGTCAAACGATCAACAGACTATCCACGGTAGTATATTGACTAAAATCAATCAGAAAAACTCTGGTATTTATATATTCCTGAAAATCTCTTCTTAGAAACAGAAATTACAAGTATTCAAAAAAATTGCGCCTTGGCCGACTGCGTTAAACGACCAAGGCGCACCTATTAATTGCGTGAGTACTAGGGGACGTTAGTAGTTGCAACCAATAGGAAGTTAAGAGCTATTCACATATACAATGGAACGTATGAACCACCGTATGAAAATCTTATATCAAGCTGATTTGGTGTGATCATTAGCCTAGTGTCTCAATTATAGTATTTTCGAAAAAAATTTAGTCATCGAATCGAAAAAGATATACTCGGAAAATTCAAAGTTTGAGACGTAGTGAGAATTTCACATCGAACGAACGCGCGTAGGGTCACTTGTATGGAAACTGTATTGAAACCGACTCTTCGTTCGCTGGATTTCGCTCCCGGTTGGGAGCTGGATCCAGTTCCTTTAAACCTCTGGGCTTCGATCTGGTCCCCTATTGTCGATCTGAGATTTACACATCCGAGAGACGATGCGGGGGTCAATTATATGCTCGGCATCGATCGAGGCGCCTTGGCTGGTGCTCGATACGCCTCTGGATACCAGCTTTTCCAACACCCCAAGCGCAAACTCTCGTCTGGCGCGGGTTTGATTTCTGTCCAGCGTGTGTTCGCCGGTTATCAAGCCATGGAATTCGAACTTAAAACCCTCGTCCAACGACCAGGGTTCATCACAATCACTGACCATTCCAATGAGTTTCGCGGCAGTGACCATAACACCGTCGGAGAAGTGATTCTTATTCCAAGGCATTTGCTCGGTCTGCCGGAATTCTCTCCCATCGAGCCCATCATGATCCCGATTGAGTCCCTCTATGGCGATACAATCGCATCAGAAATGGGTCAGTTTTTCGACTCACCCTTCGGTGATCCGTCAAAAGACCGATTTAACCAAGACAGCTTGTTGCACGCGATCAGCGCAGTGATTGGCCATCATCGGCATCCAACATCGGAGCGCGCGGGTTGGTGGCGGGCACGCAATGATCTCATTCGCAAATACATTGACTCACATCTTGGCGATCAGACCTTGCTGCCGGCGCAGATCTGCAACCTGTTTAATCTTTCACGCGCCACTTTGTATCGGATGTTTGAAGAGGATGGAGGGGTTCGCAGGTTCATTCAGGACCGCCGTCTGTACTCCGCGATTTGGGACCTGGCCGAAGGTGGCACACAGCGTGGGAGGTTGACGCGGGTCTCGGAAAAGTGGGGCTTCTCGTCGAATGCGAACTTCAATCGTGCCGTGAAAGCAGCGTTTGGAATGCCTCCCGGCGCTTTGCTCAGTTTAACTGCCTATGTCCGCGCGGCCCGTCTTGATGACACGCGCGGCAAAGACCCACTCTATGACTGGTTTTCAAAGCTGGGGCGCGAAGATTCTTTTTCGCAATCCATCACCCCATACTAAGCTAACGCTCTCGACAATTTGAACCTGATCATCCCGCCTACACAGGCGGGATGAATTGCATTTGCGGCGAGCAAAACCGCGGGCTGAGCTCTGCTCGGTGCTCGGACTATTTGTTGTCATATGGTTAATAATTTCGAAAACAGAACGATATACTGAGATAATCATCTTGAGATGCTGAGATAATGACTGACCGCAACTTCTCGCCAAGAACACCGGAATGAGGGGTGTGGGATCGCGCGTTATTTTGCCTGCCGCAATTGGGGCGCACCCCAAAACTGCGTTTGGAGCAAAATATGAAGCCCCATCTACTGCGTGCGTCTGCGTTGACGCTCAGTCTGTCTCTCTTTGGCATTCCGATTGGTTCAGCCGAGACGTGTGACACCCAAACTCAACCAAGCGTCAACGAGGACGGCGCGGAAATAGCCGAGCGTGAACGTGACGTACGTCTGACCCCTGATCAGGATTGTCTGACCAATTTCGCGATCCCCACACCCGTCACCGCCATACCATTGGACCCGTCCATCGTCGATTTTATCCCCGATTACTTAGATTATCTCGTGGTCAAAAGTGAAAACATCTCGGCGCAGGCAAACGGAGAAAACACGGTTGCGATCGGCCCTGCAGCGCTTGCGGCGGCAGACTATGCCGTTGCCATCGGGAGCGGTGCGAGAGCGACCGGAAACAATTCGGTCGCGCTGGGACCCGTCGCCCGATCGCTCGCGACAGCATCAATTGCCGTCGGACCAGGTGCAGGAGTCGGTCAAGGCGCGAACTTTAGTCTCGCATTTGGGCCCGAAGCAGAAGTGATTCCAAATGCGATGCGCAGCGTGGCGATCGGCGATTCAAGCGCAGCGGCAGCCTCCTATGCGACGGCGATCGGGGCCTCTGCACAGGTCGCGCATGAGCATGCGATCGCGATTGGCGCGAGTTCGAGGACAGACGCACCGTTCACACTTTCGATCGGCAGGGCAGATGATCCTCGAACATCAAGTACGGATGAAAGCGTGCAGCGTCGATTGACCCACTTGGCTGCCGGAGAAGACGACACGGATGCGGTTAACTTAAGTCAATTGCAGGGGGTGGGCGCAGAGGTTCAAGACAACACGTCAGAGATCGATCAAAACCAGAAACAAATCAATTCGAACCTTCTGAATATCCAAACCAATGCGTCTGATCTTATTCAACTCCAAAGTTCGTTGGATCAGACCAATAAATATATCGACATAAACAGCGCCGGTCTTGCCGCGCGCGCACAGGGCTCGAACGCGATTGCGATTGGTGCAGCTGCACGGGCAACAGGTGGCGATTCTATCGCCATTGGTCGCGAAACCCATGCAAATGGCACGTCAGCTGTGACACTGGGTATCCGGTCCCGAGCAAGCGGAGCAAACAGTGTTGCCCTTGGGCCTGATGCAAGCGCCAGCGCGCTCGCTTCTGTTGCGTTGGGCGCGGATTCTTATGTTTCAGAGAATGCCGATTTCAGTCTGGCTTTGGGATATGACGCCTCTGTTGGTGCAGGATATGACCGAAGTGTCGCGATTGGAGC
Organism: Pseudomonadota bacterium; assembly: GCA_039820085.1. Classification (GTDB taxonomy): domain Bacteria; phylum Pseudomonadota; class Alphaproteobacteria; order Caulobacterales; family Hyphomonadaceae; genus Henriciella. The sequence continues at coordinate 5,469 of JBCBQS010000116.1, forward strand.
CTTCAGCGAAGCGTCAGCAAGATTTGCAACCGCGCTCGGGCACACGGCCCAAGCAACCGCCGAGGATGCTGTTGCGCTTGGGTTCAACTCGATCGCAGACGAAGCCTTCACCGTTTCGTTTGGGCGTGCGGATGACCCGAACACAAATAGTATTGATGAGAAAATCCGGCGCCGCCTGACAAACCTTGCGGATGGAACAGCTGAAACGGATGCGGCGACCGTCGGTCAGTTGCGCGGGCTCAGCGCCGATATTCTAGACAATACACAAGAGATTGGTCGAAACCGAAACCGGATCGATACGAACACAGCTGACATTCAAGAGAATGCTGGCGACCTGGCAGATGTACAAGGCACACTCGACCAGCGCACCCGCTATGTCGAAATCAACAGCACCGGCAGCGCAGCAGATGCCACGGGTGAGAACGCGATCGCGATCGGCGAAGGAACAATATCGACACAAGGCAACGCGATCGCATTCGGCACGCGCGCGCAAGCCCGCTTTGACAACTCGATCGCTTTTGGAATGAATGCGCAGACCAGCCGAAACAACCAATTCGTGTTTGGGACCGCGCCGACGACTTATACGATGCCAGGATTGGTGTCTCCAGGGTCGCGCTCTGCGCAATCTGGTGACCTCGAATTGGTCACCGTCGATGCCTCCGGCAATTTAGCCTCCGATGCTGGCAACACGGTGAACGGGCTTCAGACACAGATCTCAAACAATCAAACCGGGATCGAAGATCTGCGCACAAGTCTCGGCGGCGGGATCGCGTCGAATGCGCAAGAGATCAAGGTCAACGCGACCGAAATTTCTGCGAATACCGCAGCGATTGAGACTGCTGAGCGCGCGATCGAAGCCAATTCAGCAAGCGTCAGTGCCAATCGCACGCTCATTCAGGAGGTGGATTCAGAACTTGGCTCAGCGATAGCCACAAATTCACGCGGAATTCAGTCGAATGCGTCTGCAATTGCGCAAAATCAGGTCGATGTGACCAGTAATGGTCAAGCGATTGCAGACCTCGACGTGACCATTGGTGCAAATGCCGCCGCGATAAATACCAATAGCAGCCTGATTTCCGAAAATGACGCTGCAATCGCGGCAAACGAGACATCGATTCAACGCAACACATTTGCGATTAGAGAGACTCAGTCAGAGCTTGAGACGGTCAAAACCTCAATCGTTACGAACGCGGATGCAATCGCGGACAATGCATCCGAAATTGCCAGTTCAGCCTCTGACATTGCTGCCCATCAGTCGACGCTCGACCAGCACACTTTGGCGATTGAAGAGTCGCAAATGGGTATTCAAGACAATGCGCAAGCGATCGATGCCAACACGATGGCAATATCTGACACCGCAACGGCGATCGATCAGGTGTCTGGCGGGGTTGCAAGTAACACGACCAGAATTTCCGAGAACGCGGTCGATATTGGCGTGAACGCAAATGAGATCGCCGCGCACCAGACCGCCATCGAACAAAACGCGGCAGGCATTCATGCCAATCGTGATGCGATTGAAGATGCTCAGTCCTCAATCGTGACCGTCGACGCAACTTTGGATGTCCACACAACCATCATTGCGAAAACACGCGAAACAGCCGACTCGAACGCGGTCGAGATTGACCTGATCAAAGAGGGGGTCGCGGGTGATGCTGTGCGATTTACTGAAATGGAGTCAAAGCTGACGGACCAGATTGACCGCGTACAAGCCTCTGAAGCGATGCTCATCACACACACAAGCGCGATTGATACCAATACAAAACAGATCGCGACCAATACCAATTCGATTGATACGCTGTCGGGTGACGTAAGTGCAAATCAGGAGCGAATTGCGCGCACGGAAACCACGCTTATCGAACAGTCCAATGCGATCTCGCTGATACAAAGTGACTTTGAACGTTTGGATCTCACCCTTGGAAGCCTCGCCCAGGGACTGGCTCAGTCGCAACAAAAGATTGATGATAATACAAGCGGCATCGCCATCGCGAACGCGCTGGCGGGTTCAACATGGCTCCAGTCAAACGAGTCTGCCGCGCTGTCGCTGAATGCCGGTTACTTTGACGGAATGAGTGCCGTGGCTGTGTCCGGCGCAGCACGGTTGCACCAAAATTGGTCTGCGAATTTTGCAGTCGGAACAACACCGTCTCGCGGCGACGTCGGCGCACGGGCCGGTCTGCGTCTCGGCTGGTAAATGGACTAGAAGGCGATTTCTTTGCCAGCGAGCTCTGGGATTTGGAGCAAGATCACAAGATCCCGGAGCTCTTGGCGCGCCGCGACATGGCTCATCGTGAATGAGACATTGGACCCGCTTTCGGTGAGATCGAGAAGGGTCAAACCGGCCGGAAAAAGTTCACGATAGATCACCCGTTCGGAGAGTCCCGGCGCCAAGCGAAAACCGATCCGCTTAGACAGATTGCTCAGCGCTTCACCGACTTTTTGTTTGTTCCGGGCTTCTAGCGGAGAGACCCGATTTCGCATGACCACCCAGTCGATGGGCTGGCGCGAGTTTCGTGCTTTGGTCTTGCGACATTGCCAGACCATTTCGGAATAAAAGCTTGGGCGGAGCACTTCGAGTGTTTGTGGATTTACATCACCCAACAAATCAAAGTCGACGAAAGAGTCATTGAGCGGTGTGATCAACGTGTCAGCATTCATATGCGCGATACGCGACAGATACGTATCGCCACCAGGGGCGTCGACGATGACAATCTCACAAACTGCTTTGAGACGCGCAAGCGATGTTTCAAACCGCTCGGTTTCTTCTTTTTCGGCCATATCGAGATCGCGCTCAGTGCTCGCATCCACCCGAATGATCTCCGGCATTGGCAGTTTGGCGCCCGTGGATTGCATCCAGCGCATACGATTCTCGAGATAACGAGTCAGTGTGCGTTGGCGAACGTCGAGATCGATCACGCCGACCTTACTCCCCATGCGCATCAACGCGATGGCGAGATGGATAGAGACCGTAGATTTGCCGGCACCGCCTTTTTCATTGCCCACAACAACAACCCGGCACTGTTTCTGTGCCGGGGTCGAAAGCGTGAGCGTATCCGCTGTATCGGGAGGATGTCCGTATCCGTCGGCCATGGCCGGTGGCTTTCTCCGTTAATCCGTCATGCAGCGTGTTGGTGTGCGGCGGTCTCGTCGGCAAAGCTCGGGGCGTCATCAAACAGGAAGACACCTTCGCCACCACAAACCTCTTCCTGCGCTGGAATGAAGGGCGCTTCAACTTCGCCTTCGAACAAGACATCATCGTGATGAACAATGGCGCATGGTGCGAGCGTTGTCGCTTCGATTGGAAACGGGGTTTCGCCGTGGATGAGGGCCAGCGTCTCGCGCAGAGATGAGAAGCTCTCGGCAATGCTATTCATATCACGTGAAAGCTCCACCCGGACCACTTCCATTTCTTCATCTGTCGCAAACAACCAGGAGTCGTCTGCGCC
>JBCBQS010000117.1:0-8910 GCA_039820085.1 Pseudomonadota bacterium
GATGAAAGACCGCGAGATTTTTGATTTTCTAGGGTTTGAATAGGATGAGTGCCACCAATTATCTCCAGCGCAGAAATGAGATCGAAGAATATTTCGATCGCACCGCGTCTGATGCTTGGGCGCGGCTAACATCTGACGAGCCCTTGACCGGCATTCGTGCCACGGTCCGCGCTGGGCGAGATGATATGCGCGCGACCCTAATGAGTTGGCTGCCATCGGACTTGCGCGGCGCACGCGTGCTCGACGCCGGATGCGGGGCTGGCCAATTGGCCATGGAAGCGGCTGATCGCGGCGCAGATGTCGTGGCGATTGATCTGTCAAAGTCGTTGGTCAAGCTCGCCGCAGAGCGCGCTGAGACGATGTCTCTGAAGGGTCGAGTGAACTTCATGGTCGGGGATATGCTCAAACCACCCGGTGGTCCATTTGACTATGTGGTCTGCATGGACTCGGTCATTCACTATGACCTGCCAGAGTTCCGATCGACCCTTTACAAATTGATCGATCTCTCGAGTGAGTCTTGTTCGTTCACCTTCGCCCCCAGCACCCCGCTTCTCAGCGTGATGCATGCCGTGGGGCAATTTTTCCCGCGCAGCGACCGCTCGCCAGCGATCCAGCCGCACAGCGAGAAAGCGGTCCGCGCCGCCCTAACGGATTATCGCATCCGCAATTCGCAGCGGGTGAAATCCGGCTTCTACATCTCGCACGCAATGGAGGTGTCTGGATGAGCAAGCAGAGACCTCCAATCGCAGATGCATGGAAAGGGTTTAGTCGCAAGCTGTTGCCGTTTGCCGACGCGGCGAGCGACGAGCTGCCCTTGACCCAACTTCTGCGACTGTCTCTGTTCCAAGTCAGTGTCGGAATGATCCTGACGTTGCTGGCTGGTACACTCAATCGCGTCATGATCGTCGAGCTATTTGTCCCGACTTGGCTCGTCGCCTTGATGATTTCATTGCCGCTCGTTTTCGCGCCCTTGCGCGCCCTGATCGGACACAAATCCGACTCGCATGTTTCCGTTCTTGGATGGCGCAGGGGGCCATACATTTGGTTCGGGTCGCTGTTTATGTTTGGCGGGCTTGCGATCATGCCATTTGCGCTGATCTTACTCTCTGGTGCGGGGCAAGCGCCTATATGGCTCGGACAAGTGAGCGCAGGGCTCGCATTCTTGCTTGTCGGTGCGGGTCTGCACACCACTCAAACTGCGGGATTGGCGTTGGCCACAGATGTCGCCCCTGTGGATGTTCGTCCGCGGGTTGTCGCCTTGCTGTATGTGATGCTGCTTGTTGGCATGGGCATCAGTGCGCTGGTCTACGGCGCGCTGCTGGCCGATTATTCCCACGACAAGCTAGTGCGTGTCATTCAAGGCTCGGCGGTTGTCGTGATCGTCCTCAATGTCATCGCGCTGTGGCGGCAAGAGGTTCGCAATCCTGACGTTATTGCGGGTACCGCCGCAAATGGAAACTTCAAAGACTCTTGGAACACATTGATGAGTGACGTTCGCTCAAAGCGTCTGCTGATGGCCGTCGGCGTTGGGGCAATGGCGTTTAGCATGCAAGACATTTTACTTGAGCCTTATGGGGCTGAATTGCTCGGCATGAGCGTTAGCGAAACAACGCGCCTCACGACCCTGTTTGCGTTTGGGACAATCCTCGGATTTGCGGTTGCAGCGAAAGGCTTGGTCAGCGGTTTTGAGACCCATCGATTGGGCGCTGCTGGCGTCTTGATCGGCGTGGTCGCCTTCACACTGGTCATCTTCGCACAACCACTGAACCTGCCAATCGTCTTCAAAGTGGGAACATTCTTGATTGGGCTCGGGGGCGGGTTGTTCTCGGTTTGCATGCTGACTTCAGCAATGGAGCTCGCAGAAACGAGTGATAGCGGTATCGCGCTCGGCGCATGGGGCGCGGTGCAAGCCACGGCGGCTGGCTTAGCTTTAGCGATTGGCGGTGCGATCAAAGATTCCGTGGAGGCGATCGTCTCAACCCGGGTTCTTGGTCAGGCGCTCGATCAGACAGCGATCGGCTACAGCGTCGTCTATCACATCGAAATATTGCTGCTTTTCATCACGCTCGCCGTGCTTGGACCAATCGCAGCGCACACGCGTCAGGAAGACATCAACAAAGACAATAAATTCGGGTTGGCGGCGTTCCCGGACTAAAACGCCTCGAAGGAGAAAGACCATGATTTTTGGCGGAGAATTTGTTTCAGGGATCGACCTCGTCGATGTTTGCCTCTGGGCATTCACGATATTTTTCTTTGGGTTGATCTTCTACCTTAGACGAGAGGATCGGCGCGAAGGCTATCCCCTCGAAACCGACACAACCGGTAAGCAAGAAGCGTCTGGAACGTTTTGGATGCCACCGAAAAAGAAGTTTCATCTTCCGCATGATCGCGGGACGTTGGATTATTCGTTCGGTCCGCGCGACGATCGTGAACTGCCAATGAAACGCATGGCGGTCTGGCCTGGCGCGCCGTACACGCCGACGGGTGATCCTATGAAAGATGGCGTTGGCCCCGGCGCCTTCGCGATGCGCGAGGATGTCCCAGATTTGACCCTGGAAGGCGAACCTCGGATCGCACCTTATCGCGATAGCCCCGGCTTCGAAGTCGCCAAGCAAGACCAAGATCCAAGAGGTCTCGATGTCTATGCGCTCGATCGCAAAGTGGCGGGTAAAGTTGTCGACCTTTGGGTGGACCGGTCTGAGGCCATCATTCGTTATCTCGAGGTAGAGATTGCCGCGGAGCACAATGCTTCGGGCCAAGCGGAAAGCGTGTTGGTGCCAATGCCTTTTGCCGTCGTAAAAGGCGGTCGCCGCGCCCGGATTATGGTAGAAGCGCTTACCGCCGCTCAGCTGCGTGAAGCCCCGCGCCGGAAGGCGGACCTTTCCGTCACGCGTCGAGAAGAAGACCGCATTTGCGGCTACTTCGGTGCCGGAAAACTCTACGCGACGCCAGCTATGTCAGAGCCACTGCTATGAATATATTTATGGACGAAGAGGACCCTCAAGAACCTATTCTCGGGATGCCTGAAGCGCTACCGGAGGGGGAGAGGATCATTTGGCAAGGTCGGCCAAGTGCATTGGCCTTGGCGATTAACGCGTTTCGCATGCGTTGGATCATCGCTTACTTCGCTGTGATGACTATTTTTCGGTTGGCGAATGCATCGACCAATGGAGCAGGCACGTCTGAGATGACAGGCATTCTCGTCAGCTCAATCGTGTTTGCGTTGATCGCGGCAGTTTTGGTCTATGGCTTATCGTTTGCTATGAGCCGCGCTGCAGTGTTCACCATTACCGATCACCGCGTGATCTTCCGCTATGGTGCTGCAATTCGCAAGCACGTGAACATCCCATTTTCGCAAATCAAAGGTGCGTCTCTAAAGCGCAAAAGTGCGCGCATCGGTGACATCGCATTGGAGCTTAGCCAACCAGGTAAACCGCCTTACCTGCATCTCTGGCCGTTTGCGCGCCCGTTTAAGTACGGCAAACCGCAGCCAATGATGCGTGGAATTGAGCACGCCGAGCGGGTCTCAAGAATCCTGGCGGACGCCGTGCGCGCCAATGCTCCTGAAAAAGTCGAAGTTGAACTTGGTCGGGAGAGCGAGCCGCCACGACCCAACATAACCCCAGAGCCATCTGTTTCTGCGGCATAAGGAGCTGATCATGTCATCCCGTCCCATCGCCCAAAAAGGTCAAGATCCGTTCTTGTTTGTGATCGGCGCATTGATCGCGTGCGTTCTGGTCTTTGTCACGTTCTCGCGCATCACCGGGATTGGGGTTGTCCATCTGGAAAACGAGCCAAGCGTTGAAACAATTGAAGTTCGGTTTTCAGATGAAGCAGATGGCGGTGTTGGGGTGTATGACCCAGTGACGGGAGATGTGATCCACACCTTTGGTCCGGGGCAAGGTGGATTCGTACGCACGTCATTGCGCGCGCTCACCTATCAAAGACGGCTGGCGGGTGTTGGAAAACTCGCGCCATTCGAAATCCAAAAATCCGCAACCGGGAACATTGTATTACATGATCCTACGACCGGAAAATCTCTCACTTTGGACGCGTTTGGGGACGTGAACGAAAGTGATTTTGCGCAATTGTTTGCCATGCAAACAGAAAGGGAATTGCCATGACTGACCCCCGAAAATTCCGCATTCCATGCATCATCAAGATTACCCATACCTGGGAATCTTTGGAGGCGCATGTTGAACTGCTAGGCCGCGCGCAGCCCGAGATTGGTGACCGTATCACCGTTCATGGCGCGCCGGTGCAAGTGCCTTTCGGTGAAACGATTACAATTGAACGGGAAGCGACAATCCGCCGAGCCGGATCGCTTGAGCGGCTTTGGGTTCGCATCCGCTCTATGTTCGAGCTGGATGAGCTTTATGAAGTCAACTTTTCGACGGAGATTTTACGATGAGCTTTCAAAACGTCACCGCCGAGGAAGCTCTGGGCGATCGTGCAAAAGAGTTTGATACCAATGATGCAGCTTTGGACAATACGCTCCTAAGTCCCCGTTTTTACACGACTGATTTTAAGGAAATGGATCGGATCGACGTCTCGTCCGTTCGCGGAGAATGGGATGCATTGATCCAAGAAATGAGGGATGATCCGAACAAAGGGCATTTCAAACGCACCGATGAGTTTGACGATATCCTAGACCAGCTCGACCCGGAGTTGCGGGCAGAATTCGTCGACTTTCTTGTCAGCTCCCTCACAGCGGAATTCTCAGGCTGCGTGCTCTATCGTGAGATCGCTCGAAAGGCGTCTAATCCTGATGTGATCGATCTGTTTAAATTGATGAGCCGTGATGAAGCCAGACATGCTGGATTTATCAATCATGTGCTGAGAGACTTTGGAATCGGCGTTGATCTTGGGTTTTTGACCAAGACGAAGAAGTACACCTTCTTCAAACCAAAGTTCATTTTTTATAGCGTCTATCTGTCAGAGAAAATTGGCTATGCCCGCTACATCACAATTTTCCGCCAGCTTGAGAAACATCCAAACAAACGCTTCCATCCGATTTTCAAATGGTTTGAGGAATGGTGCAATGATGAGTTCAGACATGGTGAAGCGTTCGCCCTGTTGATGCGCGCCGATCCGAAGCTGTTAAAAGGTCATAATCGCCTTTGGATTCGGTTTTTCCTGCTCGCTGTGTACGCGACCATGTATATCCGCGATCACCGCCGCCCCGTGTTCCATGAAGCGCTTGGTCTCGATCCGAAAACCTATGATCGAGAAGTCTTCGAGCTGACAACGGAAATCTCGCGTCAGGTCTTCCCAATTGAGCTTGATATCGACAATCCAAAATTCTTTGAGAAGCTTGAAAAACTCCGTTTGCTTGCCGATCGGATGGAAGAATCTAAGGCGAAGCAGAAGGGTCTGCTCGGTCGCTTTACGCGGATGGGTCTGGCGATGCGCTGCGGTCTACACTTTGCGGGCCTTTACTTCATGCGCACACGCAAGAACCGTCCACCTGTCCACGTTCGCTTGGAGCCTGTTTGGTAATGCTCAGCAGTCTCGCTCCCATCTTGGTTGCTATTCTGGTCTGGTGGGCCAGTACCGGGCTGCTTATCTGGCTTGTTGGGCGCGGAAACACCGTGCGCCTGACAGCTGCGATTGGCCTGACGATCTTGATGGCGGGCGCAACGTTTGCAGTCATAGAGCTGCGAGACGCGCATACAGCCTTTGGCGTCTATGTTGGATTCTTTGTTGGGATTGCGATGTGGGCGTGGCATGAGGCCATGCTGCTATTTGGCTTTATTGCAGGTCCACGACGAACCGACTGTCCGCCAGGCCTATCTGGATGGGATCGCTTCAAAGTGTCCGCGCAAACGGTCATTCATCATGAGATCCTAATTGCCGCCCACGCTTTGCTGATCTTTTGGCTCAGCACGGGCGGGACCAATCAAGTTGCAGCCGCGACGTTTGCCGTGCTTTGGATTATGCGCCTCAGTGCCAAAATGCTGATCTTCTTTGGAGCGCCAAATGTCTCGCATCACTTTCTACCGATGCATCTGAAATATCTCTCTACCTATTTTAATACGCGTCATCGCACGCAACTGTTCCCCGTATTCCTCGTGCTGACGAGCGCCATCGCGTTCGCGCTCTTGTTCAAAGCTCTGACATACGAGTCCGGATCGGTCGACGCGATTAGCTATCTCCTTTTGGGCACGCTCGCCCTGTTAGCCGTCTTTGAACATATTGCGCTTATTCTGCCGATTCCGGATCAGCGCCTGTGGTCTTGGGCGACCCCTAAAAAAGCAACAGCCGAAACAAACACTCAAAAAGACACTTTGGAATATGGGAGGATCTGATGGACTTCGATGCTTACTTTAATCAAGAGCTCGCAGCGCTGAAAGGCGAAGGAAATTATCGAATTTTCGCCGACATTGAGCGCCGAAAAGGAAGTTTCCCCGTCGCGGATAATCACGGAGAGATAGGACCTGACATCGTCAAAGTCTGGTGTTCGAATGACTATCTCGGAATGGGGCAACACCCTGACGTTCTAGAAGCGATGCACACCGCGCTCGATCGTTGCGGCGCCGGCGCTGGCGGCACGAGAAACATCTCAGGCACCAATCATTATCACGTCCTGCTCGAGCGTGAACTGGCCGACCTACACGGCAAAGAAAACGCTTTGCTGTTCACATCTGGCTATGTGTCAAATTGGACGACGCTGAGCACGATCGCTTCCCGCATTCCAAACTGTGTCGTGGTCTCTGATGAGTTGAACCATGCCTCAATGATTGAAGGGATTCGCCACAGCCGCGCGAACAAGCGCATCTTTAAGCATAATGATGTTAAAGACCTTGACCGGGTCTTGTCTGAACTGCCAGCTGACGTGCCAAAGCTTGTCGCGTTTGAGTCTGTCTATTCCATGGATGGCGATATCGCGCCGATCAAAGAAATTTGTGACGTTGCAGACCGCTATGGAGCTTTGACCTATATCGATGAGGTTCACGCGGTGGGCCTTTATGGACCACGCGGCGGCGGTGTTGCTGAACGTGAAGGCCTGATGGACCGGATCGACATCATTGAAGGCACGCTTGGCAAAGCTTTTGGCGTTATGGGCGGTTACATCGCCGCGTCCTCTACGATTTGCGATTATGTCCGCAGCTTTGCTTCCGGATTTATCTTCACCACAGCGCTACCACCCGCGGTCGCCGCAGGTGCGCTCACCAGCATCCGCCATCTCAAAAACAGCGATATGGAGCGCATGCGCCAACGCCGTCAGGTCAAGCGCGTCCGCGAGAAGTTCCGCGAAGCCGGAATCCCGGTTCTCGAAAACCCGAGCCACATTGTGCCGGTCATGGTCCGCGATCCGGTAAAGTGTAAGATGATCAGCGATCGTTTGCTGGAAGATCACGGCATCTATGTTCAGCCGATCAATTATCCAACCGTACCGAAAGGTACAGAACGACTGCGGATCACGCCGTCGCCAATCCACTCCGATGAAGACATTGATGAAATGGTCGATGCGCTATCGGGGATCTGGTCGCTTTGCGAGCTTGCGCGCGCAAAGATGCGAGATGCGGGATAAATTGTAGCAGGGGCAAAACGCCGCCTCGCCGTCGCAACCAAACCGTCTAACTCGGCCCTGTGGCTCTGCTGCAGGGCCTTTAACTATTTGTGTTGTGGTCGCTGATCGACCTTGAAGAAGAGAGAATTAGCATGTCGAGCAAACTGAAAAATGCCGGGCGTACATTTTTGATCGGGATGAGCGCGGTCGGCGTTCTGACGGTTCTCATCATTATCGCCCTGATCAGCTAGATTGGAGCGCGCGCTCCTCTGGCGACAATGATGGGAACAGTTTGTGGATCTTCATGACCAGATTCAAATCGCCATCGAACTTTAGTTTTCTCTGATAAAAAGCCTTTGATCCAGTCGTGCGCCCCATCGCAAGATCGATGCACGTTTGGACCGACATTTTCATAGTCGCGTTCGCATCAGAACGTGGACCTTCGCTCAGTGTGCAAGCCTGATCGCGAATTTCAAAAGCGAACTCTCCGCCGCCATCGCCGGATAAGACAAACAAGATAATTGCGTCCAAGCCAGCCGCCGCATCTTTGTTTAAACGGTTCGCCATTCCCGAGACCAACCGGCGCACCAATTCATATGTCGAAGCGTCTTGCATCATGTCACCTGTTCCAAGCTTATCTAGGTGAGTCCTAACAAATTGACAGCAGAAACTGTCCACGTTTTAACAGGTTATGGGTGATGTCACGATTGCAGACATTCGATATGGGATGGCCGTAATCTTGATTGTGGTCCTGCCAGTTGTGACAAGCTTCTGGTTTGTAATCCATGGCGGTATCCGTGTCTGGAAGTCTCGACCAACCTGGCTCGCTTATACAACAGCTTTGATTGCCATTCTGTTCACGCTGTTCCTGATCATTCCAAATCTTCGAATGATTGGCGGTGAGGATCTTGGAACATCGCCGCTTTTGATGGGGCTTGGCGCGGTGATCTATCTCAGCAGTCTGAGGATGTCATCGCGTATACGATCGCACCTGTCTTTCCGCACGTTTGCTGGACTACCCGAAGTGCAAAATGAAGCGCATGAGCTGATTGAAAGTGGCCCCTTTAAGGTCGTCCGGCATCCGCGTTACTTTATGATCATCGTTTCGACGATTGGATGGGCGCTGATGTGCCACTTTACCGGAGTGTATCTCGTCTCAGTGGCGTTCTTGGTGTGTTTGCTCTTGATCATCAAACTGGAAGAGCGAGAACTGGTGGCCCGGTTCGGAGAGGCGTATCGGGATTATCGACACCGCGTCCCAATGGTCTTGCCGAAACCTGCAATGATCGGACGCCTTTTTGTCTGAGCTTGGGTCTAGTCTCTCGAGTTCAGTGACGCTCACGGTCAATGGTGTTCAGCGACACGTTTCGGCCGCCGCAGACACAGCTCTGATCGAT
>JBCBQS010000118.1:0-8837 GCA_039820085.1 Pseudomonadota bacterium
ACCAGTCAGGACATCTTTATCGAAGTCTCATCCGGTGCAGATCACATCAGAGCCAGACGAAGCTTCAATCGCACGAATCTGCGGTGCAGAGAGTGTGATTCCGTATGGCTGGCGGCGACTGTTCCAGCCCCAATTGTTCTTTTTGCGCTTCAGAACGAGCGTGTCGCCTCTGACGGAGACGTCAATGTCACTGAAGTCGCCTTTTTGATTCTCAACGAGTATTGGGCCAGCGGGGCCTTCTTCAAATGACAGGTCTAGCCCGCCTGAGATGTCAATTTTGGTAAAAGACCCAACATCATAGGACTGGGTTTCAGCATTGGCCACGCCAGCGAGGCCAATCGCCACAAGACTGGCGGTCGTTAAAGTGCGGATCATGAGGGTTCGCTCCATTGAAAAGGGTAAGTGATCCTGAACGTTCACTTTCCCTACATATCGAAAAACAATATGTCAACAGAGTTAGACTACAAATGTGGTCATTCTTTCGGAGTCACAGAATGAGACGCCTGGACTAGGAAGTCGCCGCTGTGCGTTCGGCTATGACGGTTTTCCTGGCATGAGGTCTTTGGTGCTCATCCAGGTTTCATCCTGGCTGAACCACACCCCATCGACGCCGGTCAGCGTATCGACGCCACCGCCAGGTTTGGTCACCAAGAGCGACCCGTTTTCATTCGGGGTAAAGATGTAATCGGAGATCGCGCCCTTATAATCGACTTGGTCATAGCCATCGCCAAGATCGATAAGATCGCTGCCGCCAGATTCATACACCACGTCTTCGCCGCCCATCCCATTGATAAGGTCATCATTGGGGGTGCCGGTAATCACATCATCGCCATCTGTAATCGGCGTGAGCTCGAGCACCATCGCGATCGCCTGCATCGGATACCAGCGCGCTTCGTCGACGAACCAAACACCGTCCACTCCGATCAGAGAATCAATGCCTCCATCCGGTTTTGTGACCACAACCGAATCATCTTCGGTGCGCACGAAACGATAGTCCTCAGAGAACCCGGTATAGTCGATTTGATCAAAATTATCGCCGAGATAAATCGTGTCGCTTCCAAGCGAGCCGACGACAATGTCCTGACCGCCGAGTCCGTCGATTATATCATCATTATTGGTGCCAAAGATGCGGTCATCACCGTCTGTGACTCCCGTGACAATGGCCGGCGTTGCCAGTGAATCAACGGCGTACCATTTCGCCTCATCGCGAAACCAAATGCCATCCAAGTCAGCAATGATATCGGTCGATCCATTCGGTTTGGTGATCGATAGCGTGCCATTGACGTTGCGAACAATCGTGTAGTCCGCCGCTGATCCAGCATACTCAATTTGACGCGTACCATCGTCGAGCGTCGCGATCCGTTCGCTCGCAACTATGACATCATTTGACGGCGTCGCCGCGATATCACCGCCCGACTGGCTCTGGCAGGCAGCCAACGCCAAGACAGACACTGAAGCAATCAAGAAACGAGGCATTCTCGTCCTCCAAAAACAACTTTTGGATGTCATGTTGCAAGATCAACGCCAAGTTTTAGCGATTGATCAATCTAGCCCAAACACACCGCACACAGCTTCGACAAGATCGAGCATTTCGCCGATCTGATGGACAGCCAGGCGGATTGCGGCATCCCCTTCCAGGCCTGTATCAGGACTGGTCAGATCAAACCGGTTCGGACCTTCTATGGCGACAACCAGGTGGTCGCCTTGTGCGGTGGCGCGAACGTTTTCGCCATGGGCGAGGGTCATCATGCGCTCCATCACATCAGGTGTGAAGACGAAGCGTGCTTCCACTTGATCATTTGAGCGCACGCGAAACGTCTCTTCAAATGCGTTTGATTCTAGACGCACACGCTGCAACCGTTGTGCATCACCAGCTTTGTGCCAGCTGATTTTTCGCGAGCGAATTTGCGTGGTGCTCTGCAACGGGCGCGGCAGCTTTAGGACAATCAGAAGGGCGTGCTCGGCCGGATACGTTGTGCCATCATCCGTTCGACGGGGCGCGCGTTGAACCTCGAACGCGTCGAAAGACAGGCCGGCATGCTGCCCCGAAAAGCCGTCTTCAAGCTGCGTCAGACCGGTTTCGCGGGCCTTCTTCGTCGCCTCATCTGCCCCGCCAATATGGATCACTGTGACAAGTTCAACCAGACCAGAGGCGCGTGCGGCGGCAACAGCATCGTCTTGTCCACGGAATTGCTCCAGCGTGTCGTGAAGCCTGCGAAAGCTCTTTTGAAACAAGCCTTCATTGCTTTGCTGCGCGACAATGCCCTGACCCCCGCCGGGCGATGCGACGTATTGCATATCCATATGCGCCGCGATGGGATCAAAGACCGATTGACGAAACGTAAGATCGGCAATCATTCGATCGATCTGAATGCGAGCAATTTTTTCGATTGCGGGTCGGCCAACGAAAAAAGCAATCACCAGGGCGATGATGAAACCGATGGGACCGAGCGCCGAGCTGAAAACAAATAGCACCACGAAACCAATCAACCCAACAAAACAGCCCCCACCATAAAGCGCATTGATTGGATTGGTTTCAGCGCGCCGCGGTTTTGCCGCTTTGAGCTTGGGCAGCGTGTCACTCTCGGCGATGTTCCTTAAGCCGACGAACCGACTCCGCCGTTCAAGGTGGGCCCAGCTTGGTGGGTTAGGGTTGGATGGATCGCGTCCCATGGTGACAGTCCTCACTCGCGGCCCACTTTATGACCCAAGGCGGCATAAGAAAAAAGTCCGCATCGAACGATACGGACTTTCTAATTCTCAGTCGCTGAGTAGCGAAGGGCTTACATAAAGCCTTTGAACTTGTCTTTGAAGCGAGACACGCGTCCGCCGCGGTCAAGGTTCGCATTGCGATCGCCTGTCCAAGCTGGGTGAGAGCTAGAGTCAATGTCGAGGACGAGCTTGTCGCCTTCTTTGCCCCAAGTAGAGCGCGTTTGATACTCCGTCCCGTCGGTCATGACGACGGTGATGAAGTGATAGTCTGGATGGCCTTCGGCTTTCATCGCGGGGTGCCTCTTTGATCTGGTGGGGACGATTGCTGACCCGCCCTCTAAAATCTGGAAAGCGCGGACATACAGGAAGGGGCTGCGAAGCGCAAGCCAATTGAGTCAGGCGACGTGTCTGGCGGATCCGACAGTAGGCGACGTGCGCCGATACGCGTGAATGGATCAAGACCCATACGAGGAGATGACCCATGCGCGCACTGCCTATTCTGGCGGCGTCCATAGCACTGATGCTGTGTGACGCCCCGACTGTTTCTGCCGACACAAATACTGAGAAGAAAGTCGGCTACTTATCGCTGTCAAATTTCGGATCTTACAATATTGATCCGGTCGTTCTGCATTGGAAGACCCCTGAAGGCGAAAAGAAGTCTAAGAAACTGGGCGCGAAAATCGGCGGCGACGAAGCCCTTTGCTACGACATCGAAAAGGCCAATGATGTTCCCGATGGCTCTGAGATTTGGTTGGTCGGCAAGATCGAGGGGGGCGAGAATGAAAACTGCCGAAAAGACAGCAAACACTATTATGAAAAAGGCAGCTCGAAAGCTTGGTTTCAATACATGGCCGGTACGACGTTGAATAATAATAGCTGCAAAAACGATCCAAAGGGGCCGGGCAGCTATGATGCGAGCACAACGGTCAAAGGGAATTCAGCACTTTGTGAATCGCTCCAATCATATTGAGACGTTCGGAGCGTGTAATTATGCGGTCGCGCGACTAGTCATCGGTTATGATGAAACCGGTTTTGATCGCAGTGACTTTCGGGCTTATCAGTGCGCTCGGCTCGCCATCCGTTCTCGCAGAGGCGTGCGATATTTCCGAAACCAAATGCGTCCGCAATAATGGCAAGTGCAACATTAAGTTTCGCAATCATACCGGTAAAACCGGTGGATCTGATGGCGGTACGGTGCTGGACCAAACATCGTCGGCTCAAATGATCAAAATCACCGCCCGAAAAGCGAAAAACCGCCGGGCGGGAAATGAGATCACGATCCAATCTGGGGCGAACAAAACGATGAATGTCGACAAGAAAGCCGCTCGGAAATTCAAGAGAATTCGGATCACCGCGCCGGAAGACAAACAAGTGCAACGCATCGTCATGAGCTGTGAAGATGTGATATCTGTTCTGAACGGGAACGGCGTCTGCACCGTCTTTCATGGTCAAACGGACCGGGGCTGGGGAGAGTGGAAGTTCTTTCTCGGCTATCAATGCGATGGCGGGAAGGTCTCTGCGCCGCGCTGAACCGCTAGGCGCTTAAACGGTTCGTCCATTGTCGGCCACACCGGAGGCGAGCTCAGGATCGAGATAATCTGCCGTGATGCGCTTATCTGCTTTTTCGAGCCGCCATGTATAGAACGCGAAAGTCATCCATCCGAGGTGAAACGCGATGCCGGACGCGAGCGCCAGCCAACCGGGGATGGGACCAATATGCGCGCGATACAAAAACTCAGACCATGTCTCTACATCGCTCGGATGCATCCCAATTTTCGCGTAATAAGCGGCGCCTTGGATCGCGAACAACCAGCCATAATTCCGACGCAGACGCCGACCAATCGCGCGCATTGCTGAGATCCGATGCCGCGGGCGCATATAATCATCTGAGAGGGCGGTGCCTTTATCGAGCGGGATTTGCGCGCCCTTGCCGCGCAAGATTGGCACATAATTGGTGATCTCAATCATCCGCGCGCGGAACTTCCAAACGTAGAAGTATCGATACCGGCGCGCCTCTAAGATCAGGAACATGACGGACAGCAGGCCGACCAAGACGATGGGCAGCGGCGACGCCTGTTCGTTTGCGAACGCCACCGAGAAGGCGATGCCGGTGGACACGACCGCCCAATTTGTCGTCATGTCGAGACGTTGCCGCCAGATCGTCGAGCGATAGACCTCAGCGCGGTACAAGTGCGCGAGCGCGCCTACCTCAGCGCTGCCACAAATAGCCTCTGGGGGGTCCTGATCCGGCTCCATCATAGTCATTGGTATAAGCTGAATCGCTCAGCCGCCAATCTCGCTTTTGCTGACCGGACAATATCCATGCTCCAAGATGGCGCGATAACCATCCAGAATGCGGCGAATCTCCCGAGTGTCATCGATCGAACCAATGTTGCGAATGCGGTTCACGAGGCCAACGCTGGTGCCATCAATGCGCGCCCGCCAGAAGGCGTAACGGAGGCTATTGGGGCTTTCGGTGATCGAGATGGCTCGACTGAGTGTGACAGCATCGCATCGGATCATCGCGAGTTCGGCCGCTGCGTGTGCCAAAACGGGTTTTTCGAACTTGGACGCGGTTCTCATCAGGTCGAACAGAACCTGGTTCAATCGATTAGCGTTTTGTGGGTCGGTATCTCTAAAATGCTTGCCAGCGGCGAGCAAGACATCCGCGCGACCGACGCTCACCGGTCCCGCACGTTGACGAGCAAGATCGATCAAGCCGTCAACGCCGCGCGACGCCAAAATCGGTTCGGCGGTCGCCCATCCATAGTCAGGATAGGTCTTTGAATGCTCAGCTTTGCGATCGAACCGGGCTTCCCATTTGGCTAAAACTTGAGCGTTCGATGAGAGGTGCGCGATTTCTAGAAAAGCCGGTTCCAATCGCACCCGTGTTTCTTCCGGTAGCAGCAACGCCGCGCCCCAGGCAGCATCCAAGATGCAGGCCGCTTCTGGATCGTCACAGACCGCAGGCTGCGCGGATGCTGGCATCGCCCCAAGGAGCAGAATGGCGAGGCAGGCAAAAAACCGGTTCATACGAACGACGTACCGATTTCAACCTGAACCAAAGCTGAAATGTCTCGCTTGATCAGCAGCTTAGCCGCGACCCCGATAAGGGGCGACGCCGGTTTCGGGGACGTAAAGCCCTTCTGGGACAGGACCGGTTTGCCAAAACACGTCGATTGGAATGCCGCCCCTTGGATACCAATAGCCGCTAATGCGCAGCCAACGCGGATCGAGCAATTCAGCGATTTCTTTGCCGACGCGGAGCGTACAATCTTCATGAAACCCGCCATGGTTGCGGAAGCTCGTGAGAAACAATTTGAGGCTCTTGCTTTCAACAAGCCAATCGGCTGGCGCATAGTCAATGACAAGGTGCGCGAAGTCGGGCTGACCAGTGACCGGGCAAAGAGATGTAAACTCAGGCGCAACGAACCGCGCAAGATAAAGCGTGTCAGGATGCGGGTTTGGAACCCGTTCTAAATTGGCCTCGTCCGGCGAGCTTGGCGCCGCAATCTGCTGTCCAAGTTGGTCTAGCCCTCTATAGATACTGTCATCGCTCATGCTTAGCCGCCGAAGGTTGGGATCAGGTCGAACCGCATTCCGATGTAAAGGAAGTAAGCGGACAACAAAATACCGCCTTCCCAACGGGCGAGTTTGCGTCCTGTGAACGCAAACACGTATAGTAAGAAGACGGACAAGAAGAGCGCGCCCATATCTGTCCACGTCACCATGCTCGCGGCCTGACCGAATTGCATAGCCGCGATCTCAAGCGGGACACCTGCGGCACTTGTTTCAATCAGCGAGAAGGGGAAGACGATGGCCGAGACTCCAAGGATGCCGAGAATGTTGAACACATTTGAGCCGAGCACATTGCCGAGGGCCACATCGGCTTTGCCTTTTCGGGCGGCGACGATGGAGGTGACCAATTCGGGGAGACTTGTTCCGATGGCGACGATTGAAATGCCGATGACTGTTTCGGAAACACCCAGCAAGCGCGCGGCGTCTGACCCCCCTTCGACGAGGAATCGGGCGCCAAAGATCACACCGACGATCCCGCCAAGGGTCATGACAATGGCGAGCCAGACTGGATCATCATGATCAAACTCGTCGGCTTCATCACCGTGCATGCTGCCGGCGGCGCTATTGGCTTGACGGTCTAGAACCACGGAGACGACTAAGTAGACAACGAGCAAGACTGTAAAGGCGATGCCGGTTGTCCGTGTGAACCCGTCGATCCAAACAATGACGGCAAATAGGGCAGTCACCGCCACCATGAATGCGCCATCGCGCGCGAGGGCTTTGGGGTTGGTTGTGATTGCGCGGACGAAAGCTGCGGCGCCGATCACCAGCATGATGTTCGCGACGTTCGAGCCAATGACGTTCCCAATGGAAAGTCCAACAGCGCCTTCACTCAAGGCTTGTAGGCTCGTCACCAATTCCGGCAGGCTCGTTCCGAACCCAACCAGAGTAAGGCCGATCACCAATTCCGACATCCCGACTTTACGGGCGATGCCAACCGATCCTCGTACTAGGGCTTCACCGCCAATAAAAAGCAGTACGAATCCGCCGAGGATCAAAAGGGCCATCATACAGAATCGCTCCAAACTGTTCGGCGCTCATATGGACACCCTTGCCAACTTGTCAAAGCGGGTAAATGATTTTGTTTGAGAGAAACAGCCCCCGGGGAGGATTGGATGCAGCTGAAAAGCATATGGGTGAGCCTCGCGCTCGCTCTTTCTGTGACCGCTTGTAGCGTAAACCTGAACATCAATGACACGCAGTTGCTTGGAGACTATGTCTCAGAAGAGGAGCAGATCCTTTCGGTTCTTACCACACAACAAGCCGCTTGGAACACTGGCGATATTGACGGCTTCATGGAAGGTTATTGGGTCTCACCCGACTTGCGGTTTGCGTCAGGTGGCTCAGTCACTTCTGGTTGGCAAGCAACACTCGACCGGTACAAAACCAATTACAGTGATCGCTCATTGATGGGCAGCCTGTCATTTGATGAGCTGGAGGTGGCGTTGCTGTCGGATGATGCGGCCGTGGTTCATGGCGCGTGGGCGCTCCAGCGTGCGGATGACAGACCGTCTGGCTTATTCACGCTGGTGTTTCGGAAATTCTCGGATGAGTGGAAAATCGTCAGCGATACGACCACGTCGGCAGGCGGGTGATGGCGTTCCCAAGGATACGACAACTTGTGTTCGCCTCTCATGACGCCGAAGACATCGATCGGCTGCGCGACATTCTCGATCTCGGCGTCGGCTTTGTTGACCCTGGAGTCTCGGTGTTTGGTCTGACCAATGGGGTGTTCGCACTCGGCGATCAGTTCTTAGAGGTGGTGGTTCCAGTCGAGGAGAATACCGCTGCAGGACGCTTTCTCGATCGCAACCAAGGCGAAGGCGGCTATATGGCGATCTTCCAAACCGATGACATTGCCCGCGTTCGCGCACATGCCGACGCTGAAGCGATCCGACGTGTCTGGGATATCGATATTGAAGATATTTCAGCCAGCCATTTTCATCCGGCAGATATCGGTGCAGCGATCGTTTCTGTCGATGAAGCGCGACCGGCGGGATCTTGGCGATGGGGAGGTCCAGATTGGCAAGACCAGGCGCGTCCCGGTGGTCTAACCGCCCTCGAACTTAGCGCGCGAGACCCTGAACAGATGGCCCTTCGGTGGGGGCAATTGCTTGGCGCCGTTCCACGTCCGCAAGACCATGGCACTTGGATCATTCCGCTGAGCGGCGGCGATATTCACGTTGTTCCGGGATCACGAGATTTTATAAAGACTTTCACGCTCGCGCATCCTGACCCAGATGCTTGCCTCAAAAGGGCTGCAGAGTATGGGTTTGACGCAACAGGTTTGGGCTTCCGGTTTGCGGGTGTTGATGTTGAGCTTGTATCTCATTGATCCGCCGACGGGACAAGCTTAAACCGGTCTCAGAGATTCGCTGAATACTGACGGTATGAGAGGGCAGATGCGATGAAACAAGGGACGCTTGATCTCGACAGCAGCAATTCGCGCATCGAAAGCTTCATCGAAGGCAAGCTATTCAGAAATTTCATTACAACCTTGATCATCGTGAACGCGCTCATAGGTCAGAATACCAAGAATGATCGCG
>JBCBQS010000119.1:0-8784 GCA_039820085.1 Pseudomonadota bacterium
CTTTGGTATGTGAATGAAGCGGGCGACACTGCTGAACTCCTGAACTCAATGGAAGCGCCGATCAATCAAAATGACCTCACACGTGTTGGTGAGCTGATCGTCGTGCCGAATTGGGACCCTGGGACTGTGACCGCCTGGCGTGTAAATTACGACTAATTCGCCTGTCCGGCACTGACCGCCACCATCGCCGCCCGCAATGTTCGATCACCGATTTTCCAACCGGCTTGGAACAGGCTTGCAATTGTGCCGTTCGGATGCTCTGATGGAATGTTGGCGACCGCTTGATGAAAATTCGGGTCGAACGCCGCACCCGGCTCGGCTTCAATCGCGGTCACGCCGTGGCGCGTGAGAACAGTGTGTAGCTCTTTCTGCGTCATCTCGATTCCACCGAGCAAGCCTTTACCGCCGTCGGTGAGGGCATCGCGTTCGTCTTCCGGCAGCGCCTCAAGCGCGCGCGCCATATTGTCGGACACACTGAGCAAATCGCGCGCGAATTTCTCAATCGCATAGATCCGCGCGTCGGATTTTTCCCGCTCAGAACGCTTGCGCAGGTTTTCCATCTCGGCCATCGCGCGCAGCATCTGATCGCGTAGCTCTTGCTTCTCGATTTCCAGAGCAAGGATTTGCTGATCAGGTGTCAGCTCGACGGCTTCGTCTTCCGCGACACCGTCTTCGATGTCCGATTCATCTTCGGGTGCGGTCGCTTTCGCCGCTTTCAAAATCTCGTCTGCAGCCGCTTTCAAATCGGCCTTACTCGCATCGGGTCCCAGGTCTGGGGCGTCGTCTTTGACTGTTTCGTCACTCATCGCTTCAATTCACTCATTCTTGGCGGTGCTTGCCGAGCACCTCTCCAACCATCCGTGCCGTATAGTCAACCATTGGTATCACGCGCGCGTAATTCAGCCGGGTTGGCCCAATCACGCCGAGCGCACCAATAACTTGGCGTTCCGCGTTCATATAGGGAGCAACAATGACGCTTGAACCCGACAACGGAAAAAGACTGTTTTCCGAGCCAATGAAAAGCCGAACGCCTTCCGCGTCGCGCGTGGAGTCCAACACCTCTAACAAGCCTTGTTGACGCTCCAGCACATCAAACAGCTGGCGGACCCGCTCCATATCTTCAGCGGCGGCGGTGTCATCGAGCAAGTTTGCGCGGCCCTGGATGATCAATCGCCGATCTTCACCGGGCGCCGCCCCGCTCCATTCCGCAAGCCCACGCTCAACAAGGTCTGTCGCCGCTGCATCGAGTTGAGCCTTATGCGTCACGATTTCGGCTCGGATATCCGATGCGGCTTCCCGCAAGGTCCGCCCCTTCATCCGCGCAGCTAAGTAATTACCTGCTTCAATCAGCACGGTCTGCGGGAGACCGGGTGGGATTTTGACGAGGCGGTTCTCGACATCGCCGCCGTCTTTCACCAAAACGCACAAGGCTTCGCCCGTTGAGAGCGGTACAAATTCGACGTGCCGAACCGCCGCATCCTGAGTCGGGGAGGACACCAAACCGGCGCCGCCAGCCAAACCTGATAGCAGCGAGGACGCTTCTTTAAGGACGCCGCTTAAATCACGTCCAGCGCTGTTCAAACGGCCCTCAATGGCAGCGCGATCATCTTGGCCAGGATCGCCCATCTCGAGAAAACCGTCGACAAATAGGCGAAGTCCGGCATGGGTCGGCATTCGGCCCGCAGATATGTGCGGCGCATCGAGCAGGCCCAATTCGGTCAAATCAGACATAACATTTCGGATCGATGCAGCTGAGAGTTCAATACCCGCTTTGGACAGTGTGCGCGAGCCGACAGGCTCCCCGGTCTCGAGATAGGTCTCGACAATCTGTTTGAAGATATCGCGCGAGCGCTGATTTAGCGCCTGCATTAAAGACATGTCCGACGTCATAGTCATTGAATAGTGCGTGCAGCGGTGAGATTCAATTGCCGAGCCCGCCCATGGCGTCCCCGGTCACCGGATGATTGAATTTCGACACGCGCGCAGCGTAAAACTTGGCGACTTCTTCCATATCGGACGCATAGTCTCCACACGGAATCAAAGTGCCATCAAGCCCACCAAATTTGTTCGCATAATCAATGAAGCCAAGCGCCACGGGCACTTCCGCTTCAAGCGCGATGTTATAAAATCCCGTCTTCCAGGCTTTAACGTCCGCGCGTGTTCCTTCTGGGGCGATGACAAGCGCCATTTCATCCGTGGCTTGATAGGCCGCCACCACTTGGTCGACCAGATTGGATGAACCGCCACGATCGACTGGCAACAGCCCCCACCAACGCATCAACCAGCCAAACGTCCCTTCGCCTAAACTCTTTTTCCCCATCCACCGCACTGGAATGCGATAATAAAATGCGATGCCGAGCATCTGCGTCAGGTCCCAATTGGTTTCATGCGGCGCGGCTATAATCACCATTTTCTTGTTCGCTGGTGCCTCACCAAGAACCTGCCATCCAAGCAATCGGTACAAGCCGTAGAAAAAAACACGCGCGATTTCATACCCTACACTACGCGGTGGCCGCTTGGACCGCTTGGCCCGGGCTTTCATCTCTGTAAGGTCCAACGCAACGTCCTTCCCGCACTGGCTTTCAGCCTAGACACAAGACGCAAAACCCGCAATTTGCGCCGTGCAGCTCCAGCTATGAAAGACCGTTAGAATGACAGAATTCGCTCGCCCCTCGGGCCGCGCCGCAGACCAGCTTCGCGAGGTATCACTTGAAACGGGTGTGACGCGATATGCCGAAGGCTCGTGCCTTGCCAAATTCGGACACACGCATGTCCTCTGCACAGCGAGCTGGACTGACAAAGTGCCGGGATGGATGCGCGGCACAGGAACGGGTTGGGTTACCGGCGAGTATGGCATGCTGCCGCGCGCGACCCACACCCGCGGGCGCCGGGAAGCTGCTGCCGGCAAACAATCTGGACGCACGCAAGAAATCCAACGCCTGATTGGGCGCTCTCTGCGCTCTGTTGTCGATTTAGAAGCGCTTGGCGAAAATCAAATCACGATCGATTGTGATGTCATTCAAGCCGATGGTGGAACTCGAACCGCCTCGATCACAGGGGGCTTCGTGGCGCTGGCCATGGCTTGTCGGTATCTCAAAGATGAAGGGGTCATCAAGACTGATCCGATCTTGAAACAAGCCGCCGCGATCTCCGTCGGGGTTTATAAAGATGTCCCAGTCCTCGATCTCGATTATCCAGAAGATAGTGCTGGCGAGGCCGATATGAACGTCGTGATGAGTTCAGATGGCGGCTTCATCGAATTGCAAGGCACCGGCGAGGAACGCCCCATGACTCGCACCGAAGTCGACACAATGATGGCGCTGGCAGAAAAAGGCTGCATGGAGCTTTTCGCAGCCCAAAAAGCAGCGATCGGCTAACCTATGGAGCGGTTGTTTCCCCTCGCACACCAGGTCGGTGAAGCGCTCAAAGCGCGTGGTGAGACGATCGCTATTTCTGAATCGTCATCGGGCGGCCTGATTTCAGCAGCTCTACTTGCACAGCCAGGCGCTTCCAAATTCTATCGCGGGACGGGAATTATCTACACGCCAAACGCGTTTCGCGGCTTGATGGGTCTGACCCGAGAAGATTTGGGCGATATGCGTTCGGCGACCGAGCCATATGCTCTGCTCATGGCCGGGACAATTCAACAGAAACTACGAACAACATGGGGGTTGTGCGAGACAGGCGCGTCAGGACCAAGCGGTAACGCTTATGGAGATGACGCCGGACATGTTTGTGTCGGTGTGGTTGGACAGGATGGCCTCAACGTCTCTCGCACGCTTGAGACCGGGCTCGCTGACCGCATTGAAAATATGTACCTGTTTGCAGAGGCAGCCCTGTCACTGATTTTGGAACAGGTGTCCTAAGCGGCCTCGCTCGCTTCGTTCGATTGGCCGTCCTCAAAGACGAGAATATCGCCGGGTTGGCAATCCAATTCGCGGCACAGGGCTTCTAAGGTCGAGAACCGAACCGCTTTGGCTTTACCGGTCTTCAAAATAGACAAATTGGCCAAAGTCACACCGACGCGCTCAGACAGCTCTGTCAGGGACATTCTTTTTTCTAACAATACCCGATCAAGGGTCACTCGAATCGTCATCGCTGGCCCTCCTAAATGGTCATCTTCTGCTCTTCACGAAGGCGCGTGCCCTCTTTGAAGACTTGTGCAAGAATGAGGAGCACGATCACCGCCCCCCATACCGCTAAATTAATGTTGATATTGGCAACATAACCTTCGCCGAGATCGACGGTCGCAGCCAAAATAAGCACAGAGCACATCCGGATCGCTTCGATCAGGCCAATTGCAACCGCGATTTGCGTCAAACGCGGAGCATTTTCTGGCACAAACGGATCGCCATCTGCCAAAGTCGATAGAATTTTCCGCAGCTGGGCACAAATATAGGCAATGCCAGGCGCGAACACGACCAGTCCGACCAATGCCGCAACTAGACGCCCTGCTGGGACACCTTCAGCGCGCGCTTCAACCAATGGAAGGTCTATTTCGCCGCCATTCAGGCTGCCGAGAAGACCGATTCCCAAAATGACAAACAGGATTGTACCGAGCACAATGGCGAGCCAAAAAATCACGGTGACCACGGTTGACAGAACCGCCGCCATTGAATTTTTGCGAGTGCCTGACATGCGTACGCGTCATCCTTCTGTCATATCGCTACGTTTGTCACATAGCACAAAGTCACAAACTTACCGTTAAACGATAAGGTTATTCGCTCAAAAAGCAAGAACGGAGCCACATTGCATGTCGCGTAAACTGCAGCCCGGTAAATTGATTGCCGCCACTCACAACAAAGGCAAAGTGGTTGAACTGAAAGATCTTTTTGTTCCGCTGGGCTTTGAGGTGCTGTCTGGACTTGAGCTTGACCTTGATGAACCAGAGGAAACGGAGTTCACATTTGAGGGCAATGCGCTGATCAAAGCACGCGCGGCTGCCAGAGCCTGCGGTGCGCCAGCCCTGTCGGATGATAGCGGCTTAGAAGTTAAAGCCCTTGGCGGCATGCCAGGCGTGCATACGGCGATTTGGGCGGGTGAACCGCGTGACTTTTACAAAGCCATGGACAAAGTTGAACGCGAACTGCGCGCAATCGATGCTCAAGACAGAAGCGCCAATTTTGTCAGCTGCCTCGCAGTCGCTTGGCCCGACGGTCATGAAGTGACGTTTCGCGGTGAAGTGCACGGACATCTGACCTGGCCCCCCCGCGGCGAAATGGGATTCGGCTATGATCCCGTCTTTGTCCCAAATGGGTATGACCTGACATTCGCTGAGCTGCAACCTGCCGACAAACATGCGATGAGCCATCGCGCCGCGGCGTTCGAGAAGCTGAAAGCAGCGTTACTCTAATGCACGCTGTCGGGCCAGATTACGGCTTCGGTCTTTATATCCACTGGCCCTATTGCGCCCGCGTCTGTCCATACTGCGACTTTAATGTTTACGCGGCGAAGGACCGTGACGAAGACCCGCTTTTGGACGCGATTGTGCGAGACCTGCGGGCTTGGCGCGAAGCTCTGCCGGAGCATCCGAAACTCGACTCGGTCTTCTTGGGAGGCGGCACCCCGTCACTTTTGTCGAGCGCTGAGATCAAACGACTTTTACGCGCCGCTGAGGACACGTTTGGACTGCACGCAGAGGCTGAAATCACGCTGGAAGCCAATCCCAACGATATTCTCGCGACCAATCTCACCGCTCTTGCAGATGCCGGGATCAATCGTTTGTCTGTCGGCGTTCAATCGCTCGATGACACAGCCCTCAGTTTTCTCGGCCGAGATCATCAAAGCTCAGTCGCACTTCAAGCGATCGACCTTATTCAACCGGTCTTCGACAATCACTCGATTGACCTGATCTATGCGCGGCCTGGGCAATCAACGGATGCATGGGCCGATGAACTGAGCCGAGCCCT
Source organism: Pseudomonadota bacterium (assembly GCA_039820085.1). GTDB lineage: Bacteria > Pseudomonadota > Alphaproteobacteria > Caulobacterales > Hyphomonadaceae > Henriciella. The sequence continues at coordinate 5,910 of JBCBQS010000119.1, forward strand.
CAGCTTAGGCGCACCGCATCTGTCACTTTATGAACTCACAATCGAAGAGCGCACAGCGTTTGGAAAACGGGCCGCACGTGGAGACCTCATCCCAATGGAGGATGATGACCAGGCTAATCTTTATGAGGAAACTCAGAGCCTCTGTGAGGCGCATGGACTGCCCGCATATGAAGTCTCCAATCATGCGCGGTCTGAGGCGTATGAGTCGCAGCACAATCACATTTATTGGGCGAGCGGAGATTGGATCGGCGTTGGGCCCGGCGCGCATGGGCGCTTGACGATTGACGGTGTGCGCTATGCGACTGAGGCAGCCCGTCGCCCCGCCGACTATATTGCGCGGACAGGTGACGAGCGGTCCTCGCTGTCGCATGAAAGCACGGCGCGTGAGTTTCTCGCTATGGCGCTGCGGCCCACATCAGGCTTGGACTTAGAGCGGTTCCAGACACTGTTCGGAAGCGAAGCCGATCCTGAGACAATAGCGAACCTGGTTGAAACGGGCCAAGCGGTTTCGGATGGATCACGCTTAAAACTAACAGCGCAAGGCCGCTTGATCGCGGACTATATTGCCAGCCTCCTCGCGCCCTATTGATAGCGCGACAGAGCTTCGTCGAGAATGCGCTCGAGATCCTTGATCGTGGTCACATGCTTCATAGACTGACAGTACGGACGGTAGCGCGGTAGGACGCTATCTCCGGTGCCCCATAGGCTTTCTGCTTCGGGCGATAGCCAGATCACGCGCTTTACGCGGCTCGCCGCTTCTTGGAACAGGTCGGTGCGCGGATCGCCATAATTGGACCGCCCGTCGCCAAGCACAATCAGTGTCGTGCGCCGGTCCAATACGTCCCAATGGTTCATTTTCATGTCTGACAGCGATTGCCCATAGTCGGTTGAGCTCATGCCAATCGCATTGATGATCTTGTCCATCACAGCGACGAAGTCTTCAGAATCCAACGTGTCGCCAACATCCTCGAGACGTCCTGAGAATGCGTAGGATTCAATGTCCGGCACAACCTCATTCAAGCTGTAGAGCAGCATCAAAAAGAAGCGGACAACGCGCGATACCGATCCTGAGACATCACAAACAGCGACGATTTTCGCCCGGTCCCGCTTGGTTTGTTTCCAGGCAAGATCAAACGGTACGCCATCAAACCCGGCATTCGCCCGCAGGGTTTTGCGCACATCCAGCTGACCGCGATTTTTCTTGCGACGCCGCCGCGAGTGTTTTGACGCAAGGCGTTTGGCAATCTTCTGCACTAGGGCCTGCATGCGTCCAAGATCCCGGACATCGAGCGCCGTCAAAGCAGTCTCTGCGAGGATGTCTTCGCGAAAGGCCAGCGTGGCGCCAGCGCCATACGTTTCGAACGCTTGTTTGGCATGCTCACGGGCGCGCGAGAACATTTGCTTGCGGCCTTCAATCAGCTCTTCAGCATAGGCCTGGCCGTCTTCAGTACGCTCGCGAAAGGCTTGCATCATCTCGCCTTCGAGACGCTCCACGCCCAAGGCTTTCATCATCTGCTGGGCATAGTATGAGACCTGCGTCGAGAAGCGGATGTCTTGTAAGTTCGCTTCCTGACCGGCACGCTCCATCGCCATCGCGATGGCTGTCTCATCGCCCGACTCAAGCAAATCGAGCATATCGCCGGACCCGTCTTGATCTTGATCGTCGGTTTCTGCGTTCTCGGCTGGTGGTTCGCTTTGCGGGACGGGTTGGCGCGAAAAATAGAGATCGAACAAGCGATCATGCGCGAGCTTTTCTTCAGGTGATTTAGCCAGCACACAGCGCAATGTATCAGACAGGCGCTGGCGATCCGCATAGCCGATGAGCTTAACCGCTTCGGCCGCATCAATTGCCTCACCCGTTGAAACGCGCACATCGGCTGAGCGCAGCGCGCGAATAAAATCGGTGAGGACTTGCTCGGCCATAGATTCAATCTACTCCTTGTACGCCCAAAGTTGTTTCATACTAACCCCCGAATAGAGTTTCACCATACAAGTGCATAGCATTCGCTTCCTGGGCAACTGTTTCAACTTGAAAATATGCTTACTTAAAAACTAACCGTCTCGATCCCCTTTGAACAAAATGGGATAAAGAACTCCACTCGTACCGCTGAAAAACAATCCTCCGGTAATAGCTCCCCGAAGATGGAGCCCTGAGAAAAACCATAGGATCGCTGTCATTGCTAGGAATTGAAGAATAACTACCAATACAATATCTCTGCGTTTAACCAAAGCACAAGACCTCGACAGGTTCCAGGATCACACTCCAATAGCAGAGCAAGCGACGGCGGTTCCGATAATACCTCCGAACACTCCTTGCAAAGCTCCGAAGACAGCCCCTGCGGCCGCCCCCGGCACTGCCCCTACTCCGCCAGCTACAGAACCCATAACACCGCCTGCGATTCCGTTGGTGATTGCTCCGCCTGCCATACCCCCAAGAATTCCAGCACCGACGTTTTCTGAGAAACAACCTCCTCCAGAAACGTGCTCGACTTCAGATAGACTTAATTCTCTGATAAACACCTCCTTTTCAAGTATAATACCTGTATAAGAGTTTTATTACAAATATAAGCAACCATAAATTTAAATATAATTCTATCCCGTCGATGCCGCGGCGCGTGCCAGCGTGCGCACATCTTTGTCGACCGCTTGAATATCGCTCTCGTGCTTGAGCAGCACATTTAGCGTCGAGCGCACCATGTCTTCGTCCAACTCCGTCGCGTGCATCAGGAGCAGCGTGCGCGCCCAATCAACGGTTTCCGAAATGGATGGCCGCTTGCGAATGTCGAGATCGCGCAAGCCTTGGACAAACTCGACCAATTGCTTGAGCAGCGCGTCAGAGACATCCGGCACGCGTGCCCGGACAATTGCTTGTTCG
>JBCBQS010000120.1:0-8703 GCA_039820085.1 Pseudomonadota bacterium
CAGAGATCTGGGCGAGGACCGCTTGGGTTCGCTGCGATCCCGCGCGCGCGGTGATCTTCCGGAAGCGGCGCCTCACCGCTGGCGTCCAGCATCCAGTCCATGAGCATTCGCAACATGTTCGGAAAATTCTGCCCACCCGGTCCGAGCAAAGCGGCTGACGCACGCGGATCAGCGCCGGTTGCGCGACCGAGCCCAATCTCGATGCGTCCGGGATAGAGTTGCGAGAGGCTTTGCCCCCATTCCGCGACTTTGAGCGGCGAATAGTTTGGCAGCATGATGCCACCTGAGCCCAAAACAAGCCGTGACGTGCGCGCCGCCAGATCTGCCATGAGAATCTCGGGCGTTGTGCCGGCAAAGCTGGTGGCATTGTGGTGTTCTTGAACCCAGTAAGACCGGAACCCCATTTGATCGGCTGCTTCAGCCAGGGCGCGCGTTTCGTTCAGGGCGTGCGCTGCCGTCCGCCCTTTAAAGATCGGTGACGGATCGAGTATGGAGAGTGTGGGTTTCATTGCCGTTCTTGTGCGCTATGCAAAGGCGCAAGACAAGTTGGAGAGCAGAATGCGCGCTGTTTTGATTGCGATGCTGGTATTAGGTTTAACCGCCTGCAGCGAGAATGCGAACCACATTGATTATGGTGAGATGGACATGGAAAAGGTTCTTGCGGAAGCGCCCGCGGGGCCCCTTCCTGCCGCGCCTTATCCAACTCACTATGCCTTAGACCTGACGCTCGATCCACGCGATGCTCGTTTCGGTGGAAATGTCACACTGACCCTGGCATTGGAAGACGCGGCGTATGGTGTGTATTTGCATGGCCGTGATCTCAACATCACGCAAGTGCGGTCGAAAGTTGGGGATGCTGACCCTGAAAACGGCACCTGGTCGATGGCGCGCGAGTCTGGGGTTGCTTGGCTTGGCTTTGGTCAACGCGCGGCGCCGGGGGAAATCACCGTTGAGATTGAGTATGACGCGCCCTTTGATGCCAATCTATCGGGTCTGTTTAAGGTCACAGAGCAAGGCGATGCTTATGCGCTCGCTAAATCGGAGAGCATTCAGGCGCGCCGCTTCATGCCAGGTTTTGATCAGCCCGCCTTCAAGGCCCCGTTTGATATCACGCTAACGATACCAGAGACGGACTCAGCGATCTCTAACGCGCCAGAAGCCTCGGTTGAGCTGTTGGGTAATGGTCTCAAACGTATCTCATTTGAGACAACGCGACCGCTCCCGACGTATCTTCTATCGCTTGCGGTGGGCAGTTTCGACGTTGTCGAGGCGGGCGAGCTTCCGCCGAACAGTGTTCGCGATGTGCCAATACCCCTGCGCGGTTTTGCCAGGCGCGGCAAAGGCGATGAGCTTGCCCTTGCGCTTGAAACGGCACCTGAACTCGTCCGCATTTTCGAAGAAGCTTTGCAGCAGCCATATCCGTACAAGAAGCTCGACATTGTCGCCGCGCCGCAATGGCCATCGGGCGCGACAGAACTCGCCGCTGCGATCACCTATCGCGAAAGCCGGATCTTAGCTGGACCGGATATTGGTCCTGCCGCGCTGCGCAGTTTGCTTGCGATCCATGCACACGAAGTGGGGCATATGTGGTTCGGCAATTTGGTGACGCCGCCTTGGTGGGACGACCTGTGGCTGAAAGAAGGATTTGCCAGCTGGGGCGAAGGGGCGAGCCTTTCCGTCATGTATCCAGGTGAGGGCTACGAACTCGATGCTATCGCAGATGGTATCCGGGCGATGGGCCTAGACAGTCTTGCGAGTGCCCGCGCGGTCAGGGAGCCAATCGCGCTGAATGAGAATGTTCGGAATGCATACGACTCGATCACCTATAATAAAGGGCTTGCCGTCATCGGCATGGTCGATGCTTACTTTGGCGCCGATGTCTTCCGCCCAGCGCTTGGCCGATATGTCGAAGCTTATGAGGATGGCGTGGCCGATAGTCCCGAATTCTTCGATATTATCGGGCGTGAGACCGGCGAACCTGATCTCACACGCGCATTTCGAAGCTTCGTTGAGCAAAACGGATTGCCGCTGATCTCAATTCAGCAAGTTGCGCCGTCTGACTTCGTAGTCACGCAGTCACGCTACGCGCCTTTGGGGAGCCAAGTCGATGCGGAGCGGACGTGGGTCGTGCCCTTTTGCTGGGCGCGCGGCGATTTGAACGCGCGCGCTCGTGACTGTCATCTGCTCGCTGACGCGTCGACAATGCTGACCCTTAATCCACCCGAATCAGCAATCGTCGATTCCGGTTGGCTTTTGCCGAATGCAGGCGGAACCGGATACTATCGCTTTTCATTGCCTTTTGAGATGTGGCAGGCGCTCGGGCGCGGATTTTCGGAGTTGGAGGATGCAGAACAACTCATCACCCTAGACAGCGTTGGGGCGGAGTTCGCGGCCGGTCGGATCGATGTGCAGACCGTTTGGCGCTTCGTTGATGAAGCCGTTCGCGATGATGAACGCCGGGTCGTCCAAGCCGCCATACGTGAGGCAGGACGCTTTGCGCGTCTTGCTGCCGAGGATGAGATCGCACTTGCTGGTTATCGCGCCGCCATCTTGGATGTTTTCGCTGACCGATACCAATCCCTCGTTGAGGATGGGTCCGAAGATCCAGAGCAGGTCATTTTGAAATCAAGCCTTGAACAATTCCTCGTTAGGACGGGAGAGGAGCAAGCCTTGCGCCAAGATCTCGCCGATGCCGCCGCTGCTTTTATCCGCCTCCCGGATGTTTCCTCGGCACGCAAACTCAATACGGATGAATATCTAACAGCGATGGCGATCGGAATGCAGGTCTATGGCGAACCGTTTTTGGATCAGCTGCTCGCGGCGCGCCTTGACTATGATGATCCAGTCTTCGAGCAAGCTGTTGCTTATGCGATTGGCCAAAACCGGGACGCAGCTCTGTCAGAGCGTATTCTAACCCTCGCACTTTCAGGAGAGCTTGGGAGCCGCGAGGCACTGACAATTGTGCAAGGTCAAATGAGTCAGGCGCGGACCCGGGCGCAAACATGGGCCTGGCTACAAGCCAATTTCCCAGCCTTTTTGGACGTCATCCCCCGCCAACGCAAACGCGCCAGTCCAGGGCTTGCAAGCGCGCTGTGCTCGCAAACCGGCAAAGCCGAACTGATCGCTCTGTTTGAAGCGCATGGCGATCTTGCTGAAGGACATGAACGCTCACTCGCGCAGACAACAGAACGGATCGACCTGTGTGCGGCGCTTGAAGCGGCTAAGGGCGCAGAGGTCCGGGCGTTCTTCGCCGATGAAGGCTAGTTCGGCGGATCGGATTCCTCTTCCTCGTCCTCATCGCGGTCGCGCGTGCCGAAGAGCGCTCCAAGCGCGCGGCTTCGCAATTCGTCTTCCAGGTTTGAGGCGTCATCGCCCTCGGTGTTTGACGATGAGGCAGCGCCGACAATTTCACCGATCAACCCTCCAGCATCGCCGCCAATCCGGCTGCTAATCTCGCTTGCGGCGCGCGCGGTCAAACGGGATGTCAGCTCCGCTTGAACCGCTTGGCTATCAAGCCCGAATTGCACGTTGGACCAATTGCCATAAACCCTTACGGGAATGGGGATATCGCCGATCCCAATCGTTGAACCGGCACCGGCCGCATTCACATCCACGCGCGGTGTGAGTCGAATATCGAGTGTTCGCGCGCCAAGATCTATCTGACCGCTGCCAAGCACGCCGACCACTGGATTATCAATATTAAGCTCTGTCAGCGTTGCGACACCATTTTGGACCTCGAGATTGCCGAGGAACTTGGAAAAGTCCGTGCTGGCGCCTGGCGAGAACGCTTCTTGGAAATTTGAAAGCGTAAGCGTGCGGTTACTGAGCATGCTTTCGAGGCTGGTCGCACTTTGCACAAGCTTTGTGAGGTTCATCCCCCTCAAAGCGCCATCATTCAGATCAGAATCGAAGCGACCTTCTAATCCGTTGATCAGCGCTTTCAAGCTATTGCCTTGGGAGGAGAGGTCGAGCTGAACTGCCCCCAAACCATTCAAGTTTTGAAAGCCTGTGAGCGCGGTCAGCATCTCTTGTGCGGCAATGCCGTCTGCGAGGGCCTCAATCTCTAGGCGCGGGGTTGCGCGGGATGCGTCGAGGAGCAAATCTCCGGACCAATTGCCTTGGAAGGCTCGAAAACCTGGGGTGTTGTCATCTTGGCGAAACACCGCTGATAGCCGGCCATCATCCAGCCGGGTATTGAGCAAGGCATCTTTCAGCGTAATCTGATCTAAGACGACTTCGCTCGCTTTCACTGTGACTGTTGCGTTGACCGCTTGCAGACTGGCGAGATCGAGTGGCGTATCGTCCCAGTCTTCATTCAAGCTTGGTTCGGTATCCGTCTGCTGCGAGCCGCTGCCTAAAAATGGCGTCAAATCGAGGCGCTGCATATCAAGGTTTGCAATCACTCTCGGCGTTGCGCCACGAAGGTCCGCGCCGACGCTTCCCGTGGCTGTCGTATCATCAATGGTAAAAGTCGCGCCATTCAGCGTTGGGGCCATGGCCGAACCCGTCGTTTGACCGGAGACCTCGATTTTGTTGAGCGTGTCGCCTGGTGGCAAATCTGTGCCGAGGGCCGACAAGACCGCGCGAGGATTGTTACTTGAAACCGAAAGCCGACCGTCAAGCGCCTGATCCTCAGCAAGGCTCAATCCGCCTGAATAGTCTGTGCTCAGATCCGATCCGCGTTGTTTCAGGACAATATTGGTCAGCGCTGGCGCGGTCGCGGGGCCAACAATGGTTGCGCTAAGGTCCACATTTCCAAGCATAGCCAGAATGGGAATGAGCGCATCGCCGGGTTTCAGCAGCCTTTGCGCGTCAGAGGCATTTAAGTCTACGGTTCCGTTCAATGTCGGAACATCGCCGAGCTGAACACCGCCGATATAGTCCACGTCCAAACCGGTCGCGCCGATGTTAAGCTGGGAGAAGTCAAGCAAGGCCGTGGTTGCAGTGCCTGTAACCGTGCCTTTCGCTCGAATCCTTTGGAGGGCACTACCAACGATGGGAAGATCATCATCACCGATAAAACTAATAATATCGCCAACCGTATCTGAGGACAGCTCGAAGGCCCCATCAACGACCGGGTCGTCGGCGAGAGTCAGCGCGCCATCATAAGAAATGTCGCCGTAGATTGTACCAAGGCTCACATCGAGTGTTACAGAGTCTTCCGCGGTCAGAGCCGCAATCGTGGCGAGATTGATCTCATAGTCGAAAGCTTGGCCATTGATCTGGCCATTGCCGCGAGACGAGAGCGGTTTATCCAGCGCACTTAAGCGCGCGGTCGCGTTAAAATCGGTTAGCGCATATTGGGTGTCTGTCGTCCAATCCCGATAATAGACGGCCGTGTTTGACACGGCGGCGCGATCAATACCGGTTTCAAAGCTGCTTGTTTCGCCGGTTTCCGGAGGTGTGTCCGGTGAAGGTTCGGCTGAACCAAACTCCCAGTTCGCACGACCATCTGCGAGCCGTTCGAGCCGCACGGTAGCATCCTCCAAAGTGATTTGGGCGATCTCCACGCGGCTCGACAAAAGCGGCAAAAGCTTCACACTGGCGCGTAGGCTGCCAGCCTCAATCATCAAGGGATCCGAGAACCCATCTGGATTAGCCACAGAGACGTCATCCACGCGCGCGGCGATGATGGGCAAAATCGAGAGCTTCGCGTCGCCTTTTAAGACGACCTCGCGGCCAAGCGCATTGGTCGCAGCCGATTCAATCTGGGCTTTGTACACGGAGGACGGGATCAAAAAAGGCACGACCGCGACCACGGCGAGCAGAATGGCAACCAAAGCGCCGAAAATGATCAAGAGACGTTTCATGGGAGGAGCATGACTCATATTTGCTGTATCAAGGCTGAATAGCTGCATCTGATGTCAAAGTCATGGCAATTGCGGCTTGACCCCAAAAAAGTGCACGTATAGATCACCCTTTCACCGCTGCGGCGGTGGCCCATGCGCGGGTGTAGCTCAGTTGGTTAGAGTACCGGCCTGTCACGCCGGGGGTCGCGGGTTCGAGTCCCGTCACTCGCGCCACTTTCGAAACATCGTAAGTGACGTGTTGTCCGCCGTCCGTGGGCACGAAAGCATTACCAGTATTCGGAATATTGATTGCATCCGGGCGACATATCATCGTGCGCCAAACGGTTCGAAGGCGGGCAGGTAAGCCCGTATCCCCATTTGGATGATCCGGCGGGTGCGGTGGACCAGATTCACGTCTTCGATAGGGTACATTTTGACATTTCAAGACTGTGCTGGTACCAAAAATAAAATTATCATTCTAATTCTATTTTTGAAAGTCTGCCAGCGTGACCGATCTCAGCCCCCCGCTCCAAGAGCGAAGCCGCGCCACCCTGCAGGCGATATCCGGAGCCACTCAAATTTTGCTGGAAACGTACACGTTCGAAGAACTGACGATTGGTCAGATTGTGAAGACGGCGGGCTCCTCAACGGGCTCATTTTATGCGCGCTTCAAAAGCAAAGAGGCGCTCTTGCACTATTTACACGAAGATTATGCCGCTACGGGCCGAGCATTCATAAAGCGCTTTGTGCAAGCGAATGGACCTGAGCCGCTCGATTTAGAGACATTCGCAGAGCGTCTTGTGCCACCTATGATCCTGTCTCATTATGAAAGTCACGGTCTATTGCGTGCTGTGACCACCAAATCTTTTGATAATCCCCAATTTGCCCGCCGCGACCTAGACTTGGTGCGATGGATTGCGACGACGCTCTCGCCCATTGTCGAAAACTCGGTCGGTGATCGCGAGCAGCACATCACGAACATCGCGTTGAGCTTGCAAGACGTGACGTCGATTTTGGATCGAGACCTGTTCTATCCGACGGACAATCGCCGACGGATGCTCACTGAAGATAAGCTTTCTCGAATGACGCGCATTTTCATTGCGTCTTTGATGTCAACGCCCACCACTAAATAGCCAAAGACGACCCCACTAAAGCGTGCAGCACACACACCATGGACTAAAACTCAATGACCGCCGCAGACCCAGAAATTACGCTTTATGCTGCTGCTCAATCGCTCTATTCGGGCCGCGCGCGCAGCTATCTTATCAAGGCCGGCATTTCGTATCGTGAAAAAGCGCCGATTGACGATCATTTCGCCTCGGTCGTCCTGCCCAAAGCCGGAGGGCAGATGACAATTCCGATGATTGAAACCCAGGACGGATTGGTCGTTCGAGATGGGGCAGCAATCATTGATCACTTCGAGGCGAGCTCTGGGCATCGCTTTTCACCTGCAACTCCGAAGCAAAACCTGATCAGCCGTCTGTTTGATGTCATCGGGGCGGAGGGCTTGCTGCGCCCAGCAATGCATTATCGGTGGGACTACCCGGAAGAGAATCTGCCCTTGCTCAACTTTCATTTTGAGAGTTTGATGCCGAGAGGTCCTGGACGATCAGACCGCGCGAAAAAAGTTGCAGATCGAATGCGCATGGCGTCGCAATTCATGGGCGTGACAGCGCAAAGCCAGGCTGTGATTCAGACCCATTATGGCGACGTGATGCAAGCGCTCGATAGGCACTTTGCTGCGTTCCCTTACTTGCTTGGAGGTCGTCCATCGATTGGTGATTTCGGCATGATCGCACCACTTTACGGTCATTTGGGCCGCGATCCAAAGCCGCTTTCAATGATGACCCAGACGGCGGTTCATCTTTTTCGATGGGTTGAGCGGATGAATCGACCCGAACCCGATATAAGTGAATTCGATGACAGCTCAGAAGCCTATCTTGCTGGCGATACGATTCCAGAAACCCTGATCAATGCATTGAGCGTCCTTGCTGAAGATTTTCTGCCAGAGACCTTAGCGGCGGCTGAGACCATTAATGCTTGGCTCGCGGAGACAAATCCCGTACCCGGCACGCCAATCGAACGCGTCGTTGGTACGGCGCAGTTCAAACTTCGCGGTGTCGACATTTCAGCGATTGCACAGCCCTATCGATTTTACCTTCTTAAACGCGTCCAAGACGCCTACGCGGCGCTCGGCTCCAGTGATCAAAGCGCCGTGGATGACCTGCTCGAAGCCTGCAATTTGGGCGCTCTGATGGATGCCCGGATCAATCGTGACATTGGCCGGAACACTAATCTGGAGACTTGGATCTAGTGGCTGAAAAAGTATTTCTGCATGGCGTCCCAGATACGCCTGAGATGTGGCGCCCCTTGCTCAACGCGCTGAGCCTTGAGCTTAGTCCGCACCTCGCGCCCGCATTGCCCGGCTTCGTCGAACCCCGACCCGCCGACTTCGCGCCCACAAAAGAGTCTTATGTCGACTGGTTCATTGAGCATCTCGAGCGCCAAGTCGATCAGAGCGGACCTGTCGATTTGGTGGCGCACGATTGGGGGGCAATGATCGCGCTTCGCACCGTCAGCATTCGTCCAGACTTAGTGCGTACTTGGACGGCGATTAATGCTGCGCCGCACGAGCAAGACTTATGGCACGGAACCGCAAAAATCTGGCAAACCCCAATCATCGGAGAGCTCTCCATGTTGGCGACGCGCAAAGCGAAACTGGCAACTGGTTTACAACGTCTCGGGATGCCGAACGCTATCGCACAGCATGAAGCTCAAGCTTTTAACTGGCACATGCGTTCTTCGATTTTGAGCTTGTACCGTTCGGCCATGAAGATCGGCACAGAATGGTACAAGCTCAAAATCGAAGAACGCATGTGCCAGTTAAAAGCTTGAGCTTCATGCTGTGCGATAG
>JBCBQS010000121.1:0-8666 GCA_039820085.1 Pseudomonadota bacterium
ATGATTGATGGTGCGCCAGCAAATGACTTGCGCGGCGTTCGGGCTCAGGTCGAGAGCATTTTAATCGCGGCCATGGGATTCAATGTCGAAACCGACTCTTTGACTCTGTCTCAGTTTCCCTTTGCACATGGGGTCAACGGGTCGCTTACGGCTCTTGAAATCGCTGAACTGACGGGTCTCGGTGTGCTGATCCTGGTTTTGCTCGGGGCGTCGCTGACCCCGCAACGAGCGCAGTCCAACCCATCTGCTGTTGCAGAGACCGGACGGATCGCGCTTCAAGCCCCACCGCGCGCGCAACTCCCAGCCCCAAAGATCAATGCCCCTAGCGAACTCAACCAAGCCGAGGACTTGGCAGAGACCAAGCCGGTCGAAACCGCCGGATTGGTCCGCGGTTGGATGTCTTATGCGGAGGACTAAATGAGCTTGCCAGTTGTCTCCTCCGCCAATCGACCCAAACCTGGCCTGCGCCAAAGCGCATTTTTGATGCGAGCCTTGGGCGCAAAAGCCGCCTCAGTCTGGTCGCAACTCTCGTCCCAAGAAGCAGAGCGTTTGAGCCAAGCCATGAAGGCCCTGCCAGAGGACCATGCTGCTGAGCAAGACGCGCTGAGAACCTATGTTCAATCCATGCATAGGCCAGCGGCGGCAACGCCATCTCCAACCGGATCCATTTGGCATGAGCTATCCGGTTATGATGGCGAAGCAATTGCCAGCTTGTTACAAACTGAAAGTCCGCAAGTTATTGCGCTGACACTGTCGCGGCTGAGGCCGGACACAGCCGCGACTGCCGTCCGCGCTCTCCCGCGCTCAACAGCGACCGAAGCGCTCAGACGCTTACTCAATCTGAGCGGCGTTCATCCAGCGGCCGCCAATGCGCTCGGCCAAGCGCTGAAACAGGGTTTGGCGCAGACCAAGACCACCGACTTAAGTGGTGGACATGAACATGTGGCGCGGATCTTTGATCAGCTGGGTCATGGATCGGAAAGCACGCTTTTGTCCTCACTCGATCAAGCTGAACCTGGATCAGGTGAGAAAATCCGCGCCTTAATGTTCACATTCGAAGATTTGGTCCAGCTCGATCCAGCGAGCCTGCAGACCATTCTCAATGATATCGACCGTTCGATCCTAACTGTGGCGCTCAAAGGCGCGAGCGCGCCGATTGCGAACGCCTTCTTCAGCAATATGACCCAACGGGCTGTCGCTCTGCTGCAAGACGAGATCGCACATTTGGGGGCTGTCCGACGCAGCGAGATTGAAGCCGCCCGGGCAGAAATATTGAAAATCGCACGCACGCTCGTCAAACGTGGCGAGCTGTTGCCGCAATCCGACGATGACGAGCTGATCGAATGAAGCGCCGCGTCAACTCTCTCCAGCCCTATCCGTTTGCGAGCGACTTTAGTGCGCCAACGCCCAGATCCGCGGACACCGTCCAAATGTCGACTGAAGAGTTGGCACTGCTTCTGTCCGACGCGCAGGCGAGCGGTGCCGCAATCGCGCGGAACGACGCGCTGGCAGCAGAAGCTGAGCGCTTGTCAAACACGTCTGCAGACTTGAAAGCCGTTCTCGCGGGCATCGTCGATCTTGCTTCAAGCCTCGAGACCGCAGCGATTGATGAGGCTGACCGCGCCGACGCATTAGAGCGCGTGCGCCGCCTCGCCGCAGTTGTGATCGAAGGCCAAGGCGATTTATTTAAGCAATAGCGCGCCCGCGTTCATTTCTCGGCAACCATTCACCGCCAGTCTGGTCACAAACAACGATAAGAGACGACCCAACAATGACCTTAAATCGCGCATTGGAAGCCTCCCTTATGGATGCCCCTGTTCAAGTAGATATTGTGCTTGGTGAAGCGCGTATGCCGGTTGAGGAATTGATGTCTCTATCGGAAGGCGAAATCGTCGCGCTGGAAAACCAGACGACAGACCTTGTCGATATTTATGTGTCAAACCGGCTCATGGCTCGCGGCCGTTTGGTTGTTGCCGATGGTCAATTGGGTGTCACGTTAAGCGAAATCGTGGATTCTCGAACACCAAGCTACGCTTAGACGCCCGCTGAACTCTAGTTCGTTTTCGGCTTGTCTCACTGACTTCGTCTGCAAGCATCACGGATCGCTTTTCTAAAGTTTAGGCGGCGTCGTATCCTGCTTCATGGCACCCGCTTTGCAGACAAATGAGCGCCATGGCGGTGCGCAAATCCCCCTCCTTTCTCAATGGTCGTAATGTCCTTCTCCTGGGGGATTCTCGCATGGCATTTCCGATCGCCAAAGCGCTCCATAAACAAGGTGTGCGCGTCTATTCGGGCGTGTCGACGGCGAGCAATTACCTTGAATGGTCGCGTTTTCTATCCGGATCGTTCCAACATCCCTCTACAGATCTAGGAACCGATGAGGCCCTCCCCTTTTTCCTCAACTGGCTCGATCAACACCGCGATATAGATGCGATTCAACCGGTATCAGAATCGACGTCCCGCATGATTTCACGCCATCGCGACACATTCGAACGCCATGCCGCGCTGATTATGCCAGCACCTCAGACCTTAGAAACATGCTATAATAAAGCAGAGATGTTTCGGCTCTGCACAGACTTAGACGTCCCCCTCGCCCCGTACGCCATCGTACGCTCCAAACAGGACTTAATGACTGCCACGGAGCGAATTGGATTTCCGCTCATTGTAAAACCATCAACCGTTGATGCCGAACTGTTTGGTCGCAAAGCCGTCATCGCGCACGCATCGGAAGCGTTAGAGGCGGTGTTTACAGACTGGCCTGATCTCCATCCCGAACTGATCGTTCAACAATATGTCTCTGGTCCCCGGCACAGCGTGATCTTCAGCGCTACAAACGGTCGATTGCTAAAAGCTGCGCAGGCTGCCGCGCTTAGGACACACGAGGATGACGGCACCGGCTACACCACGCTTGGTGAAACCGTTACCGCACATCCAGTGGTGAAAGAGGCCACCGAAAAACTGGTGCGGCATTTAAACTATTCTTCCACGGGCTGTGCGCAGTTCATCATTGATCCGAAAACGGACCGGATCACGTTTATGGAACTCAACCCACGCACCAGCTTGGCGCGGGTCGCTGAAATGGCGGGCGTCGATCACAGCATTACAGGCCTAAAACTCGCTTTAGGAGAGCGCATGGTTCCTTTAACCGATCCCTGGACCACGAAAATTGGTGTGCGCTACGCGTGGACCAAGGGGGACCTGATGCGCATCAAGCGGGGCATGAGGTCGGGCGATAAGTCCTTGGCGAGCGCACTGGTAGACATCTATCGCGTCGGCGCGGACGCCCTGCGAGCTCACCATGCGATTTTCGATCCAGTCGATCCGATGCCGGCCATCGGCACCTACTCTCACTTTGCGTTGAAAAGGTTTCGGCGCCGGACCCACCAATGGCTAACAGACCCATCGCTCGCCATCGGTTAAACGCACATCAGGTTTGACCATAGCTGCAACCGGCAGCATGCTACCGCAAAAGTTTTCAATAAAGGTTCGCGCGTGTCATGGCCAAAGTCCTCTTCATCATCGCAGCGGTGTTAGGACTGCTAGGGGCTTTGGCGCACGAGGTTTTAGGCGCTCCCATGGTCTTGGGGCCATTGAGCGAGACGGATCTGCCTAAGGATGTCATCTGGCTACACCACTTTTCCTGGCATGTGGGCACCATTGCAGTTCTTAGCATGGTCGGTCTCTTCTTGCTTGCTGCGCGCCGAAAAGATGGCTGGATATTTGGCGCCATCGCCACTGCCACGAGCGCCGGCTTCGCAGCGCTTGGGATTGGGCTCGCAGCGTTTGGTGACAGCGTACTTTGGACCACACCTGCGCCCTATCCTTGGACCTTGATCGCGATCATTGGCACCGTTTCTGTGGTTCTGTCGAAACGCGCCCAAGCCGCGTCGGAGAGCGAATAGGTTTCCCACAGAAAAATGAAATCTGTGAAAAACTAACAAATCAACAGATTCTGTTAACCATTTCAGCCCAACACTTCCTGAAATTGAGTGGAGTGTGCCGTATGCGAATGAAGATGTTTGCCGCTGAGTCCATGGAGGCTGCAAAGGCAATGATCTTCGCGGAAATGGGCGATGAAGCGATCATCTTGTCCGAACGCGAAGTCCCAGGAGGTGTCGAGGTGCGCGCTGCGACCGACAAGCTGGGTGGCGGCATGGTGCCAAGCGAGTCGCGTATTTTAACCCGCCTCGGCGCAAATCCTCCGCCAAGACTGGTTGAAAGCCCGGTCCGCAATCGGGTCAGAGACTCTCTTCTATGGCACGGCGCTCCGCAACGATTTGCAGATCGGATTGCTGATGCCGGCGTTTCTGGCGGGATCGAAGGCTCAGAGCCAAGCAGCGTTATGGCCGCCGGGCTCGAAAATACGATCTCTTGCGACCCGATTCCACCCGCCCCGCATCGTAACATCGTTTTGGTCGGCGCCCCTGGACATGGACGAACCGCCACCGCAGCGAAGCTGACCCGCCGGGCGGCCGTCGCAAAAGCTGAAGTGCTTCCAGTTGCCGCCGATCTCGACCTCACCGCCGGTGGAGCGCAACTCGCGGCCTATCTTGAAAAAGAACAAAGCCAAATTCGTGCGGCAACAAATCCCGACGATTTGTTCAAACTCCTCAAAGCAATTGAGGAAGAGGGAAAGCGCTGCATCATAGATATGCCCGCGATCATTCCATTTGACCAAGAGGATATGGCGAGCCTGCAAGACCTACTGGCCGTCATTAACGCTGAGCCCGTATTGGTCATCAGCGCCGAAGGGCATCCAGAAGATTTGAATGAGGCCGCAAGAGCCTTTGCACGCTGTGGAGTTCGGAGAGCTATCGTGACCAAGCTCGATGTGACCCGCCGAAGAGGTGGGATCGTATCAGCCTTAATTTCTGCCAAGATCGCTTTCTCGCATCTTGCCATCACCCCATTTATCGGCGGTGGCTTGGTGCCTGCGACCCCATCTAGACTGGCCCAATTGCTGACAGAAGACGCACCGGCCCATGTCGCGCTGAAAGGAGCCGCATAATGAGCTTCCTACTTCCTAAATCTCAAGACCGACCGAGCCAGCGGCCGCCTCGACGAGTCGAGCCGGCCTCCATCATCGCTGTGGGCTCCGGCAAAGGCGGTGTTGGGAAAACCTTCATGTCGATCACACTAGCGAGCGCCATGGCGCAAGCTGGGCGGCGTACCTTACTTGTTGACGGTGACCTGGGCCTGGCCAATGTCGACGTCCAACTCGGGATCGCGCCTGAAACGGATCTCGCCGCTGTAATTGCCGGCTGGGTTGAACTTGAAGACGCGGTCACCCCGGTCGATGGCGGATCATCGGATGGCGGGTTTGATGTGCTGCCCGGCCGATCTGGCTCTGGTGCCTTGGCCGAACTCTCTTCAGAAGAAGTGGCGCGCCTGGCAGCGGGTCTGTCTGCCCTCGCCCTTCAATATGACCAAGTCATCCTTGATCTCGGCGCTGGCATTGAAGCCAATTGCATGCGCCTTGCCCGCGCGGCTGACAAAGTTCTGATGGTCATTACTGACGAGCCAACCTCAATGACGGATGCCTATGCCTTTATCAAAGTGTTGAAAGGCTATGCGCCAAGCGTTGAACAAACCATCGCGATCAATCAATGCGAAACACGGTCCGCGGGTCAGAACACGTTTTCGGCTGTCGCCCAAGCCTGCCAAACGTTCTTGGGCTTCCGTCCGCAGCTGGCGGGCACAGTTATGCGCGACGAAGCTGTGCGCGAAGCCATTCGCAGCCAAAGAACGTTAATTTCAACAAATGCGTCCTCTCAACCGATCCAGGACGTCATCGCTATTGCTCACACGCTTCTTGGGCGCTCTGGGCAAGATCTACATTCTTAAGAGGTATGAATAAAAACACCGTTTCGAAGTCGATTGTTAAAACTTCGGTTACTTTCATTACCTAAATTCACAATGGTTAACGAACACGCTAGGAATGCGTTTAGACTGATTCGGGGAGCTGAATATGCGAGTCTTACTTATAGAAGATGATAATGCGGTTGCCCGTAGTATCGAATTGATGCTCAAAGCGGCCGGCTTTAACATCTACACCACAGACCTCGGCGAAGAGGGTGTCGACCTCGGCAAAGTATACGAGTACGACATCATCATCCTCGATCTGTCTCTACCTGACATTTCAGGTTACGACGTGTTGAAGCAATTGCGCATGGCGCGCGTCAACACGCCGGTCTTGATCCTGTCAGGCAATCCAGACATCGAAGCGAAAGTCAAAACGCTTGGCTACGGTGCTGACGATTATCTGACCAAACCGTTCAACAAAGACGAGCTGATCGCCCGGATCACCGCCATCGTTCGTCGCTCGAAAGGTCACGCTGAGAGCGTCATCCGGACCGGCGAAATCCTAGTCAATCTTGATGCGAAAACTGTCGAAGTCGACGAAGAGCGTGTCCACCTGACCGGCAAAGAATATCAAATGTTTGAGCTGCTCAGCCTGCGCAAAGGCACAACGCTCACCAAAGAAATGTTCCTCAACCACCTTTATGGCGGGATGGACGAGCCTGAGCTCAAAATTATCGACGTCTTCATCTGTAAGCTGCGCAAGAAGCTGCAGCAGGCGACAGGCGGCGAGCACTATATCGAAACCGTTTGGGGCCGCGGCTATGTGCTTCGCGATCCAAAACCGAAGAAGGAAGCGGTCGCCGCTTAACCTCCTTCACCCCCGAATACCTTTCAAACCCGGTGCCGTGGCATCGGGTTTTGTTTTGCTGATCCGCCAGCCAAGCGATTGAATACGATAGAATACAATCGCTCAGGTTATTCGCGCCCGCCACAACAATACCATTTCGTGTTCTGTCAGTTTACCCGATCGTATTGTCGTTTCGCAGAAAAATACCTGTCAGGTCGACCCGATAAGCGATGCATCGAAGCCATTCAAAGCCAGCCCCGATCAAGGCTCGCTGGTCAGTTCAAGAGTGGCATCAACTGCGCCGTAAAGGAGACCCGCCTTGCAAATGAGATTTATCGACGTCTTGAGTGCTGCACTCTGTGTATTCGTTCTGAGCGCATGCGCCAGCCAAACCAGCACGACCCCAACCGAGGTTTTTGTCCCGGATGAAGCCTGGGCAGACGTCCAGCGTGAACGCGCCCTGTCCGCGATCCCCAATCGCGATGTGGCCCTCGCGCAATCCTTATTCGACGAAGGCTGGAATCCCTATTTCAGTTTCCCACCCATCGATGTTTTTGCTGGAAATGTAAGCAGCTTCAATTGGCGAAATCGCGCCTGGGAGCGCACCAGCCTCGACACCTATCTCAACGGTTCGCCCGATTGGCAAAACATGTTTTCATTGTCGGACATCCCAACCGATGGGGCGCCGTACATGCCCCGCCCATGGCGGAATCTGATCTGCCAGAACGGGTTTTCCAGCCGATGTATGATCGCGGTCACGCAAGCAGGATTTGATGAAATCAGATGGCTCGAAGTCGATACCGAATCGGGAACCCTGCCTCAGAACGGTTTTGATCTTCCAGTTGCGCGCGCGAATGTCGATTGGGTGGACGAGGACAGCCTATTGGTTGCGATCGGGACTGACGAGACCGACACTGGCCCAACCGGGTATCCTTTGACAG
This sequence comes from Pseudomonadota bacterium, assembly GCA_039820085.1. GTDB lineage: Bacteria > Pseudomonadota > Alphaproteobacteria > Caulobacterales > Hyphomonadaceae > Henriciella. Next base: position 7,591 of record JBCBQS010000121.1, read on the forward strand.
TCAGGCTGCTACGTCGCGGCGAAAGCTTGTCAGACGCCCGCATTCTTTATCGCGGGCCGGACAATGCAGACGAGGTCAATCTGCGCTCAGGCCGAAACGCGATGGGTCGATATCGCATCATAGTTGCAACTGCAGGTGTCCGCGTCGTCGACGTCCAGTTTGTTGATCCGAGCGGACATGTGTTCCCGTTGGATGTGCCCATCGACGCCGAGCCCATGGGACTTCTGGGCGACTATGCGATGATGAACCTGCTCGAAGATTGGGTCAGAAACGACACGACATGGGTTGCCGGATCGGTCATTGCTGTTGACTTGGGCGATCAACAACGCGCTGAACGCGTCCTCGATGCGGCACAGAGCCGGTGGGTCGATTCTTTCTATCCTACAGTTCTTACAGCCGATTCCGCTTATATCGGCGTTTTAGAAAATGGCGTGCAATCGGTGTATCGCGCCCAACGCGGTCGAGACGATTGGCAACTCGAACGTGTCATAGGAGGAAATGAAAAAATTGCTCGGCTCGTCTCTGGAGACCCTGCAGGGTCGATCGTCTTTGCGACCCTCGAATCAGCGCTCAATGCGCCGACATTGTATCAACTTGAGGATGCGAATGTGGTGCGAGAAGAACGTAAGGGTCAGTCTTTTTTCGCCCCGGACGATCTCTCCATTGAACGTTTAACCGCCAAGGGCGCGGATGGTGTTCCCATCCCCTACTGGCGGCTATCTGGAACTCATCAGACCACTCCGAACAATGAGACCCTACCCACAATCTTGTATGGCTATGGCGCGAGTAATTTCCCAACTTTGCCGCGATACGCCGCTGATGTTGGACGGCTGTGGTTGAACCAAGGCGGTGCCTATGTCATCGCGCAGATCCGTGGTGGGGGAGAATACGGACCGGACTGGTACAATTCCGGCTACGGAGACAATCGAGATATCCCTCTTCAAGACTTTATCGCGATTGCCGAAGACCTCGTTGCGCGCGGCTTGGCAACACCGCAGTCTTTGGGAATTGATGGCACGTCAGATGGCGGGCGCCTCGTGGCTGGAGCTGCATTGCTTCGTCCAGATTTGTTCGCT
>JBCBQS010000122.1:0-8498 GCA_039820085.1 Pseudomonadota bacterium
GCGAGCCGATCAAGTCTGACCGGGTAACCACCGGTTTCCTCCATGGCCCAACCTTGCGCGGTTCGCGCCAGTGTGTAGCTCTCATCTGCCAGCGTGAACCGTATTTTCTGCGCGTCTATTCGCGCTTCATCAAAGCCAGCTAAGATCGGGTCACCCAAGTTGGCATGGCGGGCGCTAGATGCCCCAAATGTGAGCGATGTCAGACCAAGTATGACCCATAGGCTGACGCAGAGTCCGGCAAGCCAATAAATACGGGTTTGGCGTGTTTGCGTTTGCAACTGCGTCACGGCTGCGCCCTCCTGCGATTGCGCAAAAAGACGAACACTCCGAACACTCCGATGAGCAGCGGGCCCCCAAGTATCGTAAAGAGACGCAGATTCAGTTCAAGCTGATCAATATCGCTTCTGAAATCACGCTCGATTTGCCGAAGGCGGCTGCGGGTCGAGACAATATCTTCTCGCAAGCGGTTCAATTCGTTTCGCTCAGCGTCGCTGAGTTCCGCGCTCACATCGCCGTCGAAGAACCCGCCTGTTGCGCCAACTGACTGCAGCTCTTCCAAGCGCTGCTGCGATACAGTGAGACGCGACTCCAAACGCGCTTGCTCATTGAAGAAGCGCGATTGCGCCGCCTCGCGCATATTCTCGACCGTCACCATAGGACGACGCCCTGGCGCGCGCGCGCGCAAACTCATGAGCTCGGACCCACCAGACAAGCTATCCAGGGCGTTGAGAATGAACGTAACATTGTCGGCAAAGGCGATTCCAGACTGAAGATCTAAATGCAGCGCGTCATCAAGCATATCGGCGTCGGACACGATGATAATGTCGGCATCTACAGAGCTTGTACTTTGATGCGGGGGCGCTTCTTCTGCCGCCGCGCGGGCAAGTTCAGCATAGATTGGATCATCCGGCAGCTCGAGCGGTGGGGCCCCGTCTGGAAAGGCGCTGATCAATGGGCCAGACACCCGAACGGCGAGCGGTGCTGCCCCTATATCGCTCGGCTCATAGAGCGCCACGGCATCACCAGCTGACAGCTCAATCGCGGCCTGATCGGCAGCGATTTGCCCTGGCGCTGGGCCCGACTGCATAAGAACTTCGCGTTGGCCTGGCGCGCCATCGCCCAATAACAATCGCCCGGGTGCGCCGAGATTGACGGTTCGTGACAAATCGGCTGTGACGATGTTCTCGCGCGACATCAAACTTGGTGGGATCGCTAAGAATAAAGGGTGCTGCAAGATCGTCGTTCGGCCCTCACCGGCATCGGCCTCGACGGACAGAGCGGTCTCAGAATCAGCGACCGCATCCTCGCTCAACCGAACGCCCCAAACCGGTGCAAACCGATCAAGGTCCGACCGTATCTGTCGGTTGGTCATGTTAAAGGGCCCACTGCCTTGCGCCGTTTTTGCCGCCGGGTCCACGAGGATAAGCGCGCGGCCGGTCCGCAAGATGAATTGGTCGATCTGCCAAAGTTGCCAATCGCTCAAATCAGGCGGATGGGCGAGCATCAGCACATCCATTTCGGGCGGTAATTCGGTAAATCGCTCTTCGATGAGCTCAACCGAAAACGATTTCCCCATTTCCCGCCGCACCGTGTACCCCGCTTCATCGGTGAGCGCGCTCATGCCGGGCAGTGTGGATAGCAAACCGATCCGGGCCGGTTCAGGCCGGTCGAGCCGCGCCACCATGCGCGTGATATCGTATTCAAGACTGGTTTCTTGTTCCGGCGCGAGGAACGGAATGACCCGTTCGTCATCCACCGCATTTCGCCCAATCAGTCCAAAATAGAGCGGGTCCCCGCCATTGGTGTCAACGGCAACTAAGCCAGCCGCCAAGGCCTCGTCTTCGGCCTCAGAAAACGGTGCGGGATCGATTTCCCGCAGCCGAATATTTCGCCCGCCTAACGTCTCATATGCGTCTAGCAGTTCGCGCACCCGGACGGCATAAGCTCTGACCGCTGGAAACTCCTGCCCCACACTGCGCGTATAGACGAACGTCAAATCAATTGGTTCGGCAAGATCAGACAGAGTCGCGCGCGTGCCATTCGACAGCGAAAACAGGCGGTTTTCAGTAAAGTCAGCGCGCGCCCCAGACAACCAGGACTGCGCCAATAGGTTCGCGGCCCCGAAAATGGCAATGAAGAGACAACTTGCGAGCAGTAAATAGCGGCGCGGGCTCATTGGGCGCCTCCGCGGCGATGGCTCACAAACAACGTGTTCAGGGCAATGCAAAGCGCGATAAAGCCAAAGTAGAAAGCCAAGCCGCGCAGTTCCAATACGCCCCGCTGCGCTGTTTCGAAGTGCGTGAGGAAAGAGAACTGCGCAATGGCATCGCCGGCGCTCGGACCCAATAGGTCTGCGACAGCGCCCGATACGAGCGGCCAACCGGCGGCCGTCAAAATAAAGGCCACCAAAACGCCGATGACAAAAGCGAGCACAGCACTGCGCGTCAGCGCTGAAACGGCGGCGCCGATCGCGAGATAACCGCCCGCCATTAAAAGGCTCATTGCATAGGTCAGTGCAATCGCGGCATTGTCGGCGGGTCCGAGAATATTGACGGCGATCCACCATGGAAACGTCAGGACCAAAGCCAGGGCTGCGACGGTCCATGCTGCCAAGAGTTTACCGATGATCAAGCCGGGCAGATTTACCGGTAGTGAAAGCAGAAGCTCCGTTGTTCCTTGGTTCGCTTCTTCAGCCCAAAGCCGCATGGCCAGCGCCGGCATGAACATCATGAAGAGCCAAGGATGCCAGTAAAAGAACGGCGCGAGATCCGCGGCGCCGGTATCAAAAAAGCGGGACAAGTCCCAGGTGAAGATCCCCAGAACGAGCAGAAAAATCGCAACGAAAACATATGCAAGCGGAGTTGCAAAATAGGCAGAGATCTCTCGCCGCCAAGCTGCCCGCACCCCTGTTAGTGTGCCAGACCAATCGATCGCGATCATGCTCCGCCCTCACGCGAATCGGCGAGCGCGATAAACGCCTCTTCGAGACCGCCCGGGCGGCTATCTGCAAGCGCTTTCGGTGTTTGGTCGGCGACGACTTGCCCTTGGTCGATGACAATCACACGCGAGCACATGGCGGGCACTTCGTCGAGTGTATGGGTCGAGATGACAATTGATTTTTCAGGCGCCATCCGTGCGACAAGGGCGCGAACCGCGCGCTTTTGAACAGGGTCCAGCCCATCAGTTGGCTCGTCAAGCAAAAGCACGGGCGGATCATGGATGAGCGCGGCCGCCAGACCAACGCGTCGCCGGTATCCTTTGGACAAAGCCGAGATTGGCTTCCCGGCCACAGAGGCAATCCGTGCATCGGCAATGACGCGCTCCACGGCGTTCTTCCGCTCGCTTCGAGGAAGACCATGCGCATCAGCCATAAACCTCAAAAAGGTCACCGGCGTCATATCTCGGTAGAGCGGCGCGCCTTCAGGCAGGTAGCCGATCTGACTCTGCGCGCGTCGTCTGTCTGACACGATCGAGTGCCCATTGATCAAGGCATCCCCAGCATCTGGTTCAAGCACGCCCGACACCATCCGCATCGTCGTCGACTTTCCGGCACCATTTTGCCCGAGGAACCCAAGCACCTCGCCTTTGTTCAGTTGAAAGCTTAAATCCGCCACCGCAACATGGTCATCAAAAGCTTTTCTGAGATTTTGAAGATCGAGCATGTTTTGGTCGCAGCTGAAGTCCTACCGATGGTTAGGGCTATTCGTTAGCGCAGGCCAGTAAAGGGATCACAAAAAGGATGCAGCTAAATTTCTCTTCATGCAAAGCGCTCAGCGCCGCATGCGCTTGGACGTGCTCAAAACAATGGAGATAAGTGTCGAGCGGCTCAAAACAGTCACCCCGGGGGGCTGGGGGGGCTGATGGGTCCGGAAAGACTGCTAGACAGGGCCGCCCGACAATTGCAAACTGATGCTAATCGGTGACCGCCGCAAGGCACGAATGGGGCAAAATTGCCCAAATCTGGATTAAAAATGCGTCACACCGGCTGGCGCTGTAACGAATACGAGCTGAATGAGCAAAGTCACGCCTCTGAAAAAATCCCGGCCAGCGCCGAAAATCGCCTTTCAGCGCGACGAAATGAGCCTGATTCTCGATGTTTACGGCCGTTTGGTCATGTCCGGCCAAGCGAAGGATTATGCCATCGGTATGCACAAAGATCAGGCGGTCTTCGCGATTTTCAGGCGACACGCTGAGACACCAAACTGGACGGTCATCAAAACCCCTGCGCTTGCCCGAATGCAAGGCGCGTATTCTGTCCTCGGTGCGCAAGGACAAATCCTCAAACGCGGACGCGACCTTAAACAGGTTCTTTTGGTTTTCGAGACACGAAAATTCGAAGTGATCGGCTGATCAGCGACCGACAAGCCGTTGGATTAACCCCATCATACCGGTAAACCGCAAGCCGCCGTCGCGAACCGCAAGGGCGTAGCAGACGCCGTCCATATCGCCAGTCGGTTGGTGGGTATCATTCGACCCTTTTAGGCTAATGTCACCTGGGCCATAGCTTCCGCTTTCATCGGTAAACCCGCCCGCGACAACCAGCGTGAACTCGCTGCCTGCATGGCTATGTTCTGGGACGGTGCAGCCGGGCTCAATGCGGTAAAGTTCCACCTCGGCTTGGCTGCCAGCGTCGAGTTTCAGTCGACGAATACCGCTGGTCAAGCTCTGCCATTTCTGCGTTTGGTAGGATTGCAATGCGGTCTCGCGCAATGGCTCAGGCAAGCTCAATAGCTCGTCTAGTCCTTCGCCGGCGAGATGCACGGCCTGCGCTGATGGGCGCTGTTCTTCCTCATACGCGTCAATCATGGCGAGCGTTTTGACGATGGCCGTGTCGGATACTGCAACCGTAGCTTCAGTCTCAAAGAAAACACCCGCAATGGTTTCCGCGCGTGCAACGGCACGCTCTACGTCTGGCCGCAGCGCGGCTTGCGTTTCTACCAGCAGACAAAATGCCGGATCTATACATCCGGCAGCATAGCTGCTGTAGACTTCGCCAAAATCACTAATCGTCGCTTTGCCCATGGGCTTGGCTGACTCCTCAAAACTATCACTTCTCTTTGGCGATATTGTTGGAAGCGGGTTATCGTCAAGCAAATGCAGCTCCAGATTGCAGTCGTCTGGTCAGTGATCGCGTTCTAATGACCCTCGCATCCGCATGAAAGCGAGCCGTATACGCGACTTCACAGTGCCCAGCGGGAGGCCAAAAGTTTTTGCAATTTCGGAATGAGATAGGCCCTCGTAGAAGGCAGCTTTGAGCAGAACCAATTGCTCTTCAGGAAGGGTCTCAATCACTTCGCGGACCTTCACTTCGAGCTGAGCGCGATTGACGGTGATATCAGGCTGCTCCGCTTCGACAGGCTGCAGCATTGGATCTTCGGCATCAAGTTCCGGCTTGTTGGTGCGGCGCAGCGTGTCGATCCGGCGATTGCGGGCGATCCGGAAGATCCAAGTCGATACGGAGGCTTGGCGCCGGTCATACTGCGCGGATTTGCGCCAAACGTTGAGCATGACTTCTTGCATGATCTCTTCGGCATTGGGCGCATCACTGCCGAGACGCATCAAATAGCTTTTGATCCTCGGCGCGAAATATTCGAACACTTCCGCGAATGCCGTCCGCGATTGCACAGCTGCGATTTGCTCAACGCAATCGGCAAGTCGATCCCGTTCAGTTGGGTCGCTGACTGTGGTTTCGAGGGACACGTGTTTCCCCTGGGCGGCTTCACACCCGTATAAAGCGCCGAATTCGCCAGAAATGCAACCTTTGCGAGACAACAAACTCATAATCACCCGTTAATCTTGTCTGTCTTAATTAAGCCCCATCGTCCTTACATAAGTTTCTGGCGCTTGGCTATATATTTTATAGCACATAGGAGAGTTTATATGAAACGCGGTGCGTTGACACTGTTTGGTGTGTGTCTCGGTCTTCAAACATTAACCGCTTTTGCGGACCCCAGCGTGGTTCGGCAATATTCAGATTGGGTCGTGTTTACTGAGAATGTTGGCGGTGAGAAAATGTGTTATGCCGCCACAATGGCGACGGATAAAGCGCCGCGCTCCGCAGATCATGGCGACGTCTGGTTCTATGTTTCGAATTGGCAATCTGGCAAGGCGCGCAACCAACCGAGCCTCAAAGTCGGGTACGAATTGCGCGGTGACTTGCCGGGCAAAGCGAAAATCGGGCGAAGCGATTGGTCGCTGTTTGGCGTTGGCCGTGAAGCCTTTGCGCAAGACTCTGATGATGCGCGATTGGTGCGTCAGTTGAAGCGCGGCAATGAATTGCGGGTTGAGGCCACATCGGCGCGTAATACCCGCGTGACCTACCATTTCTCGCTTGCAGGATCGTCGGCCGCGATTGATCGCGCGGCCTCTATCTGCCGATAATTACAGTCCCTGCGTCTCTTTTTGCGAGCTGTTAAGGCTTCTGTGCGAAGACGATCCCGCTTTATAAATGGAGCGGGCGGAAAATGAATTTTACTCAGGCGCGAGGGCTAGCCCCTCGTATTGGCCTGGCCCTGGCATTGTGCCTGGGCTTTGGCGGCGCTGCGCATGCAGCCAATGATCAAACCGAGGCCGGTGCGACGGTCTCCAACACATTCACACTCAACTATGAAGTGTCGAGCGTGGCGCAACCCGTGATCACAAATGATCCCAGCATCTCAGGTGCTGTGCTTCAGGGGACACCGACTGCGTTCACAGTCGACCGACGGATTGACTTGACGCTCACGGCGACCAATTCGCCGCTGACAACGACACCCGGGGCTACTGGGACGCTGTCTTTTGAATTGCTCAATGATGGCAATGACAATGCAGCTTATGCCTTTTCAATTCGGGATCTGGATACCGGCAGTGGCACGTTCGATGCGACCAGCCAGACCATTAGTTATATGGTCGATGCAAACGATGACGGCACCGCGAACGATGGCAGCTTTGCGACAATCGCCGAGACCGCGACAGGCGCCGGTGCGGGGTCGGCAACGGTCACTGGGGATGTCCCCAAAGGCATCCGGGTCTTTTTGCAGGTTTCCGGAACCGTGCCGCCGGATGCCGAAGACAATGATCAGGATCAGATCACGCTCGTCGCTGAAGTCAGAGATCCGACGGCCTTCTTGAATGAGGCGTCTGCAACACCCGCAGCTGTCACCACCGCGAGCGCGGGCGCAAACGTGCTAGAGGGCACGGCACAAAACGTCCTCGCCGATGGCACAGGCGTCGCGACTGAAGAAAGCGACCGCGACGGTTTGTTTGCCGCGAATGGTGTTTTCGATGTCGAGTCACCGGACCTCGAGGCTGAAAAAGTGGTGCTTGTGGTTGCCGAGCCAGACTTATCTGGATCTGTCGCCAATTGTGACACGGCCACAGTCGTCGCCGACGCCAAAGCCGTGCCAGGTGCGTGCGTGCAATACACGATCACAGTCGAAAATACTGGCGATTCCGCAGCAGCCTCAAACCTGGTCATCAACGATATCTTGCCAGCGGAAGTGACGTTCGTTTCCGCATCGCAGACCGGGTTTGTGGACGATGCCACTGACCCAGCGACGGGTCCATCATTGGCGGTTCCGGCAAACGCGGCTGACAGCGACTGCGATGGATCGACGACGTGCCAAATCGAATTGTCTGACGCGCAGCTCGATGCGGGTGTCACGGGTCAAATTGTGATCCGCGCCGAGATCAAGTAAGCGCGCATTTCGTCACCCAAATGCCTGAAAGCCCCCGTGTTCGCGCATGGGGGCTTTTTTGTATCTTGTCGCCTGAGAGACGTGCATTTTCCTCTCAAATCGATCAAATTTGATCGATTTATCGACCGGAATGCTAACCATGTTCTGATACCGTTGCAGCATAAGGCAGCGATAGATCTGCCGAACTTTTTAGAGCTGGCGGACAAACCAAAAAATAAGGTTTGCCACGTGATGGTGGAGATTGAGGATGGGCTTCGGGCGGAAGCACATCATAGCCTGTTTACAGGCATTGGTCGCGGCGTGCGCGATTTTTGGCGGATCCGTATCCTCGGCGCATGCTGATATCGGTGATCGCGTCACCAATGTTGCGACCGTGACGCAAACCGATGATCGCCGGTCTTTGACGATTGCAACCAATGAAGCGAGCTTCACGATTGAAGCGCGGCGCACACCCTCGGAAATCGAATTCTTTAGAGTGATTGCAGACGCGCCAGATGCAATCAGCGTTCAGTTGAATGGGTCTGACTATAGTCCGTCCGGCGACCTCAGTGGACCTTTCGTGTCGTTTGAAGAGCCGGTTCTGGTGAACCAAAAGCTCCTCGATCGAGCGAGACCAAACAATTTGGTGCCCGCTCAAACCTACTTCACCGGTGAATTGACCGTCGTCCGCGTGGTCGATCTTGGTCAAAACGGAAACCCTGAACGGATCGAAACCGTTGCGGTCAAAGTTGCGTCAGATGGCGGTGATACCGTTACGCTACGCCTTTACGAAGACAGCGTTGAACTCGGCACAAAGCAATAAAAGTGACCTGAGTTTGGAGC
>JBCBQS010000123.1:0-8481 GCA_039820085.1 Pseudomonadota bacterium
TGTCCTGTCGATCCGCTTGCAACCGAACGAGGGGATCACGCTGGGCGTGACGATCAAGGAGCCGGGGCCGGGCGGGCTGCGCATCAAGTCGATGCCGCTGAACCTGTCCTATGCTGACAATTTCACCGTGCGATATCCAGACGCCTATGAGCGTCTGTTGATGGATGTGGTCCGCGGAAATCTATCTTTGTTCATGCGCCGCGAAGAAGTCGAGGCGGCATGGAAATGGGTCGATGGTTTGTTGGACGCGTGGGACCAATCAAGTGTACCGATCGAGACCTATCAAGCAGGTCTTGAAGATGGTCCGGTGGAAGCCCGCCTTTTGTTGCGGCGCGATGACCGAGACTGGTGGGATGTTTAGCCTCTCATGACCAAGCTTCATCCCAAAATTGCAGAAGTGACCGCACGGATTGAGGCGCGCAGCAAAGACAGTCGGGCAGCCTATTTAGAGCTTATCCGCTCGCGCCGCCCAACCGGCTTTGCCCGCGCCAAACTCACCGAGGGCAATCTTGCACACGCGTCAGCTGGATGTGCGGTCTTGGACAAAGCGCAGATCCTTGGGAATGGTTGGCCAAATATCGGCATCGTGACGAGTTACAATGATATGCTCTCAGCGCACGCGCCGTTCGAAACCTATCCAGAGATCATTCGCGACGAAGCGCGTAAAAACACGGCAACGGCGCAAGTGGCTGGCGGTGTGCCCGCAATGTGCGACGGCGTCACGCAAGGCCAAGAAGGGATGGAGCTCTCGCTCTTTTCCAGAGACGTCATCGCGATGGCGTCAGCGGTCTCACTCAGCCATGATGCTTATGACGCGGTCCTCAATCTTGGGGTCTGCGATAAGATCATTCCAGGCTTGACGATTGCGGCTCTTAGATTTGGGTGGTTGCCGCATATTATGGTACCAGCAGGACCGATGCCCTCAGGGCTGCCTAACCCTGAAAAGCAACGCATTCGTCAGGAGTTTGCCCTTGGAAATGTCGGGCGAGACGAGTTGCTGAGGGCAGAGGCAGAGAGCTATCATAGCCAAGGCACGTGCACATTTTATGGGACCGCCAACTCTAATCAAATGCTGATGGAAGTTATGGGCTTCCATTTGCCAGGCGCGGCCTTTCCAAATCCTGGGACACCGCTGAGAGACGCGTTGACGCGCGCTTCGGTTCGCCAAGCCTTACAAAACTCAATCAAAGGCGAGTATCGTCCTGCTGGAGAGCTGTCTGATGCGCGCACATTTGTGAATGCTCTGGTTGGATTGATGGCCACTGGTGGATCAACCAATCACGCGCTCCACATCCCAGCGATGGCTGCCGCCGCAGGATACGACGTGACATTGGAAGACTTTGCGGATGTTAGCTCAGTTGTGCCGTTGCTCTGCCGGATTTATCCCAACGGCCCCGCCGACGTGAACCATTTTCATGCGGCGGGCGGTATGGGATTTGTCGTCGGGCAGTTGTTTAAAGCCGGCTTGTTGAATGGTGAGGCGCAGGGCGCTTTCGGTCCGATCAGCCTTTACTCGCAGGAGCCTTTCCTCGACGGCGATGCCATCAAATGGCGCGAAGCACCGATAGAAAGCGGCGATCTCGACATTATCCGTCCGATCGAAGCGCCATTCTCTGAAACAGGCGGGTTGGAGATGCTCGACGGCCCGCTCGGGCGGGGTGTGATCAAAATTTCGGCCGTGAAGCCAGAGCGTCACGTGACCGAGGCACCGGCACGCGTATTTGACAGCCAGGAGGCTGTTAAAGCCGCGTTTGAAGCGGGAGAACTCAACCGAGACGTCGTTATTGTGGTTCGTTTCCAAGGCCCCGCCGCTAATGGCATGCCTGAACTGCATGGATTATCCGGTGCCATTGGGGCACTGCATGATAAAGGACACAAAGTGGCCCTGGTGACCGATGGGCGAATGTCCGGCGCCTCGGGGAAATTTCCAGCGGCCATTCATGTTGGTCCCGAAGCCAGCCGAGGTGGACCACTGGCACGTGTTCAAGATGGCGACATAATTCGCCTCGACGCGACGGACGGGCGGCTCGACCTGCAAGTCGATGAGCGTGAATTCGAAGGACGCCGACCCGTTCCGTTTCGTCCAAATACATCTTCACATGGGCTCGGGCGTGAGATGTTTGGCGGGTTCCGCGATACGGTGAGCAATTCCGAACAGGGCGGAAGCGTTTTCTCTATGTTGGGAGTGCGCGATGCCGGATAGTGTTTTGGTCGGCGATATTGGTGGCACCAATGTAAGATTTGGGCGGGCGCGCCTAGGTTTTGCAGGGCACCCTGAGGTCGAAGACATCGAGATCATGCCCGGCGACGATTTCTGTTGCTTCGATGATGCTTTGAAGACTTATCTCACGCGGTTCGGAAACAATCCACCCGCTCGAGCTTTGTTTGCATTTGCCGGGCCGGTGCGTGACGGAGTTGTCCGTCTGACCAACCGAGACTGGACGGTCAATAGTCGCGAACTCGCCGATAAAGTTGGCTTAGATCGCATCCGTCTGGTGAATGATTATGCGGCCATGGCGCGCTCGATCCCTGAACTCGGGGATGAGAGTTTTCATCTGCTGCACGATGGCCGGACACCTGATGAACGCTCACCGATCCTGGTCGCCGGGCCTGGGACAGGTTTGGGCATGGCGACCTTGTTGCCAGAAGGTGAACGAGGCTGGCGTGTCATGACAGGAGAGGGCGGGCATGCTGCTTTTGCGCCGCGCTCAGATCGCGAATGGGAACTAACCAAACGACTCCAGCAACAACATGGCTATGTCTCTAAAGAGCTCGTTTTGTCCGGTTCAGGCTTGAATGCCGTGCACAAAGCGCTGTGTGAAATCGACGGGGTGACCTGGCAAGAAACGTCTCCGGCTCAAATTATGCGTCAAGCCGAACACGGGGATACGATCAGCCGCGACATTTGCGAAATCCGGGCAGGGGCGACGCTTGATGCGCTTGGCGACGCTGCTCTCATAAATGGAACACGCGGAGGTGTGGTCATCACCGGCGGGGTCGCGGAGCGCTTGGTCGATTGGCTTGCCATGCCGAATGCGCTTTCACGCTTTTTCGATCGTGGACCTATGAGCCATTACATGGAGCCTATTCCAATCCGTTTGTTGATGCAGGGCGACGCAGCGCTTATCGGTGCAGCGGCGTTGCATTTTGATGAGGACGTAGAGGTATGATCAATTTGGCGACGTTTCGCGAAGCATTGCATGACGCGCCGATCGTTCCGGTGCTGACCGTCACAGCCGTTGAGCATGCCGCCCCTCTTGCACGGGCTTTGATCTCCGGGGGCTTGAAAAGCGCAGAGGTCACGCTTCGGACAGACGCGGCGCTCGACGTTATAAGCGAGATGAAAGCGACGGAACCTGACTTAGTCGTCGGCGCTGGGACAATTGTGTCTGAGGGCGATGTTGATGCTGCGCTCAAAGCCGGCGCGGATTTTCTCGTCTCACCTGGCGCGAGCCCGGATCTTCTGAAAGCGCTTGCTTATCATGATGGCGTCATCCTCCCGGGCGTTTCGACAGCAAGCGAGGCGATGGCCCGGTTCGAAGAGGGCTATGGCGTTCTAAAATTCTTTCCGGCCGAAGCGGCCGGCGGCGCGAATTTCTTAAAATCGCTCGCAGGACCATTGCCGCATATCGATTTCATGCCGACGGGCGGTGTGAAACCCCACAATGCACTCGATTATCTCAGTCTCCCAAATGTCATTGCGGCGGGCGGAACATGGATCGCGTCGCCGACAGAGATGGAGGCTGGCGATTGGGCTGGAATCGAAGCCAAAGTGCGCGAAGCGTCGGGACTGGGTAAAGGAAACTCGCATGACTAAGCGCGCAGCCGGGCTGAGAGGGCGAAGTGCCAAAATTGTCGCGACGCTCGGGCCTGGCAGTTCCGCGCCTGGAACGATTAGGCTCTTAGCCGAAGCCGGCGTTGACGTGTTCCGCTTGAATTTCAGCCATGGCGAGCAGGAGAAACACAAAAAGACATGTAATGTCATCCGAATGACGGAAGATCTGCTGGGACGTCCGCTTGCTGTATTGGCGGATTTGCAGGGGCCAAAGATCCGCGTGGGTCAGTTTCCGGACGGCGCGCTCAAGCTCGATATGCGCGGCGATTATGATCTTGTTGTCGGCGACAAAACAGATCGACCGAATACGATTCCAGTGCCACGCGCCGAAATTTTATCGGTGCTGGAAGAGGGCGACACCATCCTCGCAGATGACGGCTTGCTCATTTTCACGGTGATCTCTGCAGGCGAGACGCCGCGTGTTCGTTCAGAATTGCCAGGGGTCTTGAAAGATCGCAAAGGCTTTACCGTTCGCGGCAAAGCGCTGCCCGTGCCGGCTTTGTCAGAGAAAGATCGAAGCGATCTCGCCTTTGCACTCGAAATGGGCGTCGATATCATTGCCCTGTCTTTCGTTCAGACAGTTGAAGATATCGAGGAAGCGCGCGGCCTAATTGGCGATCAAGCGATGATTGTTGCGAAACTTGAGAAGCCTGCAGCCATCGATAATCTGGATGCGATTATCGATGCGACAGATGCGGTGATGATTGCACGTGGTGATCTCGGCGTTGAGTTTCCGCCCGAAGAGGTCCCATTGATCCAACGCCGCATCGTTCGGGTTGCCAGGAACGCTGCAAAACCGGTCATCGTTGCGACCCAGATGCTTGAAAGCATGGTTGAGAACGCAGCGCCCACACGTGCCGAGGCGAGCGATGTTGCGACCGCAATCTATCAGGGCGTCGACGCTGTGATGCTGTCAGCCGAGACTGCTGTCGGCCGTCATCCTGCAACAGCCGTTGCGATCATGAACCGGATCATCCGTGCGGTTGAAAAAGCCGACGACTATCGCCAAGCGCTCGTCCAATATGATGGCGGAGGCGCACGGAATGACGATGTCGATACGACCGCGCAAGCAGTTATGGAAATGGCAGAGCGAAACGAAACGCCGCTGGCGCTTCGGACGGGCGATATTTTCCGCCTGGCGCAATTCTCTCGCGTGCGGGGCGGGCAGCCGATCTTATACGGTTCGCTCGATGAGAAGCGTCTGCGCCAGGCACAGCTCTTATGGGGCGTAAATGCCGCGCGCATGGAACCTGGCGATGATTGGTCGCGGCGGTTGATGGAAAGTGCCGCACTGACGGGGCGCATCACTTATGCGATGTGGCGTGGGTGTGAGGGCGTCTGGGCCTGGGAGATGGGCGTCGAGGATTGAGACTTAAGGAGAACTTCACACGCCTGTGAAGCGATTAACCCCTTTATTCTCATCGCGCGAATCCCCATAACGAGCCCTGACAAGGTTAAAGCTCATCAAAGAGCAGATGGAGAAGGCAATGGCGGATACCTCAAGCACGTCACGTCATGCGGAAATACTGATCATTGGCTCTGGCCCGGCAGGCTGGACCGCTGCGGTCTACGCGGCGCGCGCGATGCGCGATACACTGGTGGTTGCAGGCGCCCAGCCGGGCGGTCAGCTGACCATTACAACTGAGGTCGAGAATTATCCGGGGTTTGCAGAAATCCAAGGTCCAGAACTTATGGAGAAGATGAAAGAGCATGCGCTGAAAATGGGCGCAAATCTCGCAGAAGATCACATTATCTCCGTCGACTTTGATACGCGTCCGTTCCGCGCCATCGGCGACAGTGGTACTGAGTACACCGCCGACTCCGTCGTTATCTCAACCGGGGCGCAGGCAAAGTGGCTCGGTTTGCCAAGTGAGAGTAAATTCCAAGGCTTTGGGGTTTCGGCGTGCGCAACGTGCGATGGATTCTTTTATCGACAAAAAGATGTCGTGGTCGTCGGCGGCGGAAACACTGCCGTCGAGGAGGCACTGTTCCTGACCAATTTCGCATCCAAAGTTATTCTGGTGCATCGACGGGACAGCCTACGTGCGGAGAAAATTCTCCAGCACCGCCTGCTCAATCATCCGAAGATTGAAGTGCGTTGGAACACCACATTGGAAGAAGTGGTCGGTGATGAAAACCCACTCGGTGTAACGGCGGCTCGGCTTAAGAACCTGCAAACGGGCGCGGTTGAAGATGTGCCTGTGCACGGCGTCTTCATTGCCATTGGCCATGCGCCATCAACGGAATTGTTCGTCGACAAACTCGATATGCACGATAATGGCTATCTGATCACAGCGCCGGATTCGACAGCGACCAATATCCCTGGCGTGTTCGCCGCAGGTGATGTGACAGACGAAACCTATCGGCAAGCCGTCACAGCCGCGGGTATGGGCTGTATGGCTGCGCTTGAGGCTGAAAAATTCTTAGAAGAAAGCAAAGCACTCGAGGCGGTTGCGGCGGAATAATCTAGAGCATTTGAGCCGCAACTCGTTCGACGGTTCGACGCCCTTCTGTTTCCAATTTGGAGTGCAATAACTCCGCCCGGCTCTTCATAACGCCTTCCAGCGAATTTCGAGGGCTGCACGCGATAGCAAGGGACAAAACCGTGTCGATCTCGTCTGCGTGCTTCTTGGCATTCAGCGCGGCCAGTGCGCGGGCATATTGCCAATGAATAGATGCGTCGCCTGGCGCGTGGTGGATCGCAGCCTGATAATGTTCGCGCGCTTTGCGGACCGATGCGCCCATAATTGATGCGCCAATCGACCCACCACGGCGACGTACTTCCAAATGCCAGACCGCTAAAAAGCCGTGCGCGTATGAATTTGTTGGATCATCTCGCAAGACGGCTTCGACCAACTCTTTTGCCTCTTCGGCGTGCCCAGTTCGCATGCCTTCTCGATTGGATAGAGGTCGAATTTTGAGAGATAGCGCGATCGCAAGTTGTAGCCGTGCTTCAATATGACCAGGTGCGGCGTTTAAAGCTTCGCGCGCTTTGCCCTCGGCCATCAAGATGAGCTCTTGCGGCGGCGAAAAAGACGGATCGCTCATCGCTTCAGCCAAGAGACTGCGCGCTGCGAACGCCAAATGATCCGGCGAAGGGGTTGTTTCGGCGACGGTCGCCGCTTCCTCATAGCGCCCTTCTAGGAATGCCACATGGTGGGCATCCTCTTCAGCCGAGGCGAAAAGTGTCGGCATCATGAGAGCGATAAGAATCCAGCGCATAATTCGAGTGTAGCGCAAAATGTCGCACCGGCTAACCGGAAACTCGCCCGCCGCGCGAAAAAGTGTGTCGGCGATTAGTATGCGATTTCTAGACATGCTGACTAAATGGAACCGCAATGAGGAATAGCAGCGTGTTGTTCCGCCCATTTTAACGGAGCCGAGACATGGCGAAGAAAGACAAAAAAGACAAAAAAGCGAAAAAGGCTGAGAAGAAAGCACAAGCTCAGTTTGTTGGTGCGGCTCTAGAAGCCAAAGGCTTTGATGTTGCGCACAAGATTTGGCTCGCAGGTGTTGGCGCCTACGGCAAAGCCTATGATGTCGCCGCCGAAGGCGTTGGAAAAGTCAGCGGACAAGGCGAAGTCTTGTTTGACGATCTGGTCGCTCGTGGCGAAGAAATCGAAAATGACGTCCGCGCACGTCTGTCATCAAATACTGCAATTGCTAAAATGACCGAGCAAATGAACCGCGTCGCCGAAGAAGCGTCGAAGGTTCGTGGCCGCGTTAAGGAAGCGACTGGTGAAGCGACTGAAGCGGTAACCAAGTTCCAAGCCGAGCAGCGCGAGCGCTTAGAAGCGCGTATGGAACGTATGCGTAACGCGCTGGGCCTGAAAAAATTCTCCTTAAAGGCAAAGAAGTCTGAAGAGTTGCACAGCAAGCTCGACGAACTGGAAGAGCAAGTTGCCGATCTTCAGGCCAATTCTGATGGCGCAGATGAGAAAGTCCGCGCCCGTGTCGAACGCTTGAGCCAAGAGATTGCGGCTGTCGGCGGCAAAAAGAAAAAAGCGAAGAAAGCCAAAAAGGTGAAAGCCGCGCCCGCCAAAGCGAAGGCCGCAACAAAGGCAAAAGCTGAGCCTAAGACGGATGAGAACGGTCGCCTTGAAAAGCCATTGGGTCAGGCTGATGATTTGAAACTGATCAAAGGCGTCGGAGCGGTTCTTGAGCGCCGTCTCAATGAAGCGGGCGTGTTCCACTTCTGGCAGATCGCCGATCTTCGCAAAGCACAAATGGATGCGCTTGAAGCCGTTCTCCGGTTTCCGGGCCGCATGACGCGCGACAATTGGAAAGCCCAAGCACGCGCTTTGGCGAAAACTGTGACGGGCTAAAGCTTACGATTCCACCATACTGGGCTTCGTGGGTTTCCAAAACGCCGAATGTTCTATATGGTCACAGTCTAGTAGAGTATTGTGTAGAGTGTTGAAGGGAGGTCTTTTTGGCCTCCCTTTTTCTATGGGCCCCGCGATCGTGGACCTTATACAGCCCAGAAAATTAACGGATTAATTGCAGCCTCTACGCGTCGACGAATGTCGCGAGGAAGCATTTTTAAATCATGACAGTGGGATAACACGCGCCAACCAGGCGCATGATTCGGCATCCGAATACTGAGTATAACGATACCTGAAAGACGAAAGCATCCGGGCTTTCAG
>JBCBQS010000124.1:0-8364 GCA_039820085.1 Pseudomonadota bacterium
TTCCCAGACGTGGCAAACAAAGCAACACCGAGCGCAATGATGATGAAATCCAAAGCGCCAGCCAAAAACAGCTTTCGGCGCGGATCGGTTTTGTCGCCGAGCGCCATCTAGGTGTCTCCCTCGTCATTCGCAGACCCAGCAATGCTTTCGGCCAGGTCTTTGGCTTGCGCGATCCAGTCTTCGCGCTCAATGCGTCCGGGGAAGGACATAAAATCCTCGACCCAATCCACGTTGGCAGGGGTCCAAGCGGCAATCTGTGCGAACTTGTAGATGCCAAGTTCATTCAGCGCTTTCTCATTCACAGGGCCAATGCCTTTGATGCGTTTGAGATCGTCTTCTTCGCCCGCTTCAACACTCAGGATCTCCGGCTTATCCTCCGGCTTTGGCGTTGGTTTTGCGCCCTTAATCAACGTCGTTTTTGGCTTGGAGGCGGCAGGCGCTGGCGTTGGCTCTGGCTTAGCAGGCGCGTCGGACGGTAAATTTGGAAGCGTTTTGATGCGGTTTCGCGACCCATCAAACAGCGAAGCCTCGCCTAAACTGGTCAGGCCACCTTGAGGCGCTGAGTTCAATCGATCAACAACCGGGCCGGGAGTGATCTCCGCGCCGTTCTGGAGCTTGTTGAGAATCTCTTCGAACGTCGTAGGGGTCAGATCCTCATAATAATAGTCATTGATCTGGACCATTGGCGCGTTCACGCAAGCGCCCAAACACTCGACCTCTTCCCAGCTCAACCGCCCATCATCTGTGATGTGCATCGGTTTACCGATTTTCTTGGCGCAGACCTCTTTGAGATCATTCGCGCCGCGCAGCATACAGGGCGTCGTCCCACACAATTGGACGTGATTTCGCCCAACCGGTTGGAGCCGAAACATCGTGTAGAAGGTCGCAACTTCGTAGACCCGAATATAAGGCATTTCGAGCCGATCAGCGACTTCGCGCATAGCGGGCTCAGACAGCCAGCCTTTATTGTCTTTTTGGGCAAGCCAAAGCAGCGGGATGACGGCGGAACGCTTCTTGTCCTCTGGGTACTTGCCGAGCCAAAACGCGATGGTTGGCTCAGTCTCGGGGAGAAACGCAAAGCTCTCGCCGCCCGCTTCGATATCAAATCGTCTTAGCGCCATTAAGCTGTGTCCCCTGTTGGCAAGACAACACGGCCCGCTTCATCAAATGTCCAAAATGGATTGAACGCCACTTCCCATGCATTTCCCTCAGGGTCTGCAAAATAGCCGGAATACCCGCCCCAGAATGCTTTATGGGGCGGCGTGGTGATCTCAACGTTCGCGGCCATCAAGCGCTCGAATATGGCA
Organism: Pseudomonadota bacterium; assembly: GCA_039820085.1. GTDB lineage: Bacteria > Pseudomonadota > Alphaproteobacteria > Caulobacterales > Hyphomonadaceae > Henriciella. Next base: position 1,308 of record JBCBQS010000124.1, read on the forward strand.
TCGACTTCTTCGATTGAACGGGCATTGTAAGCGAGCGCGATATTGCGGAAACCCTCGGCTGGCTTCGGCGCCTGGCCTGCATCGTCGGCCAACTTGTCCGCTTCCCATAGGCCGAGCACAAACCCGCCCATATCGAACATGGTCATGGCTTCTGGTCCGATGTTTTTAAAGCCGATCACAGTTTCATAGAATTCAGTCATCGCTGCGCGATCGTTGACGCCAAGCGTGATGATCGACAAGCGTCGCTCCGGGAATGCACTCATGATGATACGCCCTCCACAAACGCGGCAATTTCATTTTTAAGCAATCGGTATTCGCCGGTTCTGCGGCCCTCACACCACTCATCTGCCGATGCGAATAGAGCCTCAATCGCCTCGACGGTTAAGTCTGAAGTTTCAAACTTTTGCGTTGCCCGTTCACCCGTCACAGCTATTCGCGGCGTCGGGTCATCATCGCGCGGTTTGTATTCGTGATAGAAATGGGTCGCCCAGCCTTTTACCCCAACGATTGGCGCATCGGTATCAGGATCCGCATTAAATGGCAGGTCTTTGTCGGCATAGATATCGACATTGCAGACCTCACACAGCGCCACGAAACGATCCGGCTCGGGATGTTCCTCGCAAAAGTAAAACCGATTTGATGCGGCAATTTCTCGAACGAGAGGCGAGCCCGCAATCGCTTGGGCTTTGATGCCGGCCATCGGATCGTCGCCGGCCGACGCGCACGCGGCGATACTCACCCCAACGAGGGAAACTCCAACGCGCATCATGCCGCCCCCTCCAATGCAATAAAGGCAACGATCAACGCACCGACCCCCGCCGCGATATGCGGGGCAATCGCGGTTTTGGCGCGCGCATAGGTTGCTGCATCAAAGAAGGCGACGCCTGCGAGGCCCATAAACGCGAAGGCAAGTTGCTGCAGCGTCCCCGTCAGAGCTACGCCAATCGAAACCAGAACCATGAAGAAGTAACGCCCCGCCATAATAGTCGGAAGATTCTCAGCACGGTGTTTCGTCGCCGCTAATCCACGGGCGGGCGACACGGCAAATAGCACCCCAAGCAGCGCCAAAAAGCCGCCGGTAAATATGGCCAGATAGATGGCCCAGGAGGCAGGGATTGGCAGCACTAGCGATCCACCTCACCAAAGACGATATCGAGAGAGCCCAAAATGGCCGACGTGTCGGCCAATTGGTGGCCCTTGCACATATGATCCATGGCCTGCAGGTGGGCGAAACTCGGCGCGCGGAGTTTCACGCGGTAAGGCCGGTTTGAGCCGTCCGAAACCAAGTAAACGCCAAACTCGCCTGCTGGCGCTTCAACCGCTGCGTAGACTTCCCCTTCCGGCACGTGGAAGCCTTCTGTGTAGAGCTTGAAGTGATGGATAAGCGCTTCCATGCTGGACTTCATCTCAGCGCGGCGCGGCGGAGAGACTTTCGTCCCTTTCGCCAAGACGGGGCCTTTTGGCATTTTCTCGATGCACCATTTCATGATCTCGCAAGAGACCAGCATCTCTTCCATCCGCACGACGTAGCGATCATAATTGTCGCCATTCTTGCCGATCACGACGGGAAACACCGATGATGGGATTTCTGAGTACACTTCATAGGGCTGGCTGCGGCGTAAGTCCCACGCGAGACCAGACCCACGCACCATCGGCCCTGAGAAACCGAACTGCATGATCGTCTTCTCGTCGACGACGCCAATATCGACATTGCGCTGTTTGAAGATACGGTTTTCCGTGATCAAGCTTTCCAGACGATGCATGATTGCGGGGAATTCCTCACACCAAGTCATGATATCGTCGATCAGATCCTGTGGCAGGTCTTGATGCACACCACCCGGGCGGAAATACGCCGCGTGTAGACGCGCGCCACATGCCCTTTCATAGAAGCCCATCAGCTTCTCACGCTCTTCAAACGCCCAGGTGATCGGCGTTAGCGCGCCAACATCAAGGATGAACGTCCCGATATTGAGCAAATGCTCAAGGATCCGGCCAATCTCGCAGTAAAGCACGCGAATAAAGCTTCCACGGCGTGGGACCTCGAGACCTAGTAGCTTTTCAATCGCCAGACACCAAGCGTGCTCTTGATTCATCGGCGCCGAATAATGCAACCGGTCAAAGTATGGCAGGCCTTGCAAATAGGTCTTGTACTCGAGCAGTTTCTCGGTGCCGCGATGCAAAAGCCCGATATGGCAATCGATGCGGTCAACCAGCTCACCATCAAGGTCCATAACCATCCGCAAGACGCCATGCGCGGCTGGATGCTGAGGTCCGAAGTTGAGTGTAAAAGTGCGGTCTTCACCGGGAACGGCCTTGATGTCGTCTGCCATTACGCGCCCTCCTCTTCGGTGGTCGCTTTTTCGTCACCCGGAATTTGTGAGGTCATGCCCTCCCATGGGGACAAGAAATCGAAATTTCGATACTCTTGAGTAAGCTCGACCGGTTCATGCACGATCCGCTTTTCAAGATCGTCATAGCGCACTTCGGTAAACCCGGTGAGCGGGAAGTCTTTGCGCAAAGGGTGCCCTTCGAATCCGTAATCGGTCAAAATTCGGCGCATGTCCGGATGGCCCGAGAACACAATCCCGTACATATCAAACGCCTCGCGCTCGAACCAATCGGCCCCGCGATGGAGCTCAACTATGCTAGGCACTGGCGTGTCTTCGTCGGTCGAAATCTTGACGCGAATGCGCTGATTGAGTCGCATCGACAGTAGATGATAGACAACTTCGAACCGTTGGGAGCGCTCTGGATAATCGACGCCGCAAAGGTCAATCATCATTTCGAACATGCACATCGGATTGCGCTTCAGGAAATCGAGCAATGGAACGATTTGATCACGCTCAGCAAACACATTGAGTTCGCCCACACGCACTTCAAACTTGCGCACCGCATCAGGCATTTGGCTCGCAATGTGCTCACCCAGTTCGATCAGTGCATCCGTTTGTACAGCCATTATCAGAACCCTTAGCGGTCAATCGAACCTTCGCGGCGGATCTTCTTTTGCAACTGAAGAAGACCGTAAACCAAAGCTTCTGCTGTGGGCGGACATCCAGGAATATAAATATCGACGGGTACAATCCGGTCGCAGCCTCGCACGACGCTATAGCTATAATGATAATAGCCCCCGCCATTGGCGCAGGAGCCCATCGAAATCACGTAACGCGGCTCGGGCATTTGATCATACACTTTGCGGAGCGCCGGGGCCATTTTGTTTGTGAGCGTACCAGCCACGATCATCACATCGGACTGACGTGGCGACCCACGCGGCGCCATACCAAAGCGCTCAAGATCGTATCGCGGGTTACCCGCCTGCATCATCTCGATCGCGCAGCAGGCAAGGCCAAAAGTCATCCACATGAGAGAGCCGGTGCGCGCCCAGGCGATCAGGTCATCCGCTTTGGCAGTGAAAAAGCCCTTATCGGCGAGATGATCAGATAGACCCGCATAAAACGGGTCATCGGGACGAACGTCGAACCCGCTCTCTACGCCGGACCGCGCGCCAGCGAGCGCGTATGGCTTAAAGTCTCCCGACACGCAACGACCTCCCTAATGCCACTCGAGCGCGCCGCGACGCCACTCATAAATGAAGCCAATGGTGAGTACGCCGAGGAAAATCACCATCGACCAGAAGCCAAACACGCCAATCGCACCGAGGCTCACCGCCCAAGGGAAAAGGAAGGCCACCTCAAGGTCAAAGATTATGAAAAGGATGGCAACAAGATAAAACCGAACGTCGAACTTCATTCGGGCATCATCAAACGCATTAAACCCGCACTCATAAGCTGACGTTTTCTCAGGATCCGGATTATTGGGGGCCAGAATGGCATTGCCGATGATGAAGAGAAGCGACACCGCCAGGCCAATCCCCAAAAACAGGATAACCGGCATATAATCGAGAGCTAATCGTTCGACATCAGACATTTCGCTCACCTTCCCAGAACATCGTGGCGATAGTTCAGTTTCACTTGGTTAAGACGCTTTCCCAAACAGCACATTAACCAGAGTCGCGAATAGTATTAGCCCTGTTTCAAAACGATTGCGCCCCTTAATTCATGCGACCAGGCGTCACGTCATTGAGAACGATTTGCAACTGCAAATAGATAGGCATGACGGCCCAGTATAAGTCTCGAAAATTGTTAGATTAATTTCGTGGATACTGCGCTCAAGTGTTTGCGGATCGCGGCCTAAAAAAGTCGATCGGTTTCGGCGAAAAACGTGCAGCGATGTCAGACAACGTGCTTATGGAACGCCTTGTTCAAACACATTGATTGCGCGGTTGAACGGCGCAGCATCCTGCGCATCATAGCCGGATGGCTTAAAATCCGTTTCATCCCAAATGATCTGTGCAAATTTGCTGCTCAGAACGTTTTTCAAACGCGCTGCGTCTTCTGGTTCCAATTGCATCCATGCTGCGCGCAATTGCTCAAGACACCAGACGCGATACCGTGACGAGGGCACACTTTTGTAAATGGTGCCTTGGATGGTCATGCCGAAGCGTTTGTCTCCCCGGCTATAGGCGTCTGCATTCTGTCTTTGTTGCTCAAGGTGGGTCTCACATATTTCATCGAGAAAGGCCCCCAAACTTTGATCGACACCTGTAATCAAATTGGCTGCCGATTCATGTGGTTTGATCGTCCACATCCTCGCGACCCATTCATAAACCTTCGGGGCGCGCTCACGCATGATCTCGGCCGGTGTCGGGTCTTGGCTAAAATGACGGAACATCGGCGCCATCATCCCAAAATCTGCAATGGTCGGCGTGTCGCCGAGCAGAAACGGGCGACGAGCAAGGATCGCTTGCATCCGATCGAGCGCGGCCAAAAAAGTTCCGTCGACATGGTCGCGCGTTGCCGCGGCCACACCATCACCGCGTACAAATCCAAAATACTGTCGCCGCTTCAACAGATTGATCCCAGCAAAGCGCGGCAGCGAAAACTTGCCGCGGATCAAAGGGACGCCTTTGATCAACTCATTGTAGAGAAACTCTGCCGCATATTGGCGACTAATCCGATAGGTCCAGCGATAGTGCATGGCCGATCGCCACAGCCACTCATCGGCATAGTCCTCAATTAGGAGCGCAATGAAATTAAGCACCGGATCAGACGGGTAAATTGAAGCGTCGGCTTGTTGTCCCTCAAGCCAGGCAATCATTGGTGTCGTATCCGTCATCCAGCGCCCATTCGCGAGCTGGACGACGGGCATTTGAACGATCCCAACCGCATCGATCAGTTTCTGATTATGGGGTACGGTTGGAAACGATTCGTACGGAATGCCGCGATAGCGCAGATAAGCTTCAAACTTTCCGGTGTAATAAGAGATCTTGCTGCCATAGACGCCCATAATCCCCGGCGCATCATTCGCTTCACGCGTCATTCTGTTCTCCAGCCGATCCCACCATAGCGTGCATGGCATATCCGAAGATACAAGTCATCCAAGCTCACGCTGATGGAACTTGCGACCCAACAGATTGCCTCTATCGCATTGATTTGTTTACCGGGTTTTCCTAGCACCGGCACACAGCAAGTGGAAAACATCATGCGGCTCAGTGATTGTCATAATTTTTCGGATTTTCGGCGTCTGGCAAAACAAAGACTGCCGGGTCCTATTTTTCACTATATTGATGGCGCCGCGGACGATGAAATCACGTACCGTCGAAACACCACCGCTTACGAAGATGTCGATTTGGTCCCGAGCGTTCTAAACGATGTCTCAAACGTAGATCTATCTGTTGAAGTGATGGGTCAAAAGCTCGATGTTCCATTCTATTGCGCGCCAACCGCTTTGCAGCGGCTGTTTCACCATGAGGGCGAGCGCGCCGTGGCCAAAGCGGCAACCAAACTTGGAACGATGTTTGGGGTTTCATCCCTCGCGACAGTGACCGTCGAAGACATCGCAGCCTGCGCGCCCGGGCCAAAAATGTTCCAGTTCTATTTTCACAAAGATCGCGGTTTGAATGATGCGCTACTGGAACGCGCGCGCGCCGCGAACTTCAACGTCATGGCGCTGACGGTCGATACGATTACCGGCGGCAACCGAGAACGCGATTTGCGGACAGGGTTCACCTCGCCGCCGAGACTGACCCCGTCTTCGGTCTTTAGTTTTGCGGCCCATCCAAGCTGGGCTTGGAATTTCCTGACCAAAGAGAAATTCGACATGCCTCATCTTTCCGGACATGTCAGTGAAGGCACCAACCTCGCCGTGTCCGTCGGCGAGTATTTTTCATCCATGTTAGACCAATCGATGAATTGGAAAGACGCAGAAAAACTCTGCGCCCAATGGAATGGCCAGTTCGCGCTCAAAGGCATTATGAGCGTCGAAGACGCCAAACGCGCCGTGGATATTGGCTGCACCGGCATCATGGTGTCCAATCATGGTGGACGACAATTGGATGGTGCGCGGGCGCCATTTGATCAACTCGAAGAGATTTGTGACGCGGTCGGAGATCAAATCGATGTCATCTGTGAGGGCGGCATTCAGCGCGGGACCCACGTGCTCAAAGCATTATCGGTTGGTGCGAAAGCTGTCTCCGGCGGCCGGCTTTATCTTTACGCTTTGGCCGCGGCGGGTCAGGCCGGTGTGGAACGCGCGCTTGGCAATCTCAAAACCGAGATCGAGCGCGATATGAAACTGATGGGCAAAACCAAAATCGACCAGCTCTCGCGCGAGAATTTGAGGTGGCGCAAACCTTAGGCTGGGGCGCTTTCGTCTGCGAGCTTTGAGTATCGCTGCGCTAAGATCGCACAAATCACCAACTGGAACTGGTGGTAGAGCAAGATCGGCAACAAAATCACGCCTAGGAATGGAGATCCCGCAAACAAAATTTGTGCGATCGGCGCGCCATTGGCGAGACTTTTAGTCGACCCGCAAAAGACTGCCGCTGCTTCGTCTTCTCTCGACAGGCCAACGCGCCGAGAGACGAGGATCATAAATCCGAACCCAATGACGAGCAGTGCGAACACAATCACCAAAAGGATCGCAAATTCGCTGAACAAAAACTGCATCCAAATCCCACTTGCGGTCGAGGATGCGAATGATGTGAATACGATCAATAGGA
>JBCBQS010000125.1:0-8318 GCA_039820085.1 Pseudomonadota bacterium
CGGCGCGGCAGCTTCGATGGTGAAATTGCCCGACGGGATCAGCGAGGACACCGCTGCCGCAGTCTTGCTCAAGGGGCTCACCGCTTGGATGCTCTTGTTCGAAGTGCGCCGGGCGAGTCCCGGAGACACAGCTTTAGTCTGGGCCCCTGTTGGCGGGGTCGGATCGCTCCTGGTGCCTTGGGCGACGTCGCTCGGGGTCCGGGTGATTGCGGTAACATCGAGCGAGGCCAAAGCGGACCGGGCACGCGCCTTGGGGGCGTCGGATGTGGTGTTCTCATCAGGCGATGTCGCTTCAGAAGTGCGTGCTTTGACCGGCGGCGTGGGGGTCGATGTGTCCTATGACAGTGTTGGAAAAACTTCAGCTGAAGCGTCGCTGAACAGTCTCAAACCTCGCGGATGGTGGGTGAGCTATGGCAATGCGTCCGGCGCTGCCGACCCGATCGCGCCAACTGTGCTCGGCGGAAAGGGATCGCTTGTGCTGACGCGGCCGGGCCTCTTCCACTTTATCGCCGATCCTGATGGGATGCGGCGCGGGGCCGCGGCTCTGTTCGGGGCGCTAAAGGCAGGAACGATTGAAGCGCATATCGGACAGATCTTCCCACTGAGCGATGTTGCTGAGGCGCACACTGCGATTGAGAGTGGGCAAACGGTCGGTGCGACTTTGCTCAAGCCTTGAGGCGCGGCGTGTCGAGCTTGTCGAAGGCGTCGCCAACGCTTGACGATAATCTCTTGTTCCGAAACGGTGTTTTTAATCACATCTGTGGAGAGACCCCCTAATGTCAGCTGCGCAAAGCTTGGACACTGTCATAAACGAACTTGTTCAGCCGGTGACGGACGCCATCTCGAGTTTCATCTTCTATGATGTCACGATCGCTGGGTCCGATGTGCCCTTAATCGTTTGCTGGCTCATCTTTGGGGCCGGTTTCTTCACAGTCTATCTCGGCTTCATAAACTTTAGAGGCTTTGGCCATGCCGTGAATGTTGTGCGGGGCAAATTCGCGACCCCCGAGAGCGAGGGCGAGATTACCCACTTTCAAGCGCTGACTGCGGCGGTGTCGGGCACGGTTGGGATTGGCAATATAGCCGGGGTGGCGATTACCGTTTCCATTGGCGGACCGGGCGCAATCTTTTGGCTGATCGTCGCCGGTCTTGTTGGCATGACCACAAAATTCGTCGAATGCACGCTCGGTGTGAAATACCGACAAGTGAACGCTGATGGGTCCGTGTCGGGCGGCCCGATGTATTATCTCCGGGCTGGCCTTGCAGCGCGTGGTCTTCCTTCGCTCGGAAAATTCCTAGGGCTGTTTTATGCCATCAGCATCATCATTGGATGCCTCGGCATTGGGAACATGTTTCAATCGAACCAGGCCTACGTCCAACTCTTGCAAGTGACTGGGGGCGAGGCCGGTCCGCTCGACGGAAACGGCTGGATCGTTGGGATTGGGCTGGCGGCGCTCGTTGCCCTGATTATTCTGGGCGGCATCAAATCGATCGCGCGGGTCACATCGCGGCTCGTTCCGTTCATGGTCGTCTTTTACATTGCAGGGGCGTTGGCCGTTATTGCGCTGAATGCCGCGAATCTTCCGGCGGCAATTGCGTCGATCTTCACCGGGGCATTCACTCCATCCGGGGCGCTCGGCGGCGTTCTCGGCATCATGATTATTGGCTTTCAACGCGCTGCATTTTCAAATGAAGCAGGGATCGGGTCAGCGGCCATTGCGCACGCAGCCGTGGCAACTGACAAACCCATCAGTGAGGGCTTTGTCGGTTTGCTCGAGCCATTTATCGACACGGTCGTCATATGTACCTTGACCGGATTGGTCATCATTACGACCTTCCCGCCCGACTCACTCACATCAAACGAGCTGCAAGGCATTGAGCTGACCTCCTCAGCCTTTGAAACCAAGATCTCATGGTCGCCCATTCCCCTGTCCGTTGCGGCCATCTTATTTGCGTTTTCGACGATGCTGGCCTGGGCCTATTATGGGACGAGAGCCTGGATGTATGTTTTCGGTGAAGGGCGCGGCAAAGAACGGACGTTTAGCCTCATTTTTTGTGCGTTTATCGTCATCGGAGCCGCGGTCAAATTAGAAGCCATCCTCGATTTCGCGGACGCTCTGATTTTTGTCATGGCGATCCCAAATCTGATCGGGCTCTATATTTTGGCCCCTGAGATTAAACGGGACCTAAAGGCCTATTTTGATCAGCTCGACGAGATCAAAACGTCCGCCTGATTCAACCCGCCAAACCCGAGCAATCACGTGCTTAACGGCCGGTCTGCGCCAGGAGCGGACATTTGAGAATTTCTCGGCTAGAGTGCTGATTAGGGACATAATTATGGGAGCGCGCATATGGCCAAATCACCCGAAGAGATGGCGAATGCTATGAAGGCTGGGATCCTCGAGAAAACCGGTCACCCCGTTGATCATTGGGTTTCAATCGTCCGATCGAGTGGCTTGGAGAAGCACGGGGCTCAGATGAAACTGCTAAAAGACACGCACGCGATCACGCATGGCTATGCCAACTTTATCTGCCAAGTCGCGAAAGGCCGTTTGGATGCGAATGAGGATGATCTCCTAGCGGGTCAGTATGTCGGCAAAGAGCACCTGCGCCCGATTTACGACGCGCTTGAACAGGTCGTGCGCGGCTTAGGAGACGAGGTTGAGATCAGCCCCAAAAAGACATCTGTCGCGTTCCGCCGATCGAAAAACTTCGCTGTGGTCACACCGGCAACCAAAACGCGCCTGGACGTCGGCATAAATTTAAAGGGCGACGCGCCAACCGCGCGCCTGAAAGCCGAAAAAGCGGGTGCGATGTGCACGCACAAAGTTGGGCTGAGCGCCGTCGACGAGGTCGATGAGGAATTGGTCACCTGGTTGAAACGAGCGTTTTCGAAGGCATAAGTATCGATCTCGGCTTTGGGTCGGGCGCGGACATGAGGTCAGCGTCTTATCTAGGGCGAGTTTAAGTCGCTCTCGCAGATGCCCGCAGTTCGGACTTTTTTGCCGTTCACAGTGTTGTACTCATCGCCCCGTCAGAATTGGAGAGTCTCGCATGACAACGAGCCAAGATGTGTTCTTTAAGGCCGTCGCCACGCGACAGATACCCCGGATTCGGCTGGCGGGAATCGTGATCAACGAAAATTCTGTTCTCGTTCAACAACCAGCCGATGATCCATCATCGTTTTATGCGTTTATTGGCGGTGAATACGAAGTCGGTGACACATTTGAGAGTCGGTTACGAAAAGAGTTTGACGAAGAAACTAACGCTCAAATCGTTGATTCAAAGTACCTTTTTTGTGTCGAAAACCACTTCCAATACAGCGGTGATCTTATCCAACAGATAGAGCATTACTTCGCAGTTACACTGAACCGGAGCGATATCGTCAGTCGGGAAGGTCACCTGACACAACACTGGCTTCCGCTTGACGAAATCAGCGCCTTCGATCTTCGCCCTTTTGTCGTCAGGGATGCGCTTGCCGACGGGAGCTATATAAATTCGAGGTATATGGTTCAATCGCCAGAGTAACGGCCGGAAGGGTCGATAAACGGTCATTCGCCGGACGGCTAAGAAATGAGCGCTCCGGGGCATTGGCTCAAAGGCGGTTTTGGGGTGAGTTTAAGCCGCTGGGCTAATGTCTTCTTTCGGCGTCAAAGCGGACGTTATCGAGCGTCTTAAAACGCCCTAAGAAAGACGCTCATCCACCCTAGCAAACGTTCGCTTAGGCCTAAACACAGAAAACTGGCATTGCTTCACGCTCGTGGTCGGCTAAGGTCGCATGGTAGGCTGGAGGGATAGCTATGGTAGCGCGGTTTTCGTTTATCGTATCGATTTTAGCTTTGTCGGGATGCACAACCATTGCGACCAGTCCGGAGTTATCAAAGCAAGAAATGATCGCTTCGGTTGAAAAACTATACGAACTTGAAAGCAGTTGTGGTGCGAGTGGTCAGGAGTTGATTGATGCTCCTGAAGCGACTTCATTCGGTGTCAACGCGCCAAGGATAGTCAGCAAGTCGGATAGGAATGCTGATGAGCGCGAAGACGCATTATGCGCCGATGGCGGGAGCGTTGAATTTGCGCCCGATATTGCAGGCGTAAGGTTTTTGACGAACGATGTTGCATTGGTGCATGGCATTTCAAGCTACCGAGAAATTGCGAGCGATAGGTCCGTCCTTTTGGACGCGGCTTTCAACTTCACGCATGTATTCCAGTTAACTGACGGTGAGTGGAAGATTCAGCATACTCATGTGGCGCCACTATTTCCCGAAGAATGAACTGTTTCATGTGTGTTGAACGCAAAATCAACAGCCAGCTCAGCGGCTTAAACTCGCCCCATACCGGACACTCGCCGAATCTCCGCTCCTGACCCAAAGAGGACGCTATGAGCGTCTTAGTTAGGGCGACTTAAGCCGCGCATCATACGCGCGCGTTGGATATCTAAGCGGACCCGCTGATTTGGTTCGCGTTGCGTTTTCACCGGTGGGCCGCGCCGTTTAAGCAACAGGATACTTTACGCCGCCCGATTGGGTCTGAACCGAGTAACTAAAGGGGACATCCTCCCAGCCCGCTTTCGCACCACCATGTCGTCCATCGACGCTCGCAGCGGCGATGCCGCCGCCAAATTTGTATCCCTTATCGGTGATCCGTTTTATCGCGGCCTGGGCGGCGGCTTCCGGCGACATCCCGGATCGCATCAACTCCACCGTGTGATAGGTTGGCAGGAATCTCATCATCACGTCTCCATTTCCCGTCGCAACCGCGGCGCCGACTTCCTGGTCTGCATACGCCCCAGCCCCTGCGATCGGCGAATCCCCGACGCGTCCTGGAATTTTGAACTCCCGGCCATTGGTGGAGCAGCCAACGCATAGATTCCCATCAGCATCCACGGCGATCGTGCCGACCGTGTCATGACCCTTGAGGGTGTCTTCGTCGAACGGCTCTGGGTCAAACGCGTCTGTTTTGATGCCCTTTGCTGCCCATTCTTCCCATTTTGTTTGCGACGTAAGATTGGTGAGAGATGTTTCCTCAAAGCCCATACGCGCGGCGAACCGGGTGGCGTCATCGCCGACAATAAGTGAGTGCTGGGTCTCTTCCATGACCTTTCGCGCAACCGAGATCGCCAGTTTTACGCGTTTCAAACACCCGACCGCGCCGACATCGTGGGTCGGGCCCCAGAGTATCATGGCGTCCAGTGTTGTTTCGCCGACTTCGTTCGGAACGCCGCCATATCCGACCCAATATTCATCTGGCAGCAGCTCGACATAATTTATCGCCGCCTCAACCGCATCAATTGCTGACCCGCCAGACTGCAAAATGGGATAACCAACCTCATTTGCGCCCGGTCCAAAGTCCCATGTCGTCAGAATAAATGGCGCGCCCGGCTGAATGCTGGGGTCGGTTTCACTGCCGGCAGCGGCGCGAGCGGCGGCGGGAAGCGCAAAAGAGCCCGCAACGCTTCCGAGAAGCGCTCTGCGCGATAATTTAATTTTCTTATTCAAAATTGGATCCTCCAGACGAATAGGAACGGCTTTGATCCATACTCAGTCGCCCGACGACACAGCCATTGTCAAACAAAGGGACTATGTTCTTCGCGATGTCAGCTTTGCGGTCCCGGATACGCGCAGCGTCCGTTCTTGGATGACAAACGTCATAAGCAGCGTCTAGCGTCGGCGCTCAAAAGTCGCCGCTTACTCTGCCGGTTGCAGCTCTAATAGAAGCGCCGGATCGATGTAAAAGTCCTGTGCCCGATCCTGGCTGAGCGGGTTTCGCCATTTGACGGCCCAATGCAGATGCGGACCGGTGGTGCGGCCAGTATTGCCACTCGCGCCAAGGCGGTCGCCCGCCGCGACGATGTCTCCTGCTTCGACATCAATTTCGGACATATGAAGGAACACTGATTTCAGACCATCGCCATGATCGAGGAAGACGGTGCCGCCTTCATAATAAAGATCCGGATCGCCGAGCGTGACTGTGCCTGCGGCTGGGGCGACGATTTCCGTCCCGACCGGGATCGCGATATCGTATCCGCGATGAACCGACATGCTCTCGCACGGCTTCCCGTCTTTGCCGACCCCGACATATTTGCGGGTTGGACCAAACGGCGACGAAGGCGGACCTACAGATGGACGAATGAAGCCCTCGCGAGCGCCGGGACCTTCGTGAAACGTGCCAAAGGCGTCTTGTTTCTTGACCCAGCTGCGTCCGGCATGGGCTTTTTGTTCGGGCGTGCGCGCATCGACCTTGTCGCAGTTGAACCCTGAAATCGTGCGAAATGGGTCATCGCGTGGTTCGAGCGCGATTGTGGCCGGGGCCGCCCGGCCCTCTTTGTCCGTGATCAGAAGCTCAAGCGTTTCTGTTCTTCGAATACCGATTGTCGCGATGCCATCGTCTGGCACCAAAACGTCTCGCATGGCCTCTCCGCCAGCGCCAGAGACGACAAGCGTGCTGCCGGCTGGCGCGCGACAAAAGAGGAGCCCGCCTTGAACGGCTTGGCCGGTGCAGGAAATCGCGGCTTCGGCATCCGCCGAAACTGGCCAGCCAAACCAAAACAGAGCGGCGATTAAACCGTCCCGCAAAAACACCTAAGGGCGCTCCACCATGCGGCTCGCAGCGGCGGCGGCGTCGATATAGGCTTCTTGGCGTTCCACGCTCCAATAGCGCAGGGCAGCGAGCGGGATTTTCTGGGTCGTGACAGCGCAAATGACGTAATCCCCAGGACTTAGCAGTTCTAAGTCGGCATCGAGATAGCGGATCTTTGCCTCACCGGGCTGTCGGTCAGTTTTTTTCAACATGTCCTTATAATGCCTGAGGTTTGCGACAAAGGGAAGTCTACAAATCGGCAAGAAGTTTTTGCTTTGTTCTCGTGAACAAATATGGTACACACGAGTCAGCTGGCGGGCTCGGGGCCATTCTTCGCCGAGTATGATATAGACGAAAAGGAACGACTCATGTCCAAACCCAACCTGCAACTCGTGGATAAGGAATCTGGCGTGGATAAGCAGAAAGCTCTCGAAACGGCACTCGCCAATATTGACCGGGCATTTGGTAAGGGCTCGGTGATGCGCCTTGGCGAACAAAAGGCCATGGACATTGAGTCAATTCCAACCGGCTCTTTAGGCCTTGATATCGCCCTTGGCATTGGCGGTCTGCCAAAAGGCCGTGTGATTGAAATTTATGGTCCGGAAAGTTCCGGTAAGACGACGCTATCGCTGCACATTGTGGCTGAAGCGCAAAAGAATGGCGGCGTTTGTGCCTTCGTTGATGCCGAACATGCGCTTGATCCGGTCTATGCGGGCAAGCTCGGTGTTGATTTGGACGATCTCTTGGTGTCGCAACCAGACACAGGCGAACAAGCGCTTGAGATTGCCGACACGCTGGTCCGGTCCGGCGCCATTGATGTGCTTGTGATCGACTCTGTTGCGGCGCTCACCCCGCGCGCAGAGATTGAAGGCGAAATGGGGGACAGCTTGCCGGGTCTTCAAGCGCGTTTGATGAGCCAAGCTTTGCGCAAACTGACCGGCTCGATTTCAAAATCGAATTGTATGGTCATCTTCATCAACCAGATTCGGATGAAGATTGGGGTTATGTTTGGTAGCCCGGAAACGACCACGGGCGGGAATGCTCTGAAATTCTATTCGTCTGTCCGCTTGGACATTCGCCGCATTGGCGCGCTGAAAGATCGCGATGAGGTGATCGGCAACCAGACCCGCGTGAAAGTCGTCAAAAACAAAGTCGCGCCGCCTTTCCGACAGGTTGAATTTGATATCATCTATGGCGAAGGCATTTCCAAAACCGGTGAGATCATTGATCTTGGGGTCAAGTGCGAAGTGATTGAAAAGTCAGGGTCGTGGTACTCGTATGGCCCAGAACGAATTGGCCAAGGCCGGGAAAAGACACGCCAATTCCTCAAGGACAATCCGGACATTTGTGATGAGATCGAGTTGGAGATCCGCAAGCGATCAGGCCTCCTCTCAGACGTCTTGCTGACAGAAGGCGGCGGCCCAGCTGACGAAGCTGAAGCCGGATAATCTGCCGTCTCAAACCTGCTATCTGCAACGCGCCATCGGAAACGCTTGGCGCGTTGCTGTTATGTGCATATATCGAGCGCTGATAAGCGCCTGAGACGGGCGGGCCGGGAAAAGGAAGTTTCATGACGAGTGTCAATGATCTGCGCGAAGCATTTTTGTCCTACTTTGAAAGTGAGGGACATACGCGTTTGGCCTCGGCGCCTTTGGTGCCCGAAAATGATCCGACATTGCTGTTTGTGAATGCCGGAATGGTGCCATTCAAAAACATTTTTACCGGCGCCGAAACGCCGC
>JBCBQS010000126.1:0-8278 GCA_039820085.1 Pseudomonadota bacterium
GACTCTGACCAATGAGAGCGGTGAGAGTGTTGCGACGGTCGAGCACTTTCTCGCAGCCTGCGCGGGTATGGGTTTGGACAATGTTCTGGTCGAAATTGACGGACCTGAAGTGCCCATCATGGATGGCTCGTCCGCCGTTTTTTGTGAACTGTTCCACACGGCAGGTCTAAAGACACAAAGCGCGCTGCGTCGCCGGATCCGAATTCTCGAAACGGTCGAAGTTCAAGACGGTGTGAAATGGGCGCGGCTCAGCCCATCACAAGATGCGGTTTTGACCCTCAACGCAAAGATTGAGTTCGACACCAAAGCCATCGGGACGCAGCAAACGTCGATGCGGCTCATGCCGGGACTGTTTGCGCGGGACATTGCGTTTGCACGGACGTTCGGATTTGCGCGCGATGTTGAAACCCTGAAAGCGATGGGCCTCGCCCGTGGCGGCTCGCTCGACAATGCTGTGGTGATTGATGGCGATGATATCGTCAATCCAGAAGGGCTGCGCAGCGACGATGAGTTTATCCGGCACAAACTTCTTGATGCGGTTGGTGATTTGATGCTGGCTGGCGCTCCGATCGCCGGGATTTATGAGGCGTATCAACCTGGTCATGCGATGAACAATAAGATTGTGCGGGCCCTGCTAGAGCGCCCGGAAGCTTGGTGCTGGGAGACCGATGCAGATCTGGCCGACGCGCCGGATGCAAGAGAAAGCCTCTCCGCTTAAAGCCAACTCGGCGCGAAGGTTTTTGTCGGGTCGACCGTGCTCAGTTCCGGTTGCGGATGCCGCTCGAGCAGCTTTTCGATAATCATATCTGCGACGCGTCCCGCCTCGCGTAAGGGTTCATAGTCCCAGGTCTCAAGCTGACCTTCAAACCACCGCGCGCAGCCGCGTTTGACCAAGCTTTGATGGAGGCGATCGAACTTGGGCGCAGCCCCTTTGAGCCGGGCAATATGGATGGGTAGACCGTGCCATGCTGCGTCTGACAGCATATTGGCGCTGTCCTCGGTTACGATGGCAACATCTGAGTATAGGAGCCAAGCGAGATACGGATTCGGTCCATCTTGCTCAGTCGCCCAGAAGGTTGCGCCGACCCGATCGGCAAGTTGGCGCATATCACTGACAATGGAGAGGGGCGTGCGCCGCGAACAGGTAATCCGCAAGCGCCATCCCTGACCGGAGAGCGCTTCAAACTGCTGCATCAACTCAGCGGCCGTGGCGCGGTCAAATTTGTGAGATTTTGAATGTCCACCGAGGATCACGATGGCCGATTTGCCATTCTCGTCAGCAAGGTCAGCGAAGGCCTGTCCGGCATCTTCGATCGCATCTTCCGAAAAGTGCGTGGGTGATCCGGTCGTGCGGATAACGTTTGGTCCGTCCAGCGTGTCGTGCTCCGGTACAACGACCAAATCGAACTTACTGGGATCAGATTTCGGATCGAGAATTTGGACGGTGAGTGTTTTGCGCCCACTCCACCCGCGAACGCCGGACGTGAAGGGGGCGCTGCGACGGCCTGCAGCCACCCAAAGTGTTGGCCACGGACTGTTGAGGTGCGGTCTCTGATCTGACGGCAAGGCCAAACGTGGCAAAGGCCAGTCTGCGCCCGGAAGCCATGTCCAAGGTGCGCGCGGACTGAGTGTGATGGGGTCAGAGCGATGCCCTTGGCCGGCAATATGGCCGATTTGGAGCCAGCGCTGCGTTTCAGACAAGGCGGTGATAACCGCGCGCACTTGCGCGGCATTGCCAGCGCGCCCGTCACTGACGGCCCAGATGGACGGACCAAGGGAAGTTTGCGGCGACTCCATGGTGTAAAGCCTTACAGATTTCGCCTGTGAGTTGAAGAGAAAATGGCGTTAGACGTATTTGACTTCTGCGATCTCATAGACGCGCGCGCCGCCAGGGGCAGCCACTTCGGCTTCATCGCCTTCGCCTTTTCCGATCAGCGCGCGGGCCACAGGCGATGTGTTTGAAACCTTGCCCGCGGCAATATCAGCCTCGTCTTCACCGACAATTTGATACGTCGCCTCATCTTCCGTATCGACATCAATAATTGTCACGGTCGCGCCAAATACGATTTTGTCACCTTTGATTTTGGACAGATCGATCACGTCAGCGCGGGAAAGTTTGTCTTCCAATTCAACGATACGCCCTTCAATAAAGGACTGTTTTTCCTTTGCGGCATGATATTCAGCATTCTCCGAAAGGTCGCCATGTTCGCGGGCTTCCGAGATTGCTTGGATGATCGCCGGGCGTTCAACAGATTTCAGATTTTTTAATTCTTCATCGAGGGCCGCATAGCCCCCGGAGGTCATAGGTGTGCGTTGCATGAATTAGTACCGTTCTTCAGGTCTTCGCCTTGCTTACTTCAGACGACAGCGTCTGATCAAACAGTCGACCGGTCAAGTAGTGTATAAAGTGAGGTTTCGCAAGTTATGCTTTCTGCAAGGCGCGGACAGATAGCGATTTTTCGCGTGACGCGCGAATGGCTTTCACCGCGGCGCGGGAGGCAGATAGGGTCGTAAAATAGGGAATATTCTGGATCAGCGAGGTCCGCCGGATCGATTTAGAGTCTTTGCGAGACTGTGCCCCTTCGGTCGTGTTCAGCACCAAAGCGATCTCACCGTTTAAGATCGCATCCTCAATATTGGGCTTCCCCTCGAGCACTTTTTTGACCAGCTCAGCTTTTACGCCCTGTTCTGCCAAAAAGCTCGCCGTTCCTGAGGTTGCGATAATGTCAAAGCCCATCTCGATGAGACTTTGCGCAGCATTCACGATGCCTGGCTTGTCGTCTTCTCGCAACGAGATGAACACTTTGCCGCTTGTCGGCAGCGTCACGCCCGCGCCGATTTGAGACTTCAAAAACGCGGTCCCGAACTCATCATCCCAGCCCATTACCTCGCCAGTTGAGCGCATCTCTGGGCCGAGGATCGGATCGACATTGGCGAATCGTGCAAACGGAAATACCGCTTCTTTGATCGCGACCCGACTGGATTGTGCGTGCCGCAAATCAAAGTCAGTGAGCGGTTTACCGCCCATAACTTTTGCGGCGATGCTGGCAATTGGCGCGCCCACAGCCTTGGCCACGAAGGGAACGGTTCGGCTGGCCCGTGGATTGGCTTCGAGGACATAGATATCATCGCCTTTGACGGCATATTGGATATTGATCAGCCCGCAGACATTGAGCGCTTTGGCGAGCGCAATCGTCTGCTCACTGAGGCGCCCAACAATGCTAGGCGACAGTGTATAGGGCGGCAAAGCACAAGCGCTATCCCCGGAATGAACCCCGGCTTCTTCGATATGTTCCATAATCCCGGCCACATGGACATTCTGACCATCACAAAGCGCGTCGACATCAACCTCAATCGCGTCCGACAGGTATCGGTCGAGGAACAGCGAACCATCGCCGGCAACGGACAAAGCATAGCCCGCATACTCTTGGACATCTTCATCAGAGTGACAGATTCGCATGGCGGTGCCCGACAGTACGAATGAGGGGCGCAACATCACTGGATACCCGAGCGTGCGGGCTTTCTCCAAAGTCTCGTCTAAGGAGCGCGCAGTCGCCGATGGCGGCTGTTGGATGCCAAGATCTGATAAGAGCTTGGCCCAGGACTTACGATCCTCGGCAAGATCGATGCTGTCCGGACTGGTGCCGAGAATGGGAACGCCAGCTTGGTTTAGGGGCTGTGCGAGCTTGAGCGGGGTTTGCCCGCCAAACTGCACGATCACGCCTGCGAGATCGCCCTTGGATTGCTCTTTGTGAATGATCTCAGTGACATGTTCTTCGGTGAGCGGTTCGAAATACAGCCGGTCTGACGTGTCATAGTCAGTCGAGACCGTCTCTGGATTGCAGTTCACCATGACGCTCTCAATCCCGATATCATCCATGGCGAAGGCTGCGTGACAGCAGCAATAATCAAACTCGATGCCTTGGCCGATACGATTGGGACCGCCGCCAAGAATGATCGCTTTGCGCCGATCTGAGGGATCCGCCTCACAGTCTGGGGCGTCGGCACCAAAAGCGGGGTGTTCATAGGTCGAGTAGAGGTACGGCGTTTTGGCCGCGAATTCTGCAGCACACGTATCGATCCGCTTAAAGACAGGGCGAACGTTTAAGGCGTGGCGCGCCGCGCGGACGTCGTGTTCGCTTTGTCCGACCAGCTCGCCGATCCGCGCATCCGAAAACCCCATCGCTTTAAGGTCGGTAAATCCACGCGTATCTGAGGGTAGGCCAGTCGCTTTGAGCGTTTCTTCGCGCGCAACAATGTCTTCAATTTGGCGCAAGAACCATGGGTCGATACTGGTCACCGCATGAACGGATTCAACGGTGCGCCCCATGCGGAAGCTTTGGGCGACCACACGTAAGCGATCTGGGGTTTGCTTGGACAAAGCTTCGCTGAGCGCGTCTTCGCTCTTGAAACTAATCTCGTTAAAACCGGTGAGACCAGTCTCAAGTGAACAGAGCGCCTTCTGGACGCTTTCCTGAAAGTTTCGCCCGATCGCCATGGCTTCACCGACCGACTTCATCGCTGTGGTCAGAAGTGGCTCCGCACCTTCAAACTTTTCAAAAGCAAAGCGCGGGATTTTCGTCACGACATAGTCAATCGTTGGCTCAAACGAGGCCGGTGTGACGCCGGTAATATCATTGTCGAGTTCGTCGAGCGTATATCCGACGGCGAGCTTGGCCGCGATTTTTGCAATCGGGAAGCCCGTGGCTTTTGACGCCAAGGCGGATGATCGCGACACGCGCGGATTCATTTCGATGACGACCAAACGTCCATCGGCAGGGTTCACCGCGAATTGGACATTCGACCCGCCCGTCTCAACGCCGATCTCGCGCAAAACCGCCAGCGAGGCGTTGCGCATGACTTGGTATTCTCGGTCGGTCAAAGTGAGGGCAGGGGCAACGGTGATTGAGTCGCCCGTGTGCACGCCCATGGGGTCAATATTCTCAATCGCACAAATGATGATGGCATTGTCTGCGGTGTCGCGGACCACCTCCATCTCATACTCTTTCCAGCCGAGAAGACTTTCATCGACGAGGATTTGTGCCACCGGTGATGCGGCAATCCCGGCGCGGCAAATCTCTTCATACTCAGCGCGATTATAAGCGACCCCGCCGCCGGTACCGCCAAGTGTAAACGCCGGACGAATGATCGCTGGCAGGCCAACATGGCTCAGCGCCTCCATGGCATTTTTCAAGCCGATGATGCGATCGTAAGACCCATCTTCATTCTTGGGCGAGGAGACGATTTCAGCCTTTGGGTTTTCCAACCCGATCCGGTCCATGGCTTCGCGAAACAGCTTGCGATCCTCGGCCATTTCGATGGCATCCGCGCGCGCGCCAATCATTTCGACCCCGTGTTTAGAAAGAACCCCCGCCTGTTCAAGGGCGAGGGCACAATTCAAAGCGGTCTGACCACCCATGGTCGGGAGCAGCGCATCCGGTTTTTCGATCTCGATGATCTTTTCGACAAAGTCCGGCGTGATTGGTTCGATATAGGTTGCGTCTGCAAGCCCCGGATCGGTCATGATCGTCGCCGGATTGGAATTGACCAAGATCACCCGGTAGCCCTCGCTTTTGAGGGCCTTGATGGCTTGGACGCCAGAATAATCGAACTCACAGGCTTGGCCGATAATGATGGGTCCGGCACCGATCACAAGAATGGACTGAAGATCGGTGCGTTTTGGCATCTCTTATTTCCTTTTCATCCCGCGCTGCCCTGACACAACACGCAAACGGCTGCCCTATAGCGGGGAGTCGGCCTCACGGGCAAGTGGAAAAGGGGCCTGTTTGCCGAAAGATAAGAGGATTGGCGCGATTTCTCAGGTCACCTCGACCTTAAAGCCCGAGAACACGTTTCGCGATGATATTCTTCTGGATCTCGTTTGTGCCGCCATAGATGCTTTGGGCGCGGGCCCCGAAATAGGTCGATACCCCAGACGCAGCATAGTCGGTATGACCGGTCCAATCCGGACTGACACTGTCTTCAAACTTGCGCTGACCCTGCGCGGCGGCAACGTCGAGATAGAGCGTGGTGATTTGCTGCGCGGTTTCCGTCGCAAGGATTTTGATGATCGACGCTTCTTTGCCGGGGCTGCCGCCATCTTTGACAGCTGACAGCACTCGCAACACCGTCATCTCAAGCCCGTCGACGGCCATATCGGCATCCGTGAGTTTGCGAGAAAAGGCGTCGTCATCGATCAGTTTCGTGTTGCCACCGGTTGGCTCTGCGGTGGCCAAAGCGCGAATATGGCTGAGCTGTTTTCGCTTGCCGCCAATGCGCGCATAAGACGTGCGCTCAAAGCCGAGCAAATATTGGCTATAGGTCCAGCCCTTGCCTTCCTCGCCAATCAGATAGTCAGCCGGCACGCGAACGTCTTCGAAGATCACCATATTGAGGACGTGCTTGCCATCAATCGTGATGATTGGGTTGAGCGTGACGCCGGGGCGATCCATCTCGCAGCAAATGAAACTGATACCGAGCTGTTTCTTGTCTTCTTTAGAGGTCCGCGCGAGCAAGAAAATCCAATCGGCATGCTGGGCGGCGCTGGTCCAGATCTTTGTGCCATTCAGCACATATTCGTCGCCGTCACGCTTGGCCGAGAACTGAAGTGAAGCGAGGTCTGATCCGCTATCGGGCTCGCTATAGCCTTGCGCCCAACCGAGCGAGCCGTCGCGCGTGCCCGGCAGCCATTTGTCTTTTTGCGCCTGCGACCCAAACGTATACAGGATCGGGCCGACATAGATGACCCCCATTGGGGTGACCGTTGGGACGCCGGCGCGCTCAAGCTCTTCGTCGAAGATGTACTGTTCCTCTAAGCTCCAGCCCGGTCCGCCATACTCTTCCGGCCAGGCACTGGCGAGCCAGCCCTTCGCGCCGAGTGCCATTTCGGATTTCCGCACCTCTTCGGTCGTCAGACTGGCACCGGTGGCGACTTTGGCGCGAATGTCTTGTGGGTACTCGGTTTCAAAGAAGGCGCGAACGCTGGCGCGAAACGGCTCAAGGGCGGGATTTGGTGATAAGTCCATATCGGTCATAGTAGGCGCGCGCGCGGCGCTGAGAAGGGGTGCCCACGGGAGAGGCGGCCTTATTGCGCCGCCATGATGTCGAACAATGTGTTTGGGTTCTGAAACATCCAATTCCGTCCGGTGTGCGAAACATGCTGAAACCCAACACCGAGACGCGCTGCATCGGCTTTAACATCATCAGGTCCAACACCATGTTGGTCGGCGCTGCTGATCACTTCTAGCGCCGCGGCGCGATTGATCAGTGGCTCAATATCCGGGTTGGGAAGAAACGCCGTTTCCAGATCGATTGAAACATTGGTGCGATCGGCAGAGGCCATTATGTCGGCTGCGCGATCGAACAAATCGGCATTCTGTTCCAGATAGTCGAGGTCAGCTGATTGGTTGCGATATAGGGTGCGATAGAACCGTAATCCACCAAACGTGCGGATCATCGACACCATGCTGCGCACGCCAAACATGAAGCTCGCAGGCGAGTTCAGCGTCATGCGCAATAAGCCACCAATCCAGCGCGGCCGAATCTGCGAAAGCTTATCACCGACATTCAGGCCATAATTGATCAGCTTGGTTTCGCGAATACGCGGGTTTTTGTCTTGCACGGCGAGCGCTAAAGGCGCCGCCAAAGACAAGCCGATCAAGCTGATATCTTTGAGCCCAAGCACGCGGATGAATTCTTTCACATTTCGGGTCGCTTCGGCCAATGTGTTGGTCGCCGTTGAGGCGCCAAATCCAGGGCGCATCGGGAAGATGAGGCTGAGCCCGCGGGCATGCGCCGCATCAATCATTTCATCAGAGGGCGCGAACCCATATTCAAGCGAGTGAAGCACCAGAACGGGTCGGCCTAAAGGGGACCCATAACGACGATATTCCATACTGTGGCCGGGTGTTTCCAAAGACACCAATCGCGCCTCTTGCGTCTGCGTGTGTTGGTCTGGTGCTGGCGTCGTAATCGGTGGGTCACCCGCCAGAATTGTCGAAATCTCGACAGCGGTCGAAACCGCTTCGACCAAGCTGTGGCAGTCTAGTTTTTGGATCAGCCGCGCGACATGGGTGCGCACGGTATTCATCTTGATGCCGCGCAGCTGTGCCACCTGGTCCAGGTTGAAACGACGCAGAACGAGTTCAAGAATTTCAAGCTCGCTTTTTGTAAATCCGTACGCGTCACCCAAATGCGCGCGCACGCGGGGCGACAGTCGCATTAAAATCGCGCGGGCCATGTAGCCGGTGACCTGACCTTCGGTTGTGATCGGGTAAAG
>JBCBQS010000127.1:0-8169 GCA_039820085.1 Pseudomonadota bacterium
CGGCCCGTCACCGTACAACTTTCGAAGGGTCGCGGTCAGACTTAATCGGTAATTCTCGAAGAGGTCTTGTATTTCAGTCGGCACTGTTCGAGCTGGCGGAACAACAGGTACATTATTTCGATATTCGGCCAGTTCGCCGATTGCTTTGTTCAATGGAGTATCTTGAGTGGGGCGATCATCCAAGCCGCAAGACCTTTTTCAATCTGGTGCGCGTTGCAAGACGAATGGTGCTGCGAATGCGTCTCAATAATGAATGTGTAACATCTCTTCGAGATTTGCCAACGCATTATGTGTGCGTCTGTTGATGTGGATTTTAATCTCTTGAGCAGACCTCCGATTTTCCAACCAATCGGCGGTTTCGCAATGTCCGGTTTTAGGAACGAGCAGGATTGTTCAATTTCTAAGCATTCTGCGACAATCATATTCTCGGAGTGAGCGATAGGTCTGCATTCATCAACTAATCAACGATGAGCAGGCCCATGAAACAGCGTAACCCACTTTCTAGCATCTCAATTGTCTTTTTTGTTGCGATCGTTGCGACGACCCTATGGATCGACGCATTTGCCGCTCCCACGAGTTTATACTCGAGCGTTTAAAACTAACAACGAACCGACCTGGCTAAGCGCCAAAGATCGAAAAATAACGATACTGTTAGCGCTCATCAGCCCGGCTCACACGGTCCATTTTTTGGAGTTTATCATGAAGCGTACCGCATTAGTCACCGGATCAAATCGCGGGATAGGCAGAGCCATTGCGGAAGCCTTGGCACAGCGAGACGATATCATCGTTCTCGCTGCTGCCCGCGACGAAGTTGTCGCAAAACAAACAGCAGAGGCTATCGGTCGAGGGACTCAAGGCGTCGCGTTGGATCTCACAGATCCCGTTACGGTCTTGGAACAATCTCGACAGATCGAAGAAGAGAATGGACCCGTTGATATTCTGATCAACAATGCTGGGATTCTCATGCCAGGAACTGCACTGGAAACTAGCATTTCTGATGTGTCTTCATCGATTGCGATCAACGCCCTCGCACCGCTTGCGATCATTCAAGCGATTGGCCCCGGAATGAAGAGCAGAGGTTGGGGGCGGATCGTGAATGTGTCGTCCGGTTGGGGAAGCTTCAGTGAAGGATTATCCGGCCCTGCAGCTTACTCGGTATCAAAGGCCACCTTGAACGCAGTGACGCTTTCTTCAGCGCAGGCGCTCGGACGTTCAGTCAAAGTAAATGCTGCCTGCCCGGGCTGGGTTCGCACAAGAATGGGCGGACAAGCGGCGAGCCGGTCGCCGCGGGAAGGGGCGGACACAGCCATCTGGCTCGCAACGCTAGCAGATAATGGGCCGACAGGCGGCTTCTGGCGCGATCGCCGTCTGATCGATTGGTGACACAGCGATCAGATCAGAGTTTTGATGGAAGTGATCCAAATTGTCGGGCAAATGCAGACCGGAAGCTATGTCCAGATCGATATCCAACCCCCTTGGCCGTTTCCTGAACCGATAGACCACTTTCGAGACTCGTTCTGGCCCTCTCCATCTTCATCATCCTTACAAACTGGCTTGGCGAAACGCCCGTGGTGCGTTTGAAACTGCGGGAAAAGTGAAATGGGCTTCGATGACACAGTGCGGCGAGTTCCGACAATCTCGGCCAAGTGGATATGTTAGCGCGCGTATACTCATTCAATGCTACTAGATGGTGGTGGCTCAGCCGCTCATCATTCAATCGACGAACGCCTTCGAGTTTAGTGTACGCGACATGCGCGAGAAGCACTTGAACACAGGTTTCGGCGGATAATGGATCTAACCAAATACCGCCTAACATGTGGGCCCGGAAAAGAGTGCTAACGCTCCAATGAACAGGGTCATCTAAACTGGGAAGTTCGCGCATGGGCTGGCAACCAGACTCATTTTGTATCTGATTGATCAGTTCTTCGGTCGGCTGTATCTCGATGTACTCTGATGGTCCATCGGTTCCGAAATAGGTCACTGGCTCTGATCCATGAATTCCACCGGTACCCGCCCGATAATGGCGTCTTTGTTCTATAGATTTTGAAGCGCGCGCGATAACAGACGTGTGCGCGAAAAATGTAATATCGATTGAGTTCGACGCCGATACAGTCGGCACAGAGTTTTTCCGATCGCGACCAGGATGGCGGCCATAGCTCACTCGAGCTTCAGGAAATGCTTCAGCTTTGTAAATCGGCTCAATGTCCGTTGTTTGCTGAGTTTGCACTTGGCACTCCTTGAAGCGAGTAGTCGCTCTAAATTGAGAGGCTCACAACCCTCAAATGACTTTGGAGATTTGTCGATGACGATTAACGAAAATTCCAGTAACATTTCGAGACGTACTGTCGTGTCGGGCGCAACAATCCTAGCAGGGGCTGCGTTGGTGGGTTCGGCGAGTGCTCAAACGAAACCATCCTCACAGAAGCGATTTACCGGTAAGACTGTTCTCATCACGGGCGGAACATCCGGTATTGGCGCCGCCACCGCCAAAGCGTTCGCCGCGGAGGGCGCCAATGTCGCGTTCAACGGACGCCGCGCTGAACTCGGCCGCGCTGTTGAAGCCGAGATCCAAGATGCCGGCGGGACCGCTCACTATATCCAGTCTGATGTTCGCGATCGTGACCAAGTGTTCGGGTTTGTCGAACAGACAATGGAGAAATTCGGTCGCCTAGACATCGCCTTTAACAACGCTGGAATCGCCATTCCTCCCTCACCAATGGAAGAGACCACAATCGAAGGTTATCGAGATATTATACGCACGAATATTGATGGGGTTTTCTACGCGATCCAAGCCCAGCTCCCGATTATGAAAGCAGCTGGCGCGGGCGTTATCATAAATACGAGTTCTGCTTTTGGGTCTCACGCACCCAACACTCAAGTTGCTTATGGCGCCACAAAAGGGGCGGTTGAAGCCATAACCGAAGGCGTGGCTAAAGAAGCCGGACCAAGCGGTGTGCGTGTGTTGGCTGTGGCTCCAGGCGCAATTACGCAAACTGACCTATTTAGATTTATTGGGCGCGATTGGACAACCGAAGAAGTTGCGTTTTTCGGCACGCTTGCAGCAATGGGCCGGGCGGGAACGCCTGATGAGATCGCAAAAGTGGTTTTAGCACTGTCGTCCGATGAAGGGTCATTTGTGACCGGCGCTACCATCCCAATTGATGGACAATTTCTCCAAGCTTAGTCGCGTGGCTCACGCCGCTTGGCGACGCATTTTAGGCAGGCGGGATTTATCAACTTATACTTCAAAAGGCCGCGGCGGTTATACATTTTGACGTATCCGCCAACGCCTTGGTGTTTCGCCATGGATTTGTTTGAACACGCGTGTGAGGTGCGGTTGATCTGAGAAACCGCAGGCCAGTGCCACATCAATCACGGGGCGCGCTGGATCAATCAACATCTCCGCCGCGCGTTCAGCCCGATACCGAGTTAGAAATTGATATGGCGCATCCCCGATGACGGCTTTGAACATGCGTGAAAAATGAGACGACGAAAGTCCGGCTTCGCTTGCCATTTCCTCAACCCCAATATCTTCGCCAAACCGGTCCGCGAGTAAATCGAGCACACGCCGATGTTGATCAGCGGTATAGGCGCGAGAGAATTCAGCGTCCATACTGCGTTCGTCTCCGTATTTTTGAATGAGCTTGATCAGAAAAACACGCGCGAGACTTTCAAACATAACGTCGGAGCCAGCGCCTCCAAGTTTCAATGCATCAAGCAGCATAATTGATGCGGCGACGATGTCGGCGTCTTCAAACTGCGGCAGGTCTTGCAACTGTTGCTCGGTCAGCAAGATTCCAACTTCGCTTTTCGCAAAGGTCTCCAAACGCTCTGGATCTAGGGTGACGACAATTACCTTTGATTGCTCGTGCCAACGCCAGCCGGTTTTCACACCCGCTGGCGTCACGATTATATCATTTGGCTTTAGCATGAAGTCACGGTGTTCGCCGTCTCGCCAGTTTTCTGCGCGATAAGGTGTTTCCTTAAGGTTCAAGAGGACGTGGTGCTGAGCGTAGACCTCCGGCTCCATCAAAGCAGGCTCCGCCTCAAAGAACTCCAAATTAAGAAGAGCTGCCGCTTTCGGGCGGACAAGATCGCTCGCACGGAGCAGCGGTTCGCTGGGGTATGTGTCCTGATAGGTCTTCATATTCCAGATCATATAGGCCGCAATAAGCAGAATTCTTCAAAAAACGGGCATACCCGTACAATCGCAGATGCCGCGATCTCCGTAAGTTCGACTCAACCAAGTCAAACCAAGGAGATCGACATGGCAAACTTCATTTCAAACATCAGCCGCCGTGGCTTCCTCGCCGGATCTGCAGCCGCTTTCACATTTCTTCTGTCGACCGAAACGGGCGCGTTCGAAGCCCAAGCTAACATCATTCAAGGATCAACAAACATGGAAAAAATCACCTTTCACGTCGAAGACACACCGCTAGTCGAAGATGTCTACACCCCTCAAGAAACCGGCAAGCGTCCTGCAGTCGTAATCATTGGCCCCATGACCTTCCAGAAAGAGCAAGCGCCAACGGAATACGCACAGCGCTTGGCGGACCAAGGCTTTGTCACGCTCGCCTATGATAGCCGCTATCGCGGTGAGAGCGGCGGAGAGCCTCGAGCATGGGAAAACCCTTTCCATAAAGTCGAGGACCTGAAAGCCGCGGTCGAGTATATTCGATCTCGCCCAGACGTAGACGTGAGCCAGGTTTCGATCCTCGCCATCTGTCAGGGCAGCTCCATCGCTTTCCGCGCCGCTGCCGAAATTGAAGGGCTGAATGCGCTTGCAACGATTGCAGGTCATTACCGCGACGCCGAAGGTGATGTTGAATGGCTGACCGAAGAGGGACTGGCGGCACGCAAAGCTCAAGGTGAAACTGCAAAAGCAAAGTTCGAAGCCACGGGTGAGATTGACTATGTTAAAGCCGCCGATCCAGTCGATATGAACGTCGGAATGCCGGGTGCATTCGTATACGACTGGTATGGTTCTTGGGCTGAGCGCGGTCTTTGGGAGAACCGTTACGCGGTGATGAGCGACGCAGATCTCCTCGCCTATGAATCCATCAGTGCAGCAGAGACGCTAACCACACCATGGCTCATGATCCACGGAGACTACAACTTCCTTCCGAGCGCCGCTCAACGTCACATGGAAGCGGTGCCCGCATCCACTCAAACCAAGACCATTTGGGATGACACTCCCCACCTTGCTTACTACGACCAGCCAGAAGCAATTGATCGTGCAGTCGGTGAAGTCGTCGCTTGGTTCACAGAGAAAAAGTAGATAGCCCAACATAGAGTCTAAGAGAGCCGTTTGGTCGTGAAGACCAGGCGGCTCTAGCTATTGCGGCCAAAGGCGGACATGTCGTTCAAGTTTCGTCTGCAAAGGCTGCCAACCTACTCGGTCTGACAGCACAAGTTCCGGCAAAATCAGTCTATCTGACCGATGGAGCTACACGTTCCAAGACTATTGGGGGGGCAATCCATCCATATGCGCAACGCTGCGCCTAAAAATCTTGTCGCCGCCGGTAAACCCGCCGGACTTATTTTCCAGGCATAGCGCTATCTTGGCAAAAACGGCGTGGATGACCAGGCTGTGCGTCTTTAATCTGAGAACTGAGATGCAGCGACGCGAGCATCTCTGTTCAAAAACCGCCAATATGCGCCCGACTGGGTTCGCCCTGTCGCACATCAAATCGCTGAGACTGCCTAGCAAATTTCACGATTATTTGCCGGTGGTATGTATGGTCAGCGCACGTCCGCACGCACGCTTTTTTTTATTTCCCTCCTCGTTGGTCTGGGGCGGTCGGCGTATCTGCCCGCGCGCGGTCCATCCGCAAGGCGGCGGTTTTATGGGCTTACTTTCATTGTAAGGGCGACTTTCCTGGCCGCCTTGCAGCAGGCCCTTATGCACCCGAGCTGACACTTCTCGCGCCGCCCCATCCCACCTACCGGGAAAGAAATGAAAGGGGTGGGGAAGGAGTTCAAACATGCCCACCGAGAACCGTAGTTACTTGACCTCTCGCCTTGGTCCGCGTCCGCGCATGACGCTGGTTGTTCAAGAGCAGATGATCGCTGAAATATGGGTAAATGGGCGCGCGCCCATTATTACGATTCATGACTATGATTGGGGCGCCTCAGACCCCGACCCCGCATACGATGGTGAGGGCTTCGCGTACTCGCCGATCAACTGGAACAGACCCGCATGGATGCTTGGTCTATCGCTATACCTACCAGAATTGGGGGCAGATCCACGGTGCAACACTTATCAGGAATTGTATCCATCATTGCGCATTGATAGAACATGATCAAAGCATGTTGATGAGCGCAAGACGACTTATGCATGTGTTCGGTTCCGGTGTTTGCCGTTCTCTGGACGCCAAAGATTAAACGCATCCACCCATATGCGAAAACGCCCGTAACCTAACGAATAGTGTTGTATAAACCAGGCGCATTTCTCGCATCTAAACAACATTCGTCGATGTTCGCTGTGGAGGCTCACCATCCATTTCCAAACTCATGAAACTGGTTTGTTCCCGTCTCATGCCTGAATGACCTGGTCGACAACAGACCGTCCCAAAACTTAGCGCGAGCAAGAATTTTCCCCGCCGCTGTGCGGCTCCTCGCGCGCCAAAATTCATGTCCTCGCCAAGTGCTCCGCTAACGCTCCGCCCGTGCTGGTTCAGGCCGTGCGATTGCCGCCCAAAAGGTTCAGTGTCGACGGGGACAATTAAGTTCACTTCGACATTTGGAAACGAAAGGAAAACACCATGGCAAACGTACTCGGATACGTCAGCGAAACGGAAAACGGCTTTGAAGGCACACTGGCAATGCTCAATCTAACCGCCGCCATTCGGCTCGAAAAGAACAGCGAAAAAGCAATGGAGGGCCAGCCCGATTATCGCGTCTTTGCAGGCGAAACATCTTCAGAGATCGGAGGTGGTTGGGTCCGCACAGCGAAATCATCTGGACGCGATTATGTCTCGATTACGCTCGCCGACCCACAAATTGGGCCTCACCGGATCTACGCAAATCTGGCGCCGGTTAAAGGTAAAACAGGCCGACATGTCATCCTATGGAACCCTAATTAACACTACAGTTTCAGTTGAGTAACTCAGACCACGCCAGAGCCTTCTCTGGCGTGGTTAACGCATGTCCGACGGAGTTAGTGGTCATTTTCGGCCTGTAATTAACTATACCAATTTGTCTTGATCCTTCACGAAAGGCGTATCTCCGGAACGCGTTTCAAATCGAATGAAGGAGTTTGAACATGTCAGATGATGACGAAAACAAGAAGTCCAAGAAACCCAAAAAGTCGAAATACTTACTCGCCAAGGAAGCAGCAAGAGAGCTGCGGGTAAGTCCAGGAACCTTAGCAAATTGGCGCTGCAAAGGGACTGGCCCCAAATGGCGCAAACATGGCGGGACCGTCGTCTACACCGAAGAAGAAATTGAACGCTATTCAGATGACGACGATAAAACCCATATTGGGTGACCTGACTTTGGTTATGCTGACGTGGCGAAAACGCAGACGAAACCACAGGCTTTTGTTCGGCAACCCGGTCAGATGCATCCGGTTGGACTGGCAGCGATCGATTGCCGCGTTCAGGCCCGGAGATATTTTCGCCTACGAAAAGTGGACTGCCAACAAATATGGTACTCAAAGTTGGTCGATTCACGTGTTTCAAGCAGTTCGACCGGGTGATACTTTGAGCCTTGTGCCAGGAGTAAAACCCGGGGCGAGTATCTTGCTTAGCCGAAATGGAAAAGATGCCTGTAAGAGACTTCTTTTCGTGTTTGATGAGCTGCACGAAAGGCAAAACATCGATACATTATCAGCGGAATCTTGGCGGCTATTAGGTCACCGATTGGGCCGCACTTCCAAGCCCAAGTTGGTCGTTGAAGAAATTGCGGCGCATTCATGAAACGCCGATTCTTCCCGCTGGCAATCATGTTCGTCGGTCTAGGCACTCTGGGGTTCAGCTTGTTCGATCGAGACCCGAAGCTGCTATACAATCCGAGCCCGAGCGCGCCGATTGGATGGTATAAAGTGGCGCCGCATGAGCGCTACGAAGTCGGCGACATCGTTGCTGCATGGCTGCCAATGCAAGCCGAATACCTGGCAGACGAGCGCGGATATCTGCCAATGAATACCCCGATCATTAAGTCGATTTG
>JBCBQS010000128.1:0-8165 GCA_039820085.1 Pseudomonadota bacterium
CACAACATATCCCTTTGTGGTCGATCAGTCGAAAATGATTGAGCATATGGCAGCGTTTGGTTGGCGCGCCGCGTCGGCTGAAGAGATTCCGCAAATGCTCGACCTAGGCGAACGTTTGGTCGGTGACCGTTTGATCGAACCTGACATCCTCGCTCACTTGCATAATCTCACCGGGATCACAGCATGGGTCTATGCTGACCCCATCGAAGGCTTGGTGATCTCCGTGCCGCTGTCAGAGTTGGGCTTACGCGCGGTGGAGGCCGACCAGTTTATCGCAAAATCCCCAGACGATAAGCATATCGCTGCTGCCGGCGAGCCGTGCGCCGCCGTCTATATCGGCATTTATGCCGGTGAAACCAAAGCGGCACGGAAAGCTGTGATGAGCGGCGCAGGTGTGATCCGCGTGACAGTGTATGCCCAAGTGCCGTGCTTTGCCCGCGCTGCAACAGAAGACGGCGCGCGCTCGATGGAAAGCCTCGGCTGGCGTCCAGCCGGGTTCGGTGCGGACAAATTATGGATGCAAGGCGCTCTCACAACGCCGAATGAGGAGGATGCCTAATGCTCCCAATTACGCCGATTGGTGAATCCGGATTGATCAAACCGCTTGAAGCGGCGCTCAAAGCGCGTTTCCAAATCGAACTTGTGCGTACACTCGATGATTATCAAAAAGCCGTCGCGGTGCGCGCGTTGACCTTTATGGGTGAGCAAGACTGTCCGTATGAAGAAGAGTTTGATGGCAATGATTTTTGCGCCTGTCACTTACTCGCCTATGCGGATGGGCAACCCGTTGCCACTTTGAGACTTCGCTGGTTCTCTGAGTTTGGAAAAATCGAACGCGTGAGCATTATTCCAAAGTTTCGCGGGAGCGGCGTGGTCAAAGTGCTGCTCGGCGCTGCGCTCGAGCTGGCAGCACGCAAGGGGTATCGGCGTATGCTTGCTCAGATCCAAGCGCGTCTTTGGCCGCTCTGGTCAAAAACCTTAAACTGCCGCTTGATGGACGATCACCCAAACTTCTATTTCTCGGATTTTGAATACTGCGAAATCGAGATTTCAATTGCCCAGCACCCTGATGTTATTCGATCAAGCGCAGACCCGATGATCATTATTCGTCCGGAAGGGGAATGGGATGCGCCCGGAATTCTCGATGAGTCTGCAAAGCGCGGCGGCGATATTAAAACCGTCGCTGCCTGATCTGATCTCAGTTCAAAGAATAGGGGAGCAGTGGCGCGCTTGATGCATGGGTGTCCGCGTCGATGAAGAACCAGTCTAGCGGATGATCCAACACCCGTGCGATCACAAATAGCGTGCCAGCTGATACGCGATTGCTGCCGCTTTCATATTTGTGCACCTGTTGGCTCGAACAGCCCAAATAGTCGGCCAATTGTGATTGGGTCATCGCAGCATCAATCCGAGCATTTCGAATGCGACGACCAATATGATTGTCCGCGGGAGTGGAGGGCGTAGAGGTCATACTGGTCCTAGAATTCCAAGACCAATGTTGGGTCGATGAATTGCATAAACGCCACAAAAGCTGGCAAGGCGACGAAGAGAACGACGCCATACACCCAGATGGGTAGCTTTGGGCCATAACGTTCAGTCGCGCTGCGCGCTTTAAATGGCGTGAACAAACGGCTGCGAAACAAGTAAGTGAACGCAAAGGCCGCCGCCAACAGCGCGCTGGCAGCGATCAAAAAACGATTGGCGTTGACGATCCCGACAAACATGTTCGAGACCGCAAGCGATGTGACTGCAAGCAGCATGAGCGTGTTACCGGATG
Organism: Pseudomonadota bacterium; assembly: GCA_039820085.1. Taxonomy (GTDB): domain Bacteria; phylum Pseudomonadota; class Alphaproteobacteria; order Caulobacterales; family Hyphomonadaceae; genus Henriciella. The sequence goes on from JBCBQS010000128.1 coordinate 1,778, forward strand.
TTGGCGCAGCAGGCTTTTTTGACTCTGACATAAAGTCTCCGATTATCCGTTTATGACCGATAGCGGTGCAGGCTCGACGATGTCCAAGGTCGGCGCAGGATGTAAACTGATCCGGTTCCAAGCGTCTAAAGCGGCAATTTTGTAGGCTTCAGCGAGCGTTGGATAGTTGAACACATTGTCGATAAAATAGTTGAGCTTACCCTCGAGCACGAGCACAGCTTGGCCGATATGAATGAGCTCGGTCGCCCCTTCGCCGACGATGTGTACGCCGAGTAATTTATGCGTCTCCAAGTGGAATAGCAGTTTCAACATACCCGTTTGAAGACCCATAATGTGTCCTCGAGACGTCTCGCGAAATCGCGCGATGCCGCTTTCATAGGGGATCCGCTTTTCTCTCAGTTCTCGCTCTGACAATCCAATGGTTGAAATCTCAGGCACGGCATAGATGCCATATGGAAAGTGCTCTGGTTTCGGCGCGTCGGGCACATTAAATGCGTCGCAAACCGCTATGCGCCCTTGCTCCATTGACGTCGAAGCGAGGCTCGGAAACCCGATAATGTCGCCTGCAGCATAAATGCCTTCCGCCTCTGTTTCGTACGTTTCTGGATCAACTCTCAGACGCCCGCGTGAATCTGGGCTAAGCCCGACATGCTCCAATCCGAGATCAGACGAAGCGCCCATCCGGCCGGCGGCATAAAGCACCATATCTGACTTGATCCGCCGTCCGTCGCTCAAGTCGACAAAGCAATTGTCACCATCAAGCGACACACGTTCAGCGCGGCACCCCAGGCGCAGCTTCATGCCGCGATCTCGCAAATCGTGGGTAAATTCAGCAATCAGTTCATCGTCAACAAAGCCGAGAATATTCGCGCGCGGTTCCACAACGGTGACGGAAATATCCAGCGCGCTGAAGATTGTTGCATATTCGATCCCGATCACGCCGGCGCCAATCACTGTCAGCGAACGTGGGAGGGCATCAATGTTCAGGATTTCGTCACTATCAATGATCCGCGCTCCATCGAACGGTATGTGATCTGGGCGAAAAGGTTTGGTACCAACGCCGATCAGTACTTTTTTAAATCGGACGGTTTCGACTTGTCCCTGTGCGGACATAACCTCAATCTCATGCCGCGCAGAAAACCTTGCGCATCCTTGTTTGAGCGAAACACTGTTTCGGGCAAACTGATGCTCCAAAACATCAACTTCATGATCGAGGGTTTGGCCGAGCCGGTGTTTTAGATCATCGACGGTTATATGGTTTTTGACTTTGTAGGTGCGGCCATAAAAACCGCGCTCGCGCCAACCAGATAGGTTGAGAACGGTTTCTCGCAGAGTCTTGCTGGGGATTGTGCCGGAGTGCACAGAAACCCCGCCGACACGCGCAAACTTTTCAATCACCAGAACAGACTTGTCGAGCTTCGCCGCCTGAATGGCAGCGCGACGGCCAGCAGGACCGCTACCAATCACGACCAAATCGAATTCCGAACTCATTTTGCCCCCAGGGAAATCACGGTTCATCCTTCCGTGAATTACAACATAGAGTTGAAATTCTGTTACTTTACTAAGATTTTCGTGGTTTCGATTAACCTTGGTCCCGCTCGAACAGGGATTTCGAAAATCTACTCAAGGTAGTTTTATGTTAACGCGATGCCGCGAACACGGGATGACGTGGCGCATATTTTTTCCGGTCATCCGAGCTGAAGCAGCTTAGCTTGATGGCTTTTTGCAGAAGGCATGCTGCCGAAACAGGAGGTGACTGTGCGCATTCGAAACCTATTCCCGTTGAGCTTTGTTTTCCTTGCCGGGTGTGCATCGGCGGCCCAGTTTGGCGATGAGGCCATTCGGCGCGGGACGATGGATCGTGTATCGGCGACTCCCTTCACGACACTTGTTGAATCTCAGGACTGCCGTGAGCGGCTGACACCAAAGTTCGGAATACAGAATGGGGCGCTTGCGGTCTATGATGGGGTCCAGGTTGCTCAAACCTTCACGTGTGAAGGCCCGGACTTGACGGCGCATGTGAGCCTGAAAAATCTCACAGCCAAGCCAATGTATTGCTACACTGTGTCGGACGATCGAGGGATTGGCGCGTGGGTCGGCCCGAACGGGGTCGCATTTTACGAATACGCGTTTCAATTTGATGCGAGCCACGCATGCTCTGAAACGGGGTGACGTCTCTTTTTCGGATGACCTCAATGCCCGCGCTCAATCACTGTTTGAGTGTCTTATTTCTTGTCCGGTTGGCCTTTACTTCAAGCAAGCACCAATCGTACAAAAGTTAATGTAAAAGGCGATGGGCTAAAGCCGACTCGATCGCGTTTCTTTGCGACGAGAGGGATAAGAAGCTGCGGGAGTGCCCCCAGACCAATGTGAGTGGCGCGCCAAGCGAGAGTGAGACATGTTGCGAAGCGTAGAGGCAAAATCAGGGGATCAAATCGACGCGTTTTCAGACGTGAGCTGGGAAGTGATCAAAACGCGTGGCCGCTTTTTGTCTGCCGATCAAGACGACATCATTTTAGAATATGCTCAGACCGATCATGATCTCCTCATCATTTTGCGCGGAAAAGCGACGCTCGCCTATCTCCAAGATGGCAAACCTGTCCCGACGGCGATTTATCGCACCATAGGCGAGGTGCTGCATCATGCGGGCATGCACCTTAAGGTGCCGAACCCATTTCAAATCATTGCTGTCGAGGATGATACGCGAGTGGTGATGATCGACCGAAACGATGTTTATCATCTCATTTCTCAGGACGTTACGTTTGCGGAATTCTTATTCAAGGATCTATCCGAAAGGTTCATGACAGCGCTTGGCTATCTGCGTGAGCAACGGCAGGAACCGCTTATTATTCGATTGGCGAAACGCCTGCTCACGATAACGAAGCACAGTCCAACTGCTGTGCAGTTCACGCAATCTGAACTCGCTGAAATCCTGGCAGTGACGCGCATCAGTATTTCGAAGGCGATCAAGACGCTTGAAGAACAAAAACTCGTAAAGCGTGTAGAGCGCTCTCGCATTTCGGTACATCGCGAAGCTCTAGAGGCCTGGTTGTCGGAGCAAACCGAGACAGAAACTTTAGAGAGTTGACCGACGAACAAAAGCTTAACTGTAGGTTTGGCGCTCAGCTTCCAAGCGCAAACAAAATATTACCCTGGAGCGAAATATTGCTAAATCTACTTTAGCGAGCATAAACCATAATTTGTTATCCCAGTGTTGCATCTTGATTGGAATGAGGACCCTGGCATGCACATGGATGACGCGCTCAACTTCACGCGCCTCGCGGGATGGCTGCTGGCGATTATTGCGATGGTCAGTGCGCCTTTAGTCGTGATTGCGTGGAACATGGACGTCGCGCCCGTTTCCGGAGATCTAAGAGGAACAAACGCACCGTTCACGCAAGTCCAATCCGTCCCTCTTACAGGACGCAATCTCGTCGCTGTCCAAGAGAAACTGGTGATGCATGCCGTCACAACATTTGCGAGCCGCCCGGCATCTCAGGTTTAACCTAGATTCGAAACCTCCACTGCCTCGACTGATCCGTTGAAACGGCTGTGTGCGTGGGTTGAGCCGATTGATTTATGCAAAATTGGCTAAACCGAGCCCGGTGAATTCGGACGATATTGGTAACGTAACTTAACCGAACCTTTCAACACTCTCTGAAACTAATATATCTAATTATCTTGAATTAAAACAATGCATTGTATCCTCTCTTCAACTGAAAAAGGTAGGGATCAATGAACATTCAAACTAAAACACCATTAACGACGAGCTTTCTTGAAAGCGTCAATCTCATGTACGATCGAGCGGTTAAACTGCTCGACCTTCCAGAAGATGTCGCGCAATCCATCAAGGTTTGTAACTCAACTTATGAAGTCAAATTTTCTGTCCGCTTGCGTGGCACATTGCACACGTTCAAAGGCTATCGGTCGGTGCATTCCGAGCATATGGAACCCGCGAAAGGCGGCATCCGTTACTCGATCGAAGTCAATAAGGATGAAGTTGAAGCGCTCGCTGCACTCATGACCTATAAGTGCGCCTTGGTCGAAACCCCGTTTGGTGGTTCTAAAGGCGGCTTGATAATTGATCCAACCGCTTGGGAACCCCACGAGATGGAGAAAATCACGCGGCGGTTCGCATATGAATTGATCAAGCGGGATCTTATCAACCCATCTCAAAATGTCCCGGCCCCGGATATGGGCACGGGAGAGCGCGAAATGGCCTGGATGGCGGATGAGTATCGCCGCATGAATCCAACAGACATGAATGCGCGCGCCTGTGTCACCGGTAAGCCGTTGAACGCAGGTGGGATTGCCGGACGGACCGAAGCTACCGGTCGCGGCGTTCAATACGCCCTTCAGGAGTTCTTCCGCCACGCTGATGATGTCGCCGCTGCGGGACTAGAGGGTACCCTCGACGGTAAGTCTGTCATCGTGCAAGGCCTCGGCAATGTCGGCTATCACGCTGCAAAATTCTTGAGCCAAGAAGATGGTGCGAAAGTCGTCGGTGTCATCGAACGCGATGGTGCGGTATTCAATCGCAACGGATTAGATATCGACGCCTTGAAGTCGCATCTGGTCAGCGGTCAACCGCTCGCAGATTTTCCTGATGTTGAGTTTACACCGAATGGTGCGGCTGGTCTTGAGCAAGCGTGCGATATTCTTATTCCGGCCGCACTCGAGAGCGTTATCACTTATGACAATGCCCATCGCATCAAAGCCAAGGTGATTATCGAGGCGGCGAATGGTCCTGTGACTGCGGAAGCCAATGACATTCTATTGGAGCGCGGCTGTACGATCATTCCGGACCTGTTTGCGAATGCCGGCGGTGTGACGGTCTCTTACTTTGAATGGGCGAAGAATATCTCGCACATTCGTTTCGGTCGCATGCAGCGCCGCCAAGAGGAAGCACGCAGTCTCGCTTTCTTGCAGCAACTTGAGACGTTGTTGCCGAATGGCGTCGATCCATCTCTGCGCAAGAAGCTTGAGTCCGGTGCGGGTGAAATTGATCTGGTTCGCTCAGGTTTAGATGACACGATGCGCGCCGCTTATGTAGCGATGCGTGACGTCCGTGAGAGTCACCCAGACTGCCCGGATCTGCGGACCGCTGCCTATATGGTCGCCGTCCGTCGGATCGCCAGTGTGATGGATCATTTCACGCTCTAGACACGGCACACCGTAATCAAAATAAGCCGCTTGGGACCGAGGTTCCAAGCGGCTTTTTTTTGATCTTGGTCCGTGGTCAAGTCACGGGCGTGCTGGCCTTCAGTTCATCCGGCCTATGCTCTTAGCTTCTGCGAGAGTCGCCGCAATCATGCTTTGGTTTTCCGTTGCAATTTCGACCCGGTCACGGCCGTTTGATTTGGCTTTGTAGAGGGCGGCATCGGCACGTTCGAGCGCGTCGGTGATGCTTGCCTCATTCAGAAGGGGTTCTGCGACGCCAATGCTGACCGACACATTGAAGGGGCCCGTTTCACTCGGGAACTTCACCTGTTTAATCGCTTGGCGAATACGGTCTGCAACGGTCATTGCCGCCTCGGCGCTTGAATCGACCAAAACGATCGCAAACTCCTCGCCGCCGAGACGTCCAATCAAGTCTTCCTGACGCAGCACACCTGCTGCAATCGAAACCATTTTCGAGAGGACCTTGTCACCGGTGGCATGTCCGTGGACATCATTCACCTGCTTAAAGTGGTCAATGTCCAGCATCAACGTCGCGAGGCTGCCATTGTCGCGCTTAAAGCGGGCGAGTTCCCGTTCGGAAAACCTCATAAAGGCGCGTCTATTTAGGGCTTTGGTCAGCGGATCGATCGTTGCGAGCTCAAACAGGTCGCACTTTTCTCGCTCTAAATCGATCAAGTCCAAAACGGCATAGCGTGCGGCGCTGCGAACACAGATATCGTTGCTGACAACACGACCAAAACTGGCGAGTAAATTCAGCTCTTGCTCAGTCCAGTCTCGCTTGCCGCGATCAGCAACGCAAAGTGTGCCGAATCTTTTTCCATTCGGGTCCATTAAAGGCACCCCTGCGAGGGAACCGAAATTTGGAATCTTCAGACCAAGCGTGTGGTTGCTAAAAAACTCTTCGGCTGCCAGATCAGGCACATCGAACTGTGCTTGAGACAGATGGGTGCGTGCGAAATAGGTCTGCAGATCCGCTTCAGGATAGGCTCCCAACCCGTGATCACAGTGATACCATTGGCGATATCGACGATTGAGCGCCGCGATCACGAAAGGCGTATGCATCGCCAGCGCAATCGTGTCGGCCAAGCAAATGGGATTGGTCGATTCATCTTCGCTAAGAATTTGATATCGCTGAAGGATCTCTGACTTTTGTTCTTCAAATTTTGGCGGTGGATAGGAAATCATCCCGGAATCTCTCTTTTTTCTT
>JBCBQS010000129.1:0-8072 GCA_039820085.1 Pseudomonadota bacterium
TACGCCCCCAAAAATATACGGCCAATGCTGCCATCCAGCGGCGCCGGTCGAGACCACGCCGCACATAAACGCCCACATGGGTGGGAACCAAGTCACGGGTTTGAAGAGCTCTAAAACATCCCGCCAATGTGGATGCGATGGAAGCGACATTGGGTAAGGTGAGCCCGACATGTGCTGACGCTAAAATAGACATATAAGAGTGTCAATCTAGGTGGACACTCAATCGGCGGAAAAATTAGTCGCCAGTTTCGAGGCCAACCCGTTTCAGCTTTGAGTAAAGCCCTTGTCGACTTAAGCCGAGCATCTCGGCCGCTGAGGCCCGATTGTTATCCGAAATTTTGAGCGCAGCTTCGATACACAGTCGTTCAATCAGCATAGTCGATTCATTGACAATATCTTTGAGTGGGACGCGCCCGACCAATTCGGTGAAATCGGTTGCCGCACTTGGGAGTTTTTCATCCAGACGTGGCGCTTGGGTTAGACGTCGAGAGACACCTCTGACAGAAAACGCATAGACAACACCACTCTTCGTTGGCGCCGCGACGGCGGAGACTTCGACTTTCTCTTCGCTGCCAAACCGGTCTCGCGAAATCGTTGCAAAGTTGCGCACCAATCCGTTTTTGCGAAGCGTTGAGTAGAGGACATTGATGTCTGTAGACGACCGTCCAAGATAAGCGCTCAGCGGTTCACCCTTTGCGTCTTGCGTCGAAGAGAGTTGCGCGGATTGTGCGAACGTATCATTGATTAAAACAATGCGTTGATCAGCATCCGCAATCACGAGACCATCTGGCAAGTGGTCAACCATTCGATCAAGCGCCGCATTCGAGGCCTTGGTCGCTCCGCTGGTGCCGTCTTCTGTGATCCGGATGATAATGCGTTTCTTATCATTCTCGATGAAAGCAGACCCAGACAGGCTGACGCGTTTGCCATTGTTCAAAGCGAGATCGGCCTGAGCCGCGGCCCCTTGCGTTGAGGCGGACGCCACCATCGTATTGATCCGCCCTGCCGCAGCGGCTTCAAAAAGGCTCGTGATCGATGATGACAGCAAGTCCTTTTGGAGATGTTCTGTGACCGTTTCAGCTGCGGCATTGGCTTCTTCAATCGTCCAGTCTTCGCCATTGACGATCAAGATCGCTTCGCTGCTGGTATTGAAGAGGAGGCGGTAGCGCCCTTCTACCGTCCGCATCCGCGCATAGTCACGCTCAAGATCCTGATGCGCGCTGATCAATTTCTGCTGTAGGAGAGAGATCTCGCTCAGGTCATGCCCAAACGCGACGAGTTGTTTGCCATCTTTGATCGGAATCGTGGTGTAGTTGACCGGGACATCCAATGCCGACTGGGACACATGATTGACTTGGCGCCATGCTTTTTCATCAGGCGCGCGCTTCAAAAGGGCCTCAATTTTTGGGCGGCTTTCAATCGTGACCGTCTCGATCCATGGCTTACCGACCCAATCTTTCTTATATCCGCTTGAGATCAACGCTTCATTGGCAAGCGCAACGTCTTTGATGAATCCATCTTCGATCACAAGCGCAATATCGGCGGACGCTCCAAGCAGAGTTCCCAGCGTTTCCGCAGACAAGTCTCCAAAATAGTCAGCCGGTTGGCTGAAGCCTATTCTCGGTTCGCCGTCAGGCTGGATGTGCGGAGATTTGATGTCCATTCGTTATGCCGTCAGATCAAAAGGTGGGCTCCTTAGCAGCCGACTCGGGAGTGTGCTAGTAGGCGCGCTGCCGCTTCTGGGGCACGCTGCGCGTCTGTCATCGCAGCATCAGCACCAACTTTGCCAGCAAACGTGGGGTCGCGTGCGATCAATGCGCCGCCAAGTATCACCTTCACGTCCGGATTGAGAGATGACTCGCGCAAATGCTGGATCACTTCTGAGATTTCGGTTGCATCATAGTTACGTGCAATAGACAGGCCAATTACGTCATAATTTTGCAGGGCGGCGATGCGACTCAGTTCAACCGTGTTCGCTGCGGGCTCGCAATTGATTTGCCAGCCGGCCTGTCTGAAGAATTCGGCGACCATAATGATCCCAAACACATGCTGATCATCACACACCGTCGACAAAAGCGCGGACGGCGTGTCTGGCGCTGGAAGCGTGTAGGTCTGATTTGGGGTCAGACTATTATGCCGGATCACTTCATGCAGCCGGCACAGGCCGATCGTTACATCCGTGAAGCTGCGGACATCGTCTTCCCAAAGCTCACCCATTTTCTGAGCTGCGGGTGCCAGTAAGTTGAGATAGATGTTCTCTAACTTCGTGCCCGTGCGGACGAACTGGTCAATGATCTCTCGCCCGGACGTGGCGCTGCGATCAATCATGACATTCACAAAACGATCGACAATATCGCGCTCGATTCGATCATCTTCATAATATTTATCCTGATGGGAGTTTTGCCGATCCGAATGAACCAACATGAGACGCGGTAGGATTTCCGTCTCAATGGTTCGTCGCAGCTCATTGATCGGCTCAGTCAGATCGCTGTCTACGATTTGTGTCACTATCCCTCTCCCAATATAGCCGATCCCGCGCGCATCTTCACTTTATTTGTATTGCGTCCGATATCTGCGAATGTCGCTCACGCCGATGCACCGGATTTTTTCTGACCCCCCAACATCGATCAAATTTGATCGATTTTGGTCGTTTTTGCTGACGGTTGCATGACGGCGCATTCACCATGTTTAGCAGATATAACGATAACAAGATAGAGCTTATGCAATTATCGCGAGTGTGCGATAAATCCGAAAGGTGTAAAGCTAGATGGACGTAAAACGATATTGACACATAAGGAACACAACCTGTAGCCTGCAACTGGGACTACGATTGGAAGCGTGGAGATGTTGATCGCCGAACGATCTGAAACGGAGGGCGCTACTCTTTATTCGCCTGCTGAGAGACGTCGGCGGGATAACACAGTCTGGACGATCGTTCAGGCGGTTTTAGCCCCCTTACAGTTCATTGTTTTTGGAATCAGTTTGGCCCTGGTTGTGCGGTATTTAGGGACCGGTGAGGGCTATGCGATCGCAACCGGATCGATCATTCTCAAGACGCTGATTCTCTACACAATCATGGTCACGGGAGCGATCTGGGAGAAGGTCGTTTTCGGGCAATACCTCTTCGCGCCAGCTTTCTTTTGGGAAGATGTTTTCTCGATGTTGGTGCTGGCGCTGCACACGCTGTATCTGATCGTGACCGTTTTTGGCCTGGGTGATCCAAGCCTGCAAATGTGGATCGCGCTCGCGGCATATGCCGCTTACGTGGTTAATGCGGCGCAGTTTGTTTTGAAACTCCGTCGCGCTCGTTTAGAGCCCGCGTCTCAGCTGGAGTTAGGGGGCGCGGTATGAGCACCCTGATCAACACATTGAGCGGGTCTGAAGATACGCCCGATCGCGCTTTTGAAGTCATTCGCCAACGTGGTCAGCGCGAGGTGTTTTGCGGTCTCACCAGCATCGTCTGGTTGCATCGTAAAATTCAGGATGCCTTTTTCCTGGTTGTCGGATCACGGACCTGCGCGCATCTGATCCAGTCGGCAGCAGGCGTGATGATTTTTGCCGAGCCACGCTTTGCCACAGCTATTCTTGAAGATCGCGATTTGGCGGGTCTGGCAGATGCGAATGAGGAATTGGATGCGGTCGTTGATCGACTTTTGTCGCGCCGTCCGGACATTAAAATGTTGTTCCTAGTCGGGTCTTGCCCCTCTGAAGTGATTAAACTCGACTTGGCTGTCGCCGCGAAACGACTCTCCAAGCGTTTCATGCCTGACGTTCGGGTGTTGAACTATTCGGGCTCGGGCATTGAAACGACATTCACACAAGGTGAGGACGGGTGCCTCGCCGCCTTAGTTGATGACGCCGTTCCTGTGGAGCAGGGTGAAAAGTCACTGCTCGTGGTTGGCGCTCTTGCAGATATTGTCGAAGATCAATTCCACCGGCTGTTCAAAGCTCTGGGGATTGAGAATGTTCAGTTCTTGCCAGGTCGCTCTGCCAATACTCAGCCCGAGATTGGTCCCAATACCCACTATCTGTTGGCGCAACCCTTTTTACGCGACACTGCGATTGGATTGGATCGGATCGGTGCGAAACAGATCGATGCACCCTTCCCAATCGGTGTTGAAGGGACAACCCAATGGTTGCAAGCGGCCGCGTCTGTCTGGGGTGTCGACCAAGAAACATTTGAACGCGTGATCGAACTGCCGCGCAGTCGCGCCGAAAAGGCCGTGTCTCGTTATCGACCGCTTCTTGAAGACAAATCGATTTTCTTCTTTCCGGACTCTCAGCTTGAAGTGCCTTTGGCGCGATTTTTAAACCGTGAACTCGGAATGCCGCTGGTCGAGGTCGGCACGCCTTATCTCCACCAAGACCTGCTTGGACCCGAACTCGATCTCTTGTCGCCCGAGACGCGCTTATCAGAGGGCCAAGATGTCGATCAGCAACTGGATCGCTGCCTCGCCGCGAAGCCAGATATTACTGTTTGCGGGCTGGGGCTCGCAAATCCGCTCGAAGCGGAAGGGCTCGTCACCAAATGGTCGATCGAGCTCATGTTCTCGCCCATCCAAGGATATGACCAAGCTGGAGACGCCGCTGAACTTTTCGCGCGCCCCTTGGTGCGCAAGAGGAGGCTCGCAGTCTAATGAAGCTTACTGTCTGGACCTATGAAGGCCCACCGCATGTTGGGGCGATGCGCGTCGCGACGGCGATGAAGGATGTCCACTTTGTCTTGCATGCCCCGCAGGGCGATACGTATGCGGATTTACTGTTCACGATGATTGAGCGACGCTCAGAGCGTCCCCCCGTCGCATACACAACCTTTGAAGCTCGCGACCTTGGGGCCGACACTGCGAACGTATTCAAGCAGACATTGAATGATGCTTATGAGCGCTTTGATCCAAGCCTCGTGCTTGTCGGGGCATCTTGCACAGCCGAGTTGATCCAAGACGATCCTGGCGGCTTGGCGAAACGCGTTGGTTTGCCTGTGCCTGTCGTGCCGCTCGACTTGCCATCGTTCTCTAAGAAAGAGCATTGGGGCGCAGCCGAGACCCTCTATCAAATGGTGCGCGCGCTGGCTGACCGGACACCGCGTCCCAAGCGGTCGGGATTGGCGCGCCCGACCTGTAACATTCTTGGCCCCACCGCACTTGGTTTCCGGCATCGGGATGACGTCGCCGAGATCGCTGGTTTGCTGATCAATCTCGGGATCGATGTCAATCTCATCGCCCCGCTCGATGCCACGCCAGCTGATATCACCCGTATTGGGCATGCGGACTTCAATGTGGTCCTTTATCCAGAAATCGCTGACTCGACCGCGCGTTGGCTGGAGAGAGAGTTCCAACAACCTTACACGAAAACCATTCCCATCGGTGTTGGCGCGACCCGCGACTTTGTCAAAGAGGCGTGTGCGCTCGCTGGCATTGATCAGCCTGACGATGCAGAGCACACAAATCTTCCCTGGTGGACCAACTCGATTGATTCGACTTATTTCACAGGCAAGCGCGTTTTCATCTTTGGTGATGCGACACACGCCATCGCTGCGGCGCGTGTGGCGAGCGAAGAGATTGGCTTCGAAGTGGTCGGTCTGGGGTGTTACAATCGCGAATTCGCACGCGATGTCCGGGCTGCCGCAAAGGAGTATGGCCTCGAGGCGCTGATCACCGACGACTATCTCGAAGTCGAAGCGGCGATCACTAAGGCGCAGCCTGAGATGATCCTTGGGACGCAAATGGAGCGTCACATTGCGAAACGGCTCGGTCTGCCATGTTCGGTGATCGCGGCGCCGGCACATGTTCATGACTATCCAGCGAGATATTCGCCGCAAATGGGATTCGAAGGCGCGAACGTTTTGTTCGACACATGGATCCATCCATTGCTGATGGGGCTGGAAGAGCACTTGCTCGGCATGTTCCGCGAAGACTTCGAGTTTAATGACATGGCGGGACCGTCGCACCTTGGCGGACACGCTCAGGAGCCCGCGAATGTTGCTGAACTGCCCACCGGGATTGGTTGGGCTCCAGAAGCTGAAGCCGAGCTAAAAAAGGTGCCGTTCTTCGTCCGAGGCAAGGCCCGCAAGAACACGGAGCAATTCGCCCGCGAGCATCATCTCGAAACGATTTCCCTTGACACACTCTATGAAGCAAAGGCGCATTATGGTCGCTAATGGCGCTCATCCTCCTGTCAAAGTTGTGTTGATCTCTTTGGATCGACAGCTTGAGGCTGCGACCGCAAAAGCGCGCGTGCGGTTGCAACAAGCGATTCCTGGATTGAGTCTGTCCTTCCATGCCGCCGTCGATTGGGACCGCGAGCCAGGAGCGCTCGATGCATGTAAGGCGGCGATCGATGAGGCCGACCTGATTGTCGCGTCCATGTTGTTCATGAGCCATCAGATTGATGCGATCTTACCGCACTTGCAGGCGCGCCGTGAGCAATGTGATGCGATTGTGGGATGCTTGTCCGCAGCTGAGGTTGTGAAGCTGACTCGATTGGATCGGTTCAGCATGGATCGCCCGACATCAGGCCCGATTGCGCTGCTGAAAAAGCTGCGCGGATCGTCCGACAAGGCCAAAGCCGGCGCCAATCAGATGAAGATGCTTCGGCAAGTGCCGAAGATTCTGAAATATATTCCGGGCACTGCGCAAGATGTGCGCGCCTACTTTATGGCGCTGCAATATTGGCTCGCTGGATCTGATGAGAACATCGAAAACCTTATTCGGTTCTTGCTTAATCGCTATGCGGCGGGCCCTCGAGAGATTTATCGTGGCGCTTTACCCGCGGCGGCGCCAGTTGAGTATCCTGATACAGGGCTCTACCACCCGAAGCTCGATCCGCCGGTCGTAACGTCCAGGCAAAAACTACCGCTTTCGCGAAGCCAAAGGCCGACCGTTGGGTTGCTGCTCATGCGGTCATACTTATTGTCGAAAGATACCGGCCATTATGACGGTGTCATCCATGCCCTGGAAGCGCAAGGCATGCGGGTCGTCCCCGCTTTTGCCAGCGGTCTTGATTCGCGCGAAGCCATCGAGTCATTCTTTCTCAAGCAAGGGCAGCCCGATATTGATGCTGTGGTATCGCTCACTGGTTTTTCACTGGTTGGTGGACCGGCCTATAATGACTCAGGCGCAGCGGCGAAAATGCTGGCAAAGCTTGATGTGCCATATCTCTCAGCGCAAGCCATCGAGTTTCAAACTCTGGAAGAATGGCAAGCCAACCCGCAAGGTTTGAGCCCAATTGAGTCGACCATGATGGTCGCGATTCCAGAATTGGACGGTGCGACGGGGCCGATGGTCTTCGGTGCGCGGATGGCCGACCCGGATCAACCCGGCGTCCTTAAAATGCGGACCCATTCAGAGCGCGCAGAGATGTTGGCACGGCGGGTGAAACGACTCGTTGAATTGCGCCAAAAACCAGCGCACCAGCGTCACGTTGCGATTACGCTGTTTAACTTCCCACCGAATAGTGGGGCCGCCGGAACGGCAGCGCACCTTGATGTGTTCGGCTCGCTCTACAACACGTTCAAAGCGCTTCGTGCGCAGGGATACAAAGTCGATGTCCCGCCCTCGGCCGAGGCGCTCCGCGCCGCGATCCTAGGTGATCAGATCATGACCGATGCAAATGTCGTTGATACTGTGTCTGTCGACGATCACGTGCGCCAAGAAACGCGCCTTGATGAGATTGAAGCGCAATGGGGCAGTGCCCCCGGACGCCATCAAGTGCGCGGCAGAGCCATCGAAATTCATGGCGCGAAATTTGGTAACGTGTTTGTCGGGCTGCAGCCTTCGTTCGGGTATGAGGGCGATCCGATGCGATTGCTGTTTGAGGGTGGCTTTGCTCCGACGCACGCATTCGCGGCCTATTATCGCTGGCTAAGAGAAACCTTCAAAGCCGACGCCGTCTTGCATTTTGGAACCCACGGCGCGCTCGAATTCATGCCTGGTAAACAAGTCGGCTTGGATCAAACCTGTTGGCCGGACTATTTGATCGACGATCTTCCGAACATCTATTTCTATGCTGCGAACAATCCGTCTGAAGCAGCGATCGCGAAACGGCGGTCCGCAGCAACGACGATTAGCTATCTG
>JBCBQS010000130.1:0-8054 GCA_039820085.1 Pseudomonadota bacterium
GTTTTCTGCGTTGAAATCGCGTTGAAGCTCATCGTCTATCGGCTGGGATTTTTCAAATCTGGCTGGAACTGGTTCGACTTCTTAGTGGTTGGTGTTTCCTTGGTGCCGGGGGGTGCAGCGTTCTCCGTTCTGCGTGCGATGCGGGTCCTTCGAATCCTACGCTTGCTTCACATCGTGCCGATGATGCGACGGATTACAGAGGCCTTGCTCAATGCACTGCCAGGCATGGGCGCGATTTTAGCGGTACTGGCTCTACTGACCTATGTCGGCGCGGTGATGGCCACCAATTTGTTCGGAAACACGAACAATGAAGAAGTGCTGCAGCTGTTTGGAGACTTGCCGAGTTCTGCCTATTCGCTGTTCCAAGTCATGACCATGGACGGTTGGCGCTTTGAGGTGGTTCAAAAAGTCGTCGATGACGGCAACCCTTATGCCCCCTTCTTCTTTCTGATTTTCATTTTCATCGCCAGTTTTGCAGTGCTCAACTTGTTTATCGCGCTGATCGTTGACGCGCTCGCTGCCGAACAGCGCGCTGCAACAGAAGATCATCTCGACGAGATTGAAGAGGAAATGGATGAGGAATTTGGCTCGGCCGACAAAGAGCGGGACGAGATCCTGTTGCTGTTGACCGAGCTCAAACAAGAAATTGCGAGCCTCAAGGCGGCTCAAAAAAAGGATGCGCCCTAAAAAAGGGGAGCCCCGCCAGTGGGGGAACTGACGGGGCTATCTGGGAAGGATCGGGAATACAGGGATACGTCCCTTCCCAGGGAGGGTGGGGTTGAAACCCGGTTTAGCCAGCTGGCAGCAGAACTGTGTCGATCACGTGGATCACGCCGTTCGATGCAGCAACGTCAGCTGCGACAACCGTAGCGGTCGAGCCTGGTGCGGTCAGGACAACACCGTCTGTTCCGTCGACGCCGAGGTCACCGTTCAGGGTGGTTGCCGTGATGGTTTGACCTGCAAGGTCAGTCGACTTCACTTTGCCTGCAATGACGTGCAGTTTCAGAACACCCGCGAGGGCGTCTTTGTTTTCTGGCTGGAGCAGAGTCTCAACCGTACCGGCTGGCAGAGCGGCGAACGCGTCATCTGTTGGCGCAAAGACCGTCAGCGGGCCTTCGCCTTTGAGCGCGTCTACGAGGCCAGCAGCTTCAGCCGCAGCGAGCAGAGTTGAGAACGAGCCAGCAGCAGCAGCCGTGTCAACAATGTCTGCGGTTGCTTTTGTGTAGCCTTCACCAGCAACAGTGGTGACATAGCTTGCATTGGTGTAGTTGGCTTTGTTCTTCGATGTGCACTCAGCCATTGCAGGAGCAGCAAGAAGGCCAGCGGAAACGATTAGAGTAGCGAATTTCACGGGATATCTCCGTTACAAATTACGACCCGAACGATTTCGGTGTCGTATTAAATACGGTATCGTATATAAAATAGTTTTCGAAATGACTCGATTTTAATAAACTTTTTATCCGCCCGCTAACAGGGCGTGTCAGATTCACTTATTCACAATCTTCAGAAATACGCGCTATAGGTGTGCCCATGAACCTTTGGCAACGCCTTATTGAAAGCGGCAAGCGCTTGTTCGATGTCGACGTGGTCGACGAACCCGTGCCTGCGGACTTGGCCTGCGCGCCGGATCCGAACGATGTCGGCTTTACCGCGGCTGTCGTTGGTCTTGGGGCCAAAATGGCGAAAGCGGATGGCCGAGTGACCGATGACGAGATCATGGTTTTCTCGCGGGTGTTCCAAACAGCGCCAAAAGACGCCTCTGCGGTGCGGCGCGTGTTTAATCTCGCACAGCAAACGGTCCAGGGTTATGAATCATATGCCCGCAAGATTGGCCGCAAATACGCGGCACGGCCATGCCTGTTAGAAGGCGTTCTCGATGGCTTATTCATGATTGCGACCGCAGACGGCGTCGTGACAGAAGATGAGCTTGAATATTTGCAAACCGTCTCAGAGGCTTTTGGCTTCAGCCAAGCCACGTTCCGCCGGATCAAAGCAGGGCATATGGGGCCTGATCGCGACGACCCATATGATGTGCTTGGGGTGGCGCATGACGCAGAATTCGAGGACATTCGCCGGGTCTACCGCAAATTAATGGCAGACAATCACCCCGATCGATTGATCCAAAACGGGGCACCACGCGAGTTTGAACAGGCCGCGCACGAAAAAGCTGCAACGATAACGAGCGCCTATGCCCGGATTCGCGCCGAACGAGGCCTGATCGCAGCGAATTGATGTTCTGTCATTATCTAAACATTGACGGCACCCCTCTTGCACGCCATCTATTGTGCATACGAGGACAGTCATGACCGCTTCACACACCGCGCCATACGGATTTCCGCACAACCTGTTCGCGCTCATGCGCCGGATGGGGAACCTGTTTGCAAAAGGTGTTCTTGCGATCGCCATCCTGTTTATGGCCGGCATCATCGCAATCGCGACGGCGGCCGCGGGGCTCGCAATTGCCGCTTATGCGGTAATCTTGCGGTTGTCTGGATCAAGCTCAGACGAAGCGCGCACACGCTATCGCGAGACAGCGGAGAACGGGACCATCACGCTCGAGGCGAAGAAAACGCCGCGTGGCTGGACCGTCGAATAACCGCCTTAAGCCGCTTTCTCGGTCATTCCCTCAATGAACAAGGTTTGCGTCGGATAGGCGAATTCTAATCCGTGATCTTGCAATCCCCGGAAGAGTGCGAGCAAAACCCGCGAGCGCGCCGCCATGGACCGATTAAAGTCCGGGTTCAGGGAATAAAACACGAGGCTGTAATCAAGCGAGCTTGGCCCAAAGCCTTGCATCCCGCAAAAATCGAAATCGACGGCCGGGACGTCTTTGACGATCTGAGCAACAATCTCTGGAACCCGGTCAGCGAGATCTGGATCGGTTTGATAGATCACGCCGAACATCGTTTCGATCCGCCGCCGTGCCATGCGCTGCATGTTGTGGATCTCGAAGTCCAGCAGATTGGTGTTTGAGATGATCATCTGCTCGCCCGACTTTGAGCGAATGCGCGTCGTCTTCAATCCGATATCTTCGATAATTCCCCAGCTCTCGCCATACCGGACTGTGTCGCCAACTTGGAATGGCTTATCGATCACGATTGAAAGGGACGAGAATAAATCCCGGAAGATGCCTTGGGCGGCAATACCGATCGCGATACCGCCAATGCCGAGACCAGCCAGCAGCGCTGTGACGTCCGCCCCGACATTGTCCAAAATAAGCAAAAGCGCGACGGACCAGACCGCAACGGTGATAAACCATTTGATGATGTTGAACGCTGAAGCGAGCGCTCTCGCATCCCCGCTCGAGCGCGCAACATTTCGCCGAATGAAGGAGACCGCGAATTCCTGTACCCATTCCGCAATTTGTAGGATGGCGGCAAGCACGAAGAAGATTTTGACAATCACCGAAACGGCTTGCGGCAGACCCATCATTGCGTCGGTCAGCGCGAACGCGATCATGACCATGAAATAGGTATGGAACCGCTTGACCACGCGCTGCAATAAAGCCGTGAAAGAGTAGTCGTCGCTCTGAGGCAGTCGAACAATGCCCTTTAGAATCGCCCACCGCGCGGCGAGCTGTGCGCAAGTGATTGCGACGACCAGACCGAGCGCAATCAGCGCTTCGAGCTCGCCAGAGCCAATCCAGTCAACAAATTCAGTCGCCGCTTCTGTGGCCTGCGCTGTGGTTTCCGTAATGGCTTCGATTGGATCCGAAGTTGGATCCCCGCCATTTGTCGGCGAGTCCTGGCGTTGCATCAGGATCGGCGATGTCAATGTCTGCCACAAAGTCATGGCCCGCCCTTTCTCTAGCGCTTATGATGTGCTGCCGCTGCTTGGATCACGCGCAGCGTTTCGTCCCACATCTCAAGAGACCCTATGTCAGAAAGGTGAAAAAACCGTGCGTCGGCTGCGTCATCACCCGCTTCTGGCTCGCCTGACACCCACTGCGCGGCGAAATCGACGAGGACATAGTGGCGCGTGATAAGATCGCCCGAGCGGTTCTCAAAGATCGCATCGACCACGTCCACAAGCCCCAGAAGCTTTGCTTCAACGCCTGTTTCTTCTCGCAGTTCGCGCAGCGCCGCGTCCCGTGCAGGTTCGCCTGGTTCAATTCGCCCGCCGGGCAATGACCATTCGCCTTTCTTCGGCGGTGTGCCTCTTCGGATCAGCAAAACGTGATCATCGCGAAAGCAGATGACGCCAACGGCGGGAACCGGTCGTAGTGTTTCAACAGGTGTGGCAGGCGCATTCATGGCAGGCAGATTGCACAGAATGTCTTGAAGACCTCGTAAACAGTTTGTGCCACAGGGTTGGCGCCCATACGAAAGCTCATCATGCCCAAACGGTCCGAGAGAGAAATCAGCCTCGCGCTACAAGGCGGCGGCGCCCATGGCGCGTTCACCTGGGGCGTGCTTGACCGTTTGATTGAGGAGCCAGGCCTCGTCATAAAAGCGATCACCGCGACCTCTGCCGGCGCAACCAATGCCGTGGCGTTTGCCTCTGGACTGGCGCAAGGCGGTGAGGATGGTGCCAAACAAAGCTTGGAACGCTACTGGCGCACGATCTCTGAAAAAGGCGCGCCGTTTTCGGCCTTTTCTTGGTCGAACTCTCCCTTCACAGCGCTGCCATTTGGGCCCTTCCAAGCGGCTATGGCGTTTACCAGCATTGCCAGCCCGTACGAGTTCAATCCGTTTGACATCAACCCGCTGCGCGATGCCTTGGATGAGGCAATCGATTTTGAAGCCGTCCACGCTGCCCCGATCGACCTTTTTCTATCGGCAACCAATGTTGAGACCGGCCGGGTGAAAGTCTTCCAGGATGGCGAGATTTCGCGCGATGCGGTCCTTGCCTCGGCATGCTTGCCGCAGACTTTTCGCGCGGTGGAGATTAAAGGTCAGGCCTATTGGGATGGCGGCTATATGGGCAATCCCAGCCTGTTCCCACTGATCTATGCCAAAGCCCCGCGGGATGTTCTGCTGGTCTTGCTCAACCCAATTTCACGACTCGGCGTACCGCGCCGTGTGCCGGAGATAATGGACCGATTGAATGAGATCAGCTTCAACGCGTCTTTAATTGGAGAGCTGCGCGCCATCGCTTTTGTGCAGAAGCTGATCGACGATGGCATGCTCAAAGAGACGATGATGAAAAAGTACCGCCGCCTGACCATTCATGCCCTACGCGGCGGCCAAGTTCTGCGCGATCTCTCATTGCAGACCAAATATGATACCAGCTGGACCTTCCTGACGGATTTAAGGGACAAAGGCCGCGCGGAAGCAGAGCGCTGGCTGGGCTCGTGCGCGCAGTATTTGGGCTCGGGCGAGTCGAGCGTCGATCTCCAGAAAGAGTTTTTGCAGGACTAAGCGACCTTCAAGAACCAGATCTGAGCCGCGCCAATCTTACGCTGACTGACGGTTTCCCACCCAGCAAAATCTGGGGTTTCCTCTTCTGCCGTTTCGACGACGACGAGTGCAGCGTCTGCGAGCCAGCCACCAGTGCGCAACGCCCGCAAGCACGGCTCGACCAGCCCCTTCCGATAGGGTGGGTCCATAAAGGCGATGTCGAATGCTGCCCCGACCCCGGCTGGTATTTCACCAAGGTCCGTCGCGCTGCGCCGGTGCAAGCGCGTCTTACCGAACAAGCTCAAAGCTTCGATGTTTTGCCGAATGGTCCCGCGCGCGGCATGCGCGGTTTCGACGAACAGACAAAAACTTGCGCCGCGCGAGATCGCTTCAAACCCGAGCGCGCCCGATCCTGCAAACAAATCGATCGCACGTGCACCGTCGAAATCCGGGGCCCAGTCGGCATGCGCGAGAATATTGAACAGGCTCTCACGCGCCCGGTCTGAGGTTGGCCGGGTGGCATTCGTCTTTGGCGCCTGTATGGGACGCCCTTTAAACTGCCCTGAAACGATCCGCATGGCTTGCCTTTATGCGCTCATGACGCGATGGGGAAGTCATGATGTCTGAGATTGATCCGATGCAGCGGGCTTTGGCGCTCGCGCGCGAGGCCGCGGCCCTTGGCGAGGTGCCCGTTGGCGCCGTCGTGATCGATCCTCAAACCGGCGCGATCATCGGTGAAGGGCATAACCAACCGATTTTTGAAGACGACCCAACCGCCCATGCTGAGATTGTCGCGATGCGCGCGGCGGCCAAAGCCATTGGCAATTACCGCCTGCCGGGCTTGCATCTTTATGTGACGCTTGAGCCGTGCGTTATGTGCGCCGGGGCAATGAGTCTGGCGCGCATCTCGAAACTGGTCTTTGCGGCGGATGACCCGAAAGGTGGCGGCGTTCTGCACGGCCCGAAATTCTTCGACCAGCCGACCTGCCACTGGCGCCCTGAGGTCGAGCAAGACCCCACACACGCGGCAGAGGCGAGCGAATTGTTGCGGTCATTTTTCAGAGAGCGACGGAAATGAATGGTGGGCCCGGAGGGACTTGAACCCCCGACCAGACCGTTATGAGCGGTCCGCTCTAACCAACTGAGCTACAGGCCCGTGTTCTCAAGATGAACCGACGCATAAAACGCCAGACTTGATCTCGCCGCAATGACGCAATTCAATAGCCACTGCAAGTTTTTTAGCGACCCTGGAGGGAGCCTATGCGTTATTCTAAGACACTGAGCCTACGGACGGGCCTGATCGCGTCGTCTGTTCTGGTTCTAGCCGCCTGCGGCGGGCAGACCGCGACTGAGTCTGCCACCGAAACCGCAACCAGCGATGTGGTACCGACCCCAACCGTCACACCGAACGCCGAACCCATCGCAACGACCCACCCAAACTCGATCCAGCCAGAAACGACGCTCAGTTTGTCAGCCGAAGGCTCGGTCATGCGTGAGCCGGACATGGCCTTCATCAATGCCGGTGTTCAAACCCAAGGCGAGACCGCGCAGGCGGCGATGAGCGCCAATGCGACCGCGATGAATGGGGTCTTTGATGCCCTTGCCGCGGCGAATATTGAGCGCAGCGATATGCAGACGTCGAACTTCTCGCTGCAACCGCAATATGACTATTCCAACCGTCAGTCGGGCCAGCCGCCGCGTTTGACCGGTTATCAAGCCTCGAACCAATTGACAGTTAGAGTGAGAGACCTCGATGCGCTCGGAGAGACAATGGATGCGCTCGTGAACGCGGGGGGCAATACGTTTAGCGGCTTGCGGTTTGCGCTCGAAGACGACCGCGCGGCGAAAAACGCAGCCCGTGATATTGCAATGAAAGACGCGATTGCGCGGGCTGAGCTTTATGCGGCGGCGTCTGGGTATGAGGTCGCGCGCGTCGTAACGATCTCTGAAAGCGGTGGGTTTAGCCCGCAGCCGATGGCGATGATGGCCGAAGCGCGGTCGATGGATCGCTCGACGCCAGTTGCCAGCGGCGAGGTTGGCTATTCGGTCACCGTGAACGTGACGTTTGAACTGCGCCAACCGTCAGAATAGAAAAACCCGCCAAACAGGCGGGCTTTTCTTAGTCTACAATTCTACGCTCAAACGTCGTGCGGGCTTTAATAAGCGGCGCTCGGCGTTTTGATCTCATTGCGCTCGTCCATAAGTGCGACTTGGGGTTTGTGCTGGCGCGCCAGTTCTGCTTCCATTTGCACAAAAGCCGCAATCACAACGCGGTCGCCTAACGCGAACTTTCGAGCTGCCCCGCCATTGATGCCGATGGTGCGTGATCCGCGCGGCGCTTCAATCGCATAAGTGGAGATGCGCTCGCCATTGGTGATGTTCCAAATGTCCACACGCTCGTGCGGTAAGATGCCTGCGGCGTCGAGGAGATCCTGGTCAATCGAGACCGATCCCTCATAATAGACGTCACATTGCGTGACCGTCGCTGCGTGCAATTTGCCTTTCAACATGTTGACCAGCAAAGCTCGCCCTCCCTATCGAAATCTACGTGGCAGGCCCCGCCTGCTATGCATATATGGGTACTGCCTGCCCTTGGGTAAAGATGCGTTGTGCAGTGCAAGATGCGTGCTAAAAGCACAAAAGCCTCTCAAGGGGAAGGGGTGTGATGGCGCTGTCAGCAGGTGGTTGTAATCGTTAAGGAAATTACTTTGCTTG
>JBCBQS010000131.1:0-7985 GCA_039820085.1 Pseudomonadota bacterium
GCAACTTCAACGTGATCGCCATAGTATTGCCTAGCTAAATCCAGGGCACCGGATTCCGGTTTGGTATGGGGTAACGCTAGAAGACATCGAAAACGATGGTCCGTACAATATCAAAAAAGGGTTCTGTGCAGAGACCGAATCCGACGCCCTGGATTTAGCTAGGCAATACTATGGCGATCACGTTGAAGTTGCGATCGCAGACGACGGTGTCACCTCGCATTCAGTTGATGATAGCGACACCTTACAATCCATTGAGTTGGTGCAAGACGAAGACGTCCTAGACACGTGGTTCAGCTCTGGGCTCTGGCCCTTCTCAACCCAAGGCTGGCCGGAAGAGACCGACGGGCTCAAAGCCTTCTACCCAGGCGCGACGCTCGTGACGGCGTTCGATATTATCTTCTTCTGGGTGGCGCGTATGATGATGCTTGGCATCAAGTTCATGGACGGCGAGGTGCCGTTCAAAGATGTCTACATTCACGCCATCGTTCGCGATGAGAGCGGGAAAAAGATGTCGAAGTCCGAGGGCAATGTCATCGACCCGGTCGATCTCATCGATGGCATCGAGGCCGACGCGCTCGTCGCCAAGCGGACCACGGGTCTGCGCCAACCGGAAAAAGCCCCGCAAGTCGAGAAGGCGACCCGCAAGCGCTACCCGAATGGATTTGACGCCTACGGCGCCGATGCGCTGCGCTTCACACTGGCCGCCATGGCGACCAAAGGGCGGGACATCAATCTGTCGGTCGACCGCGTCGCCGGCTACCGAAATTTCGGCTCTAAACTCTGGAGTGCGACACGTTTCGCACAAATGTACGAGGCCAAGTTTGAAAGCGCAGTAAACCCGTCATCATTACGGTTGGCGCTCAATCAGTGGATTATCGGAGAGATGTACAAATGCTGTGCAGAGGTATCTGCCGCAATTGAAGACTATCGCTTTAATGACGCCGCCGATGCGGCTTATCGTTTCGTGTGGGACGTCTTCTGTGACTGGTATTTGGAGCTCTCAAAACCGTACCTTCAAGGCGATGACAGCCCCGAAAAGCAAGAAGTTCAATCCGTCCTGACCTGGACACTTGAACGGATCTTTATGCTGCTGCATCCGTTCATGCCTTTCATCACCGAGACCTTGTGGGAACAAACAGCAGATCGTTCAGGCTTCTTGATGCAGCAAAAATGGCCGGGTCTGGATGCGCCATTCCATAACCAAGCGGCGGCAGGTGAGCTCGGTTGGGTCCTGAAAATCATCTCGCAGATCCGTTCCGTTCGAGCGGACCTCAATGTTCCAGCCGGCGCTAAAGTCCCGGTCAGCTTAATCGGCGTGAGCGATGAGACGGCCCGCTGTGTTGAGGCGCATCGAGACGTGATCATGCGCCTCGCTCGGCTAGAAAAATTCGAGCTCGCAGAGGCAGCGCCGGATGGCTCGGTTAAAACCATCGTCGATGAAGCGACTGTGGTCCTAGAAATCGCGGACTTTATCGATGCTGGGGAAGAAGACGCGCGCTTGGAAAAGCAACTTGCTAAGCTCAGTGGCGAAATTACTGGACTGGAAAAGCGGCTCGGGAATGAGGCGTTCGTGGCCAAAGCGCCACCAGAAGTCGTCGCGGAGCAACGCGCGCGTCTGGCTGACTTGCAGGCGACCTATGAGAAGCTTAGCCTCGCGCGCAAGCAACTCGCTGCCTTATTAGGAGACTAAAATGATACGCTCAGTCTTGATCGCTGCGGCGCTGACACTGGCCGCCTACCAAAGCGTTGCGCAAGAGCCGGTTGAGGAGATGGTCCCGATGACTGCTCCAGAACAAGTTGAATGGCGTCTCGTGATCCATGGTGGGGCAGGCGTGATCTTACGCGAGAACCTAACCGCTGAACGCGAAGCGGCCTATACTGCGGCGCTGGAAACGGCACTCGAGGCTGGGGCGGAGGTGTTGCGCGACGGCGGCTCTGCGCTAGACGCAGTTCAGGCGGCTGTCATTCCGATGGAAGATGATCCGCTGTTCAATGCGGGTGTCGGTGCCGTGTTCACGGCGACCGCTGAGCATGAGCTCGATGCATCGATCATGAGCGGCGCAGAACGCGATGCAGGCGCTGTCGCCGGCGTAAAGCGCGTCAAGAACCCAATCCTGGCTGCCCGCGCTGTGATGGATCAGTCCGAACATGTGATGTTTGCGGGGACTGGCGCGGATGAGTTTGCTGAAAGCGTTGGCTTGGAAATGGTCGATAACGCCCATTTCGATACCGATAGCCGTCGCCAGTCTTTAGAGCGCGTGCTGCGGGAGCAGGCCAGAAATGATGCCGACCGCCACGGAACGGTGGGTGCGGTCGCGATCGATGCTGATGGAAATCTCGCTGCTGCAACTACAACTGGCGGGATGACTGCTAAGGCTGTGGGACGGATTGGCGACTCGCCGCTCATCGGCGCTGCAACATACGCCCAAAACGGTGTTTGCGCCGTCTCCGCCACCGGACATGGGGAGTATTTCATCCGCGTGGCGGTTGCCAAAACAATCTGTGCGCGGGTTGAACTGGCGGGTGAGAGCGTTGGTGAGGCCGCTCAAAGCGCGCTCGATCAAGTCGCTGACCTTGGCGGCGATGGCGGTGTTGTGGTGATCGATGGGGATGGCCAGTACGAGTATGTTTTCAACTCGAAGGGTATGTATCGCGGCATGATTGACCCAAATGGGATGGAAACAGCTATCTTTGAGCAAGAATAGACCCTTTGACACGGGTGACAGGTGTGAACCGAAGCGCTAAGGCTCGGCGCAGTATAGGAATGCCGAAATGACTAAAACCTGGGATAAATCCAATCTGCCGTCACGTCATGTGACGGAAGGCCCCGCACGCGCGCCACACCGCAGCTATTACTACGCGATGGGGCTGTCCACAAAAGACATCCAAAAACCCTTTGTGGGCGTTGCAAGCTGTTGGAACGAAGCCGCGCCGTGCAACACAGCTTTAATGCGCCAAGCCCATGCGGTGTCCGATGGCGTGAAGGCCGCTGATGGCACGCCGCGAGAGTTTTGCACGATTACCGTCACCGACGGAATCGCGATGGGCCATGAGGGGATGCGTTCCTCACTGGTCAGCCGTGACTGGATCGCCGACACGGTTGAACTGACGATGCGGGGGCATTCCTATGATGCACTGGTCGGTGTTGCTGGCTGTGACAAGTCTCTTCCAGGCATGATGATGGCCATGCTGCGCCTTAATGTGCCGTCCGTCTTCCTTTATGGCGGATCAATCATGCCGGGCAGCTTTGAAGGCCGGGATGTAACGGTTCTCGACGTTTTCGAAGCTGTGGGCGCGCATGCGGCCGGGTCGAATGAAATGAGCGACGAAAAACTAAACGCTTTAGAACGTGTTGCCTGCCCGGGCGATGGCGCGTGCGGCGGTCAGTTTACGGCAAACACAATGGCCTGTGTGAGCGAAGCGATTGGTCTTGCATTGCCGCTCTCATCAGCTTTGCCTGCGCCATGGACAGACCGCGATGGATATGCCCGCGCGTCCGGTGAAACGGTGATGGATTTGATCGCAAAAAACCTTCGTCCGCGTGAGATCTGCACGCGTGAGGCGTTCGAAAATGCTGCAATTGTTGTCGCAGCGACTGGCGGATCAACCAATGCGGCATTGCATTTGCCCGCTATGGCGCATGAGTGCGGCGTCGAATTCACGCTTCGCCATGTCGCCGAAGTGTTTGAGCGCACCCCTTACATTGCTGATCTCAAACCCGGCGGAAATTATGTCGCGCAAGATTTTGGTGAAGCGGGCGGTGTCCCGATGCTGATGAAAACACTGATGGATGAGGCGATCATCAATCCGGATTGCTTGACCGTGACGGGAAAAAGCTGGGGCGACTATCTCGAAGACGTCACTTTCGATGAGACCCAAAAAGTGATTTATTCGGCTGCCAAACCGATCACAGAGAATGGCGGTGTCGTGGGTTTGTGGGGCTCACTTGCTCCAGATGGAGCGATCGTGAAAGTCGCCGGACTGGAGAAACTTCAGTTTACAGGACCTGCGCGGGTCTTTGACGGCGAAGATGCCTGTTTCAAAGCGGTTGAGAACCGCGATTATAATGAGGGTGACGTGCTCGTCATTCGCTATGAGGGCCCAAAAGGTGGTCCCGGCATGCGCGAAATGTTGTCCACGACGGCCGCGATTTATGGCCAAGGGATGGGCGATAAAGTCGCTTTGATCACCGATGGTCGCTTTTCGGGTGCAACGCGCGGGTTCTGCATCGGTCATGTTGGTCCAGAAGCTCAAGAAGGCGGCCCGATTGGCTTGATCGAAGATGGCGACGTGATTTCAATCGATGCAGAAGCTGGTACAATTGACGTAAAGCTGACGCCCGCCGAACTCGAAGATCGCAAGCGCAAATGGAAACCGCGCGTGACCGCTTATGGCAATGGCACGCTTTCAAAATTTGCGAAATTGGTCGGTCCTGCCCATCTTGGTGCGGTAACCCATGAAGGGTTTGCCGGAGAACGCCATGTCTATGCCGACATCTAACGGGCCAGAAGACCCAGGCTCAAACATCGATCCGATTATCCAGCTCGCCATGCGGGGGCTACCGGATGATTTTTCTGATTTTCCGAAGATCTATCAAAATGAGTTGCGCCCGGCTTTGCAAGCCAAGGAGGCCGAACGCCAAACGGTCGCAAAGAACTCGCTTCGGTGGACGTGGGTGGGGATCGGCATCGCCATCTTAGGTGTAATCTTCGGATTTTTTGTGTTCCGTGTCCCGCAATTCGCCATCGTTGCTGGAATTGTTGGGTTTGCGGTGCATGGCGCCGGACGTGGTCCGCTCAATCAATTTAAAAAGCGCGCCAAGGATATGATCATCTCGCCGGTCACCGATCGCTTTGGAATGACTTTTGACGCAGATCCGGGTGTCCAGGACAGTATTGTCGATATGCGCAGTGCCGGATTGGTTCCCGAGTGGGATAGATCCAGTTTTGAAGACCGGCTAACCGGTGAACGAAGCGGCGTGGCATTTGAGTTTTTCGAAGCCCATCTGCAAGAACGTCGGCGCACCACGGATTCTAAAGGGCGCACACGAACGCGTTGGGTCACGGTCTTTGATGGCCAATGCTTGCGCTTTAAGTTCCATAAGAAATTTCTCGGGCGCACCTTGGTTTTGCGCGATGCGGGCTTTCTGAACCGATTTGGCGGACGGCGCGGCATGCAGCGGGTGAAGCTAGAATCAAATGCATTCGAAGATGCGTTCGAGGTGTATGGCACAGACCAAGTCGAGGCGCGCTTCCTGTTAACCCCCGATTTGATGCAGCGCCTGATTGAACTTGAGAAAGTTTTTCGCGGCAGCAAGCTGCGCTGCGCCTTTCAGAATGAGGAATTGCTCATCGCGCTGGAAGGCGGCGATTTGTTCGAGCCGGGTTCGATGTTCACACCGCTCGATAATCCTGAGCGTGTGCGCGAATTGCTCGATGATTTCGCAGCGATCTTCAACGTGATCGATAGTTTTGCAGACCCGAAAGCACTGCCGAAGTCTGACGGCGGCTAAATTGCATACCGGTTTGGTCATAGTTTAGACCGGTTTGGGGCATCTATGTTCAGCGAGGCTTCAGGTCTGTCCAAGTATGGAATGTTGTATGAAACCAGTGATTTACCCCTTGAGCGCGCTCACGGCGATCGTCCTATTCGCAGCGCCGCAGGCCAGCGCACAATCGTGCGCCCAACAAGCAGCGGATTTGCAAAATCGGCAAGTCGAAGCCCAAGCGCTTGCTGATACCCGGTTGACTTTGGTCGACCAAGTTGAAGAGGCGGGCGATGCTTGGGAAAACGCTGAGGCGATGCGCCATTTCAGTTCAGAAAACGCGGATGAAGCGGACGCGACGAAGATCAAATATGAAACTCTCAAGGCTGACTTGATGGATAAAGAGATTTCCTTGCAAGCCATGATCGTGGCACTGAATGAGGATGTCTCAACGTATAATGCAGCATGCACGAAGAACGATAGCTAAGGCAGAGATCAGTCTCTTAGTGAAATGATCACCGGCACATGGTCGGACGGTTTCTCTAACCCACGCGCCTTGCGATAAATCTCAACGCTTTCTAGCCGGTCTGCCGCTTGCGGGCTCAGCAAGTGATGGTCGATGCGGATGCCATGGTCTTTCTGCCAAGCGCCGCCTTGATAGTCCCAAAATGTGTATTCGTGTCCGCGATTATCGGCGGCTTCAAAGGCTTCGGTGAGGCCAAGATTTTTGAGCCGCCGAAAGGCCGCGCGGCTGTTTGGCAAGGCGAGCGCATCGTCAGACCAAACGGTCTCATCCCAGCAGTCTTCGGCGCGCGGAATGATGTTATAGTCACCACAAAGAACCAGAGGCTCTTCCATACGCATCAAGGCCGACGCGCGGTGTTTGAGGTGCTCCATCCAACCGAGCTTATAGTCATACTTGGGACCCGGGGCAGGGTTCCCATTGGGAAGATAAAGTCCGCCGACGCGAACCGGTGACTCCGCGAGGATGAAAGCCTCAATATAGCGCGCTTGATCATCCTCTTCATTTCCCGGCAGGCCGCGGACGATCTCTTCGATAGGATAGCGCGAGAGCAAGGCGACCCCATTATAGCTCTTCTGCCCATGCACTTCGACATTATAGCCGAGATCCTCAATCTCCATGTAGGGGAAGGCGTCGGTCTCGCATTTGATCTCTTGCAAACATATGACGTCGCAATCGATTGCCTTGAGCACCTCTAAGACGGTGGGCAAACGGGCTTTTACGGAGTTTACGTTCCAGGTCGCGATTTTCATATCGCCTGTGTAGCGCGGTTCGCGCGATAGACCAGCCCACGGATCAAGTGGCTTGACATGAAACCAAAAGGTTTCTAATAAACATGAAACCAAAGGGTTTCATATTGTGATACAGCAACCTGTCTTTCGAGCGATCGCGGATCCAACGCGGCGAAGCATTATGAGCTTATTGGCGGAGGGTGAGCAGTCGCTTGGAGGTATTGCGTCGCATTATGAAATCTCCCGTCCAGCCGTAAGCAAGCACCTCAAGATATTAGAGCAGGGCGGTCTGGTCCACGTTCGGTCACATGGCCGCGAAAGGCTGCACACCTTGCGGCCGGATGCTCTGAAGTCGGTGGCGGAATGGCTCAGCTTTTTCAGTCCGTTCTGGGACGACAAGCTCGAAAATTTAAAGCGCGCTGTGGAGGCAGATGATGAGTGAGCCGATGATCGTGAAAACCATTTTCTTGAATGCAAGCGCGGAAAAAGTCTGGCGGTATTTGACCGAAAAAGACTTGCTGGCACGCTGGTTTCACGAAACGGATCGAGATTTAGACGCTGGTGCTGCGTTTTCGTATTTAAGCTTCGACATAGACAAATCCGACCGCAAATTGATGTGGGGTGAGGTGCTCGAAAGCGACCCACCGCACAAGCTGGTGCACACGTTCACGCACGAATGGCTGAAAGGCGAAGTCACAACAGTTACCTGGGAATTGAGAACGATTGGGACTGGTACACAGCTGACCATGACACATCGCGGCATGTCCAGCTTTACTCAGCTATCTGATCATGACAAAGGATGGGATGAGCACTTCTTGCGGTTCAGAATGATGCTGAGCTAGGCAAAAACCGAAATCGCCGTTTGTCGCCGTAAGCCCAAATGCGGCTGTCTTCGAGTGTGCCGAGGCCGATATTGTGGATGGCTTTCCATCGGCCATAGCGATCTTTTTGGCTTGAGAGGATGCCGATATGAGGCAGCGATCCGCCCACGCGACAGGTCATTAGATCCCCAGGTTGCCAGTCGGCGGCGGGCAGAGAATGGCTGTGCCGCTCTAGCCAGGTTTCGACGTTCGGGACACGGCGATGATCGATGTTTCGATCGGTGCGCGTTAAGCCCCAGCGATCCGGGTAAGCGGCGAAATTTGCGGCCATGTCGCGGTGGATCTGCTCCTGAAAATCAAAGTTGAAGGCGTCGCGATAGGCGCGGATGATCACGTCAATGCAGACCCCGCGATTAATTGGCACG
>JBCBQS010000132.1:0-7968 GCA_039820085.1 Pseudomonadota bacterium
GGACTCTGATCCGGCCGCCAAGCTCGCGGCTTGGTCCGGCCACAGACGCCGAGCGCGACGCCGAGATGAAAAACAGCCCCGTGCTCGGGCTATATGACGACGCGGTTGATCGCGAGTCGGCCTATGAGATTTTGCTGCAGCGTGAGGAGGAGGCCGCGAGAGCCGCGGAACGCCTCGCTGAAGAAGAAGATCGCGCGCAGCGTGAGCTCGAACTTAAAAAAGAGCGAGAGAAGAAGCGCAAAACGACCACCCGCCGCCGCAGCACACGGATGACGCCAACCGAGCGTGCGGTGAACACCGCGACGCGAACGATTGCCCGGCGCGTGACCGACTATGTGTTACGTGGCATTCTCGGCGGAAGACGCCGCTAGGAGACCCCGTTCGTGACCGATGTCAGCGACAAACGATCCGACCTGATCGACAAGCTTGCTGACGAAGTCCTGCAGACCGGGCTCCTCAATGCGAGCTTGCGTCCACTGGCGAAAGCGGTCGGCACCAGCGATCGGATGCTGCTTTACTATTTCAAAGACAAGGATGAGCTAATCGCGGCTGTGCTCGACCGGTTTGCGGCGCGCATTACGCTGATCCTGGACCAGTCTGCGCCGCCCGAGCCGCTGCCGCTCGATGTCTTAGCGCCCGCTTTGATCGAGCAGATGAACTCTGATGCGTTCTGGCCTTATTTGCGCCTATGGCTCGAAACGGCAGCGCTGGCGGCGGGCGGCGACCCGCTCTACAAAACCTGCGGCGAGCGCATTGGACGCGGCTTCGTCACCTGGGGTGCAGGCCAGCTCGCAGCGGAGAGTGACGCGCACCGTAAACGCGATGCAGCCAAGCTTCTGGTGCAAGTCGAAGGCAGCGTCCTCCTGCGAAGTCTGGGGCTCCAGGACATTGTTGATGCGGCCCTGCGTTGACCTGTTTCCGCTGCGTGTAGGCTTCCCTCGCGGGGGTCTCGTGCTTAAGTAAACTTTGACGCCCGTTTCGAGACGGACTGCGGGCGCTTGACGGACCAGGAAACGGGAGGCGTAAGCCATGAAAGAGTATCTGCAATTCTACATTAATGGCGAATGGGTCGACCCGATCGAACCGCGCACATTGGACGTTGAAAACCCGGCAACCGAAGAACCGTTTGCCAAAATTTCCCTCGGCTCCTCTGCCGATGTCGACAAAGCCGTTGCCGCCGCCAAAGCGGCTTTCCCAAGTTTCTCTCAGACCAGTGTCGAATATCGCGCCGATCTGCTTGATAAAATCACCGCTGGCATCCAAGCGCGTATGGGCGATATGGCCGAAGCGATCTCAGACGAGATGGGCGCGCCAATGTGGCTCGCCAATGCGGCGCAAGTGCCTGCTGGCATGGGCCATGTTGCGACGATGAGCCAAATCCTGCGCAATTACGAGTTTGAAGAAACACGCGGCACGACGCTGCTGCGCAAAGAGCCGATCGGTGTTTGCGGCTTCATCACACCGTGGAATTGGCCGCTCAATCAGATCACCTGTAAAGTCGCGCCAGCCATCGCAGCGGGCTGCACAATGGTTCTGAAACCATCTGAGATATCACCATTGAATGCGATGATCTTTACCGAAGTCATGCACGAGGCGGGTGTGCCCGCCGGTGTGTTCAACCTCGTCAATGGCGATGGCCCAAGCGTCGGGGCGCACCTGTCCGGTCATCCAGATGTCGATATGATGAGTTTTACCGGCTCAACCCGCGCTGGTATCCTGGTCGCGCAAGCCGCCGCGCCGACAGTTAAGCGCGTGGCACAAGAGCTCGGCGGCAAGTCGCCGAACATCGTTCTGCCAAGCGCCGATCTTCAGAAGGCTGTTGGTGGCGGCGTCATGCAAATGATGACCAATTCTGGTCAGTCGTGTAACGCGCCGAGCCGGATGTTTGTCCCACGCGAGAGCAATGAGGACGCCAAAGCCATCGCGAAAGCTGCAGCAGAGGCGGTCAAAGTTCAAATGCCGCGTGACGCAGACAAAGGCGCAATTGGCCCGATCTCAAACGGCAATCAATACGCCAAAGTCCAAGACCTGATCCAAAAAGGCATTGATGAAGGCGCGACTTTGGTCGCTGGCGGCCCCGGTCGTCCAGAAGGCCTCAATCGCGGTTACTTTGCGCGCCCAACGGTCTTCGCAGACGTCACCAATGACATGACGATTGCCCGCGAAGAAATCTTTGGTCCGGTGCTGGTCATGATCCCTTATGACAGCGTCGACGAGGCGGTCGAAATGGCGAATGACACCGAATATGGCCTGGCCGGTTATGTTCAAGGCGAGCCCGGTGAAGCGGCTCAAATCGCCACGCGGATCCGCGCCGGTCAAATCCAAGTCAATGGCCAAGGCCCTGACTTCTCAGCGCCATTTGGCGGCTACAAGCAGTCCGGCAATGGCCGCGAATGGGGCGAGCACGGCTTTGAGGAATTCCTTGAAGTGAAAGCCGTCATGGGCGCTGCGGCTTAAGCCAATCACGCGCAAGTTTTGGAGGGCGGGCCCATGGCTCGCCCTTTTTGTTTGGCAGCGATTGCTGCGGCTGATTGCTTGCGCGGGGAGCGGTTCTCCCGCAACATCGCGTTTTAGGGGACGAGAATAGCAGATTTGAGCACCCCGAAACGCGATAACAATCGAAGGGGATATCGTTCATCATGGAATTCTTAGAGCAAATTCTCGCGCCGATCGGCATGGAAGATCAGGCGCAGCCCATCCTATCAGGCGCGACCAATGTGCTGCTGGCTCTGGTGATTTTAATTGTCGGTTACTGGATCGCTGGACGTGCGGGCGCGCTGGTGCGCGGGATCGCGAAACAGCACAAAAACCTTGATGATACGCTGTTCAACTTCCTCGGCAGCGTGGTGCGTTACATCGTGCTCGCCTTTGTTGCGATTGCGGTGCTCAACCGGTTCGGCGTTGAGACAACGTCCATCGTCGCCCTGCTTGGTGCTGCCGGTTTGGCGGTTGGTCTCGCCCTGCAAGGCGCGATGTCGAACCTCGCCGCTGGCGTTATGTTGATGATCTTCCGCCCGTACAAAGTGGGTCAGTTCATCGATGCGGCTGGAAATTTCGGGAATGTCGAAGAGATCACATTGTTCACCACCGTTTTGCGCACATTCGACCATCAGCAAATCATCTTTCCGAACGGCAAAATCTGGGGCGAGCAGATCGTCAATCATAGCCATCACGCGGTGCGCGGTGTTGAACTCACATTTGGTGTCTCATACGATTCTGATATTGATCAGACGCGCGAAGTGATCGGCCAAGTGTTCGCGGATCATCCCTTGATCCTGAAAGATCCTGCCCCTGTGATCGTGGTCTCGACCCTGAATGATAGCTCGGTCGACTTTGCGGTGCGCCCATTCGTCAAGGGCGAGCACTGGTTTGATGCGCGTTTCTCAATCCCGGAGGCTGTCAAAAAAGCGCTCGACAAGGCTGGCATTGAAATCCCGTTCCCGCACCAGAAAGTCATTCTCTTCAAGGGTGACGACTAGCGATCTCGGCGTCTTTGCGGCGGTGAAATGCGACAATTGATCTGGTTTCAGTCACACTTTCGCGATTTATCTGGCGTTCAGCTTGCATATGTTAATTGAATATGAGTGAGTTGGTTCAGGAGGTCGATAGACATGGTAAAACTGCGTTTTGCATCCGCACTCGCCGCGCTCGCCATTCTTGGTGCGTGCGCAACAGCAACCCCTTATCAAGCCGCCTTGGGTGGCCAAAAAGGCTATGCGAACCAGCAAGTGGAAAGCGATCGCTGGCAGATCAGCTTTGCTGGCAACAGCCTGACCGACCGAAAAACCGTAGAGACCTATTTGCTCTACCGGGCTGCGGAACTAACCGATCAAGAGGGATTTGAGCATTTCCGGGTGATCCAACGAGAAACTGATGAAGACCGCCGTATCCTCGCCAGCGGTTATGCCTTTGATCCGTTCTACGCGAATTTCCATTACGGCTATCGCTTTTATGGACGCCATGGCCGCCTCTATGGCTTCCCCCGCTCTTGGCATCGCCGCGCGGGCTTCCGCGGATATTACAGCCCGTTTGGGTACTCAGACCCATTCTGGGGTAACAGTTTTGATGTCCGGGAAGTCGTCCGCTATGAAGCGACGGCAGAAATTGTTATGGGCAAAGGCGAAACGCCAGATGATCCATCCTTTTTTAACGCAGATGAGGTTCTAATGAACCTAGGCGGAAGCATCGTTCGACCAGAAATTTGATGCATCCGACTGCGTAGAGTTTGTAGAGTATGAGTAGAGTGGAAAAAGCCCGCCAATCTGGCGGGCTTTGACCTTTTTGCAGTTTCGGGGTCGCGGCGCTTAGCGCGGCGCCATCCGGATCGCGCCGTCGAGGCGAACATCTTCGCCATTGAAATAGCCATTCTTACACATCTCAACCGCGAGCGAGGCATACTCGTCCGGGTTTCCGAGACGCGCCGGATTGGGCACTTGAGCGCCGAGCGCCTGCTTGACGTTTTCTGGTGCGGCCGCCAGCAGCGGCGTATTGAAAATACCGGGGAGAATAGTGTTCACGCGGATCAGCTCACGCGACAAGTCGCGGGCAATCGGAAGGGTCATCCCCACGACGCCGCCTTTTGACGCCGAATAAGATGCTTGGCCGATCTGACCGTCTTCAGCCGCAACCGATGCCGTGTTGACGATCGCACCACGCTCGCCCTCAATCGGATCGAGCGTCATCATGCCCGCGGCAGACTTGGCGATGCAGCGAAATGTGCCGACCAGGTTGATTTGAATGATTAAATCAAACCGGTCGAGCGGGAAATGCGTGATTTCACCGGTTTCTTTATTGCGGCTGGCGGTCTTGATCGCGTTGCCGGTGCCGGCGCAGTTGATAAGAATGCGCTCTTGGCCAATTGCGGCGCGAGACTTCTCAAATCCGGCATCAACACTTTCGTCAGACGTCACGTTCACATTGCAGAAAACGCCGCCGATTTCACTCGCCACGGCTTCGCCTTTTTCTTCATTTAGGTCGAATAAGGCGCATTTAACGCCATGGCTGGACAGCAGCCGCGCGGTCGCTGCGCCGAGGCCTGATGCTCCGCCGGTGATAACGGCGGAAATGTTTGAGTTGAGTTCCATAGGAAGTCCTCCAATATATGTCTTGGAGGCGATGTATAAGGAAGTTTGCAAGCGGCCAATGTCTGACCCAACGGAAATTATCATAGAAAATGGGGAGAGCGTTCCGACGCAGCTGCCTATTCCGACGGAAAAGCAGCGCAAGCGTGCCAAACGCAAGCTGGTGCCGAAGCTCTTGCGGGTCGCCGGGCGTATCCCATTCGCTGATGATTTGGCCTCCGCCTATTACTGCGCGATCGATGCTGACACGCCCGTAAAAGTGAAACTCGTCCTGTTCGCCGCGATCAGTTATTTCGTGTTGCCGATTGATGCGATCCCAGACGTTGTCACGGGGCTTGGGTTCACGGATGATGCAACAGTCCTTGCGACAGCGCTCGGGGTCGTTGGCGCTCACATTCAAAATCATCATCGCGCCGCCGCGCGGCGCTTGCTCGGTTTGCAGGACCGCCCGACCGCCTAGGCCGTTCAGCGTCTAGCCGATGGTCTCGTCAAAGCTTGGCGAAACAGGCAGTATCTCTTTCACACCGCCGCCATCTTCCAAAGTTGGGTCAATCTCCATGATCGCCAGTGAGCGTTCCGCCGTTCCATTATCGCGAAAACGGAACAAGCCATTCACGCCCATAAATCCGTCCCGGCTGATCAGCTCGTCCGATGTCAGGGCCCCATCCGCAGACAAGGCGGCCACAAGCGCTCCTGCATCATAGGAGACCGCTGCGAGCGATGTCGGCGCGGCCCCATACAGTCTCGAATATCGAGCCTCGAAATCGGCGATATCGACAGACGGCGCTGTCGGGAACCACGCCCCGCGCAAACTTGGCTCACGCCAGATGTTTGGATCATTCCAACCGCCGGTCCCAAGCATTTTCACTTGCCGTGTGTCGACGCCATAATAGGCGAGAAGCGGCGCAATTCGGCGCAGGCGGTTGCCGCGTTCCGGGACCAAGACGGCAACCCGCGCGCCCGCTTCAACAGCCGCCGCGATGGTTGCCGCGAAAAACTCCGCTTCGGTGTTCGGATTGGTCGATGTGGCCGGATAGAAACCAGAGCTCAACATGAAGCCGCCATTTTGCATCACCGCCTCTTGCATCGCCGCTTCGGTGCGGACGCCAAGATCGCTTTGAGGGCCAAAGAAGGCGAATTGATCATAGCCGCGCAAAGCCGCGTATTCGATGATCGCAGACACTTCTTCTTCTGGGGCGATGGAGGCCAGCCATGCGCCATAGCTCGCGACCGACCGGTCATTCGAAAAGGCAATGACAGGGGCGACGTCTAGGTCTTCACTTGGCTCAATTGGGAAGCCGAAGAAATCGGTTTCTTGCTCTGGCATCAACGCGGTGCGGACCGATTGGACATTGGCCCCAAAAAGCGGTCCGAGGATGACGTCGACCTCTTGATCGCGCAGAGTCTGTGCGGCGGTGATCGCTTGGCTTTGTGACCCGCCCGTATCGGTTGGCATCAACACAATGTTTTCGTTGGCAAGATCAAACAAAGCGAGTTCGATCCCCGCCAACATCCCTTCGGCTTGCTGGCGCACGCGTTCATTCGGATGCGAGAAAGGCAGCATGACGCCAGCGCGCACAATCTCTCGGCCTTCCATATGGGGCGGCGTGTAGGGACCAACCGGCACTTCGTCTTCGAGCTCCGCCATGGCCTCTTCGTCAACATCGGTTGTCTCGGTCGGATCCGTCCCCGGAACCGGATCAACCCGCGCATTTCCAGTTGAGATTGGTCCGACAGGCCCGGGAGACTGGGTCGCACACCCGGTAACCGCAAGCAGGCTCGCAAAAAAGAGGATTGGCAGAGCCGAACGGACGCGCGATGTTGCCGAGAATGTCATCAAGAAACCCTTCTTCGAGTCCAAAGTCAGAGCGCGACAGGAATCGCGTATCTGGCGAACCTACGTCTGCGACCAGCCCGGTGCAAGCACTCGATGCCGGTCTTTACATCGTCGCAACCCCGATCGGGAATTTGCGCGATATAAGCCTGCGCGCGATCGATACGCTGCGCGCAGCTGACGAGGTCCTGGCCGAAGATACGCGGGTCGCGCGCCGACTTCTGGAAGCTCATAATGTCAACGCTAAACTCAGCCCCTATCATGACCATAATGGGGCGAAGCGCCGACCAGAAATCTTAAATAAACTCGAGCAAGGCGGCGTGATCGCTTTGATCAGTGATGCTGGGACCCCGCTCGTCTCCGATCCAGGCTGGAAACTGTCGCGAGAGGCTTTGGATGCGGGTCATAAAGTGTTTCCGATTCCAGGTGCCTCGGCCCTGCTTGCAGGCTTGGTGGCGAGCGGCCTGCCGAGTGATCGGTTTATGTTTTGTGGGTTTCTTCCTCCCAAATCTGCCGCGCGGCGAAAAGCAGCGGCCGAGCTGGCGCATGTCCCCGGAACGCTTGTTTTCTATGAGACCGGTCCGCGTTTGGCTGATTGCCTCGCAGACTGTGTCGAGGTTTTTGGCGGCGACCGCGACGCCGCGATTGCCCGGGAGCTCACCAAACTGTTCGAAGAAACAAAGCGCGGATCCCTGCAAGAGCTTGCCGCGCACTATGCTGAGCAGGGCGGACCGAAGGGCGAAATCGTTATGTTGATCGGTCCACCAACCCGTGAGGCGATCACCGATGATGTGATAGAAGCCGCTTTGAAAGACGCTTTGAAATCACAATCAGTGAAACACGCAGCAGCCGATGTGGCTGCCACGTTCAATCTGCCGAAACGCGAGATCTATCAAAAGGCGCTCACTTTGAAGGATGGCTAACCGGGATCGCCGGGGAGCAGAACGAAGAGGGCGCCGCGCAGAAACGATTGCTGGCTGGTGGCTGCGCTTAAAGGGCTATTCGATCCTTGCGACGCGGGTGCGGTTGCCGGTCGGTGAGATAGACTTAATC
>JBCBQS010000133.1:0-7915 GCA_039820085.1 Pseudomonadota bacterium
ATGCGACACGCCAACTGTCATTCAGATCGGTGCGCCAGCGAATACCGGGATTTCTGACGATCGGAACCGCAAATGGATTGTTCGGCCCCTCTGGCGAGGCTGCAATATCAACAAATTGCGACCAGTACTGGCCAACATAAACGTCGCCGACGCCAGCAGCGGCATGACGCAGGACCGGGGTATAATTATTGGTCGTGTCATTGCCCGAGCCAAAGAAATCAAGTTCCAGAAAAGAGCGGAACTCTCCCAATCGGGTTTGATCTCGAACATCAAAGTTTAGGCGCGTGTATCGGGCATGACTTCGGAAGACTTCACGGCCATCGCTCGATGATCCATCCAAAGGGATGGTTCTGAGGTTTAGGGAATCTGAGAAACCAAGACTGTCGAAATCATAGCCCATATCAGCTTGGACATATCCGCCAATCCGCATCGATGCCGTCGAGCCCGGTAATGAAATCGATCCTTCGAAATCACCCGCGGTAACAATCGCATCATCCGGCACACGGCCAACTTCATAGCGACCAGCATTGATCCCCGTATCAATAATCGCTTCTGACTGCGCGGCGTCCTCTAGTGCTCGCGGATCGATTTGGATCACCTGATCACCGTCTTGCGCGTCTGATTGCATTTGCACTTTTAATCGGTCGATCTCTTCAGCCTGAGCGGCAACCAGGTCTGCAAGCGCATCAATCTGTGCTTTCAAAGCCTCAAGGTCTTCGTCCTGCGCAGCCGCATGCGGTGCGGCCCAGATCGACTGCGCAAACATCGCCATCGCCAATATGATAAGCGAGCTGCCATGGCCGCGGCCCTGCCGATCCTTAGGTCCAAGGAACCTCTCGTCGCACGCTGTCACATATGAAGTTATCACGCTTCGCTCCCCGCTCAGTTTAACGCGCTTGGGAGACATGCATTCACACTGACGCAATGCGGTAAACGCGCACTCATGCGCACTCAGTGTTCAGGGATTGTGGTCGTCGCGTCGCCAGCTATTGGACCGCGGCCGCGCTTAGCCTCATTTCGAATTCAAACGTGTCGCCCGGAGCTAAGATTTTAACGCCCTCATCAGCCTGATCGAGGCGGTTAAACGCGCCCGTGGCATGGCTCACGGGCTCGATACAAAAAAAGTCTGCCCTGGGTGGCGCATAGACCGTGCACCATTCAGTTGGGGACGGCGTTGAGAGCTCAATCGCAAGGCCGGTACGCGGTTGCGTAATGATCGCGCGGCGCGCCCAGCCAAAATAGCAATGATCTAAGTCGGTGTCGCGAAGCGTGCGTGCGACGTGAAACTGTTGGTCTGGTGCGAGCGCGTCCAACTGACGTGTTTGAAACAGCCCCGGCCGCAGTGTTCCCTTGGCATCGAACTGGACCTGCGTATCGCAGACCCGCGGGAAGTAGGGATGAAATCCTAACCCGGCTGGAAATGGCGAAGCGCTGGTATTTTCAATCGCAAGCCTAAACCAAACCCCATCGGCGCGGATATCGATTTTCTGCGATGCGAGATAGTGCCAAGGCCAGTTTGCGCCGCCGTCATACCACATCTCACACGATTGATCGGTTTGCGTGCCGACCCGCCACCGCGATTGCCATCCGTCGCCATGCAAGGCGTGAGGGTCACCCGCATCATTTTGGCCAAGCTGATAGACCGCACGCGCATAAGAGAAACGCGCCTGATGAATCCGATTTGAAAATGGCACCAGCGGGAAGCAGGCAGAGCTTTTCGGACCAACCAGATTTAATCCTTTCGCGCCGCGCAAAATTGGCAGCCCCAGGAACGAGAGCGCCGTGACGACGCCGCCATGTTCGGGATCGAGCGACAGCTCATATCCGTTTGATGTCAACGTCAACATAGACAGCCCGCATCCCTGATCACGCACACGGGCAAGCACGCGCCTGCCCGGTTCGCCTCGACAATATCACAATGGTTTCAGGGGCCTAGTGGCTTTCGCAACCCAGCGTTTTTGCCGAAACGCGCGATCGAGTGATCCGCTTATTGGAGCGGGATCGAAAGAGAGATCGTTCCGCCATAGGCTTGATAATCTTCGACGCCGATGCCGTCATAGAACCCATCTGCACCAAAGGCGATTCCGTTCTGCATGCGAAGCGCCAGACCGAACTCTGTCCGTGCCCGCAAATCGGTGTTCCGCGTCGCGATCAATCCACTATCGATATTGATCAGGTCAGCCGTGTCGAAATCCCAGATCCCGGTTACCGTCCAATTTGTGGTCAACGTATCTTCAGTCGGGGTCGTAAAACTGCGCGAGAAATTCGGGCTGAACGTGAGGCGTCCGAGCGAGACCTCGTGTTCTGGGACCACCAGTCCATTGCTGTCCGTGAAGACGTTCTGACGTTCTTCGAAGTAAATCAATCCAAGCTGCGGGCGGAGGTCAAAATCTGCGAACGTCATCCCGCCTGTGACCTTAGACGAGACGAGCCATCGATCGGTTTCGAATTCATCCTTATATGTGTCGAACGGTCGCAAATCATTGTCCGATTTGCCCCAAGCGACGCGGCCATCCCAGACCAGTGCGTCTTGCAGCTCTGTGACAAAGTAAGGCCCAATCATCCAGCCAAGGCCAGAGGCTGAGAAATTACTGGTTTCATCCGCTTCCTCGGTGAAATCGACTTGGCCCATCACGCCAAGCACCAGGTCCTCTGTCACAAGATAATCGACGCCGACATGGAACAGACCCAGCGTGCTCGTCGCGGTTTCATTTTCAATCCGCGCATAGGTGCCAGACATCCAAACATCTGCCGCCATAGATCCGTGCGTCCGCGCCATAGGTTTGGCGCCAAAAACGCCCAGCTCGCCCGCATCGAATGCGGCTTGCGCGCGCTGATCACGGTTCTGCCAAGCCGCAACTTGGCTGAGGCTTGTGGCGAAATTGAACTGGTTATTGCGCGAAAAATCACCTTGTCCGGAGAAGCTGCCCGCCTGCTCACTTCCGCCGCTCAACCGATCAAGCCGTCGGCTTAGATCTGGATCGTTCGATGTGATCTGATCAGCGCGCCGAACCATGAAATTGTTGACGATTCGAGATGTTCGATCGACCAAGGCGCTACCATAATCCAGCTCAAGCTCATTTGAGGCCAGATTGGCATTGCCAAACCCATCGAAGAAGGCGCCTTCAATCACAGAGTCGGTTCCGATGCCCTGATTGGAGACCGCCCCAATCGTTGGTGTAAAGATCGCGGAATAGGCCATGCCTGACCCGGAGAACTCGATCAACGTCCCGCCGGTCACGAGAATATCTGCGCGCGTGAAATCGCTCGTCGCTTCGCTGAGGGCGAATGTCACGATCGCGGTATCTTGCAGGCCGAGCGTGGTGATGTCGGCAGAGACTTGCACCGTCGGCGCGACTGTATCGACGTCGAGGGTCAGTATCGAGGACGCTTCGCTTGGATTGCCACTGCCATCTTCGGCCGCGCCAGAGGCAACCAGAATGTCGACTTGGCCTTCGAATTGAAGGTCTGGGCTGACCAAAACCTCGTATGTTGTGCCGTCGAATGGCGACACTTCGCTCGGGGGATCAGCAATGGCATTTGTAAGCTCGAGATCCGACGCTGCGTCAAACCCGGTGACAGGTTCGCTGAACACGACAGTCACTGGCAGAGCGCCATCAAGCAGCGCCGCTGGTGCGCTGAGCGACAGAACGGTTGGGACTTCTGTATCGATCGTGAACGTGTTGACCGTGAGCGGTTCTGAGAGATTGCCAACCTGGTCGGCTACTTGGATCGTACAATCAGCGTACGTGCCATCTGGCAAAGCATCAAAATGGACCCGCGTGTCACCGACGATGGCTTTATCTGTGGTGCTGGTGCAGACCCCGCCAAACGTGATGGTGCCGGCTTGGGTGCTGTTAAAGGTATAAGCGGGCTGTGTCAGTTGGCTCGGTGTTACAATCGCCTCAACTTCTGACAGGATCGGCGCCGTCAGATCAATTTCAAATTGCGATACGGTGAGCTTATTGGAATCATTGCCCGCTGCATCCGTCACCATAAGCATACAGTCATCATAAGTGCCCTCTGCGAGCGCAGTGAATTCCACGGTATTCTCGCCGATCGTGGCGGAAGTGATCGGGCTCGAGCATGACCCGCCATAGGAGATCGTTCCGGCTTGCGTCGTGGTGAATGTATAGCTTGGCGTCGGGCTCTCGGTTTTTCCCGAAACCGATAACCGGCCGGTAATCGGCGTTACTTCGGCAAGCGTTGGAGCGGACGTG
This sequence comes from Pseudomonadota bacterium, assembly GCA_039820085.1. Taxonomy (GTDB): domain Bacteria; phylum Pseudomonadota; class Alphaproteobacteria; order Caulobacterales; family Hyphomonadaceae; genus Henriciella. The sequence goes on from JBCBQS010000133.1 coordinate 4,221, forward strand.
TCGACCGTGAACGGGTCGAAGATCAGGGCAATAGATGTGTTGCCGACATCATCCGTCACGGTGATCGAACAGTCTGAATAGGTCGCATCAGCCAAACTGTCCAAAGTGACCATATTGTCGCCCAGCGCGACCGTTGTGAGCTGGCTCTGGCAAGTGCCCGCGAAGGTCAAATCACCGTCTTCTGTCGTGTTGACTGTGAAGCTCGGCGTGGCCGTCGCGACTAGAGTTGGGATCGCAGAGACTATGGTCAGCTCCGGGGCGGATCCATCATACTCAATCGTGATGATGTTGGAGGCGAGCGTGCCATTCCCCGCAGCATCGGTCACCGCGCCTTCTGCCAGAGACACTTCGACAGGGCCGTCATCAATCGGTGTGATCATTAGGAGATAATCGGTTCCGCCGCCCGAGATTGGTGCCGCCGTTGCGTTGACGAGCGTGAAATCGTCGGCCGTGACCGCATCAATCGGTTTCGTAAATCGAACCTCAATCTCAATCGGGGAGATATTGGTCGGGCTGGTGATCGCGCTGGTCAGGGTCACCTCGGCTTGGGCCGTGTCAATCGTAAATTCTGATACAGAGAGCGGTGTGGACACATTGCCCAAATCGTCCGTCACGATAATCGTACAGTCTGAGTAAGTGTCGTCGCGTAGCGCCTCGAACGTCACCGTATTGTCATCTAAAACCGCAATGGTCGTCGCGCTTGAGCAAGCTCCGCCATAGCTGATCGTGCCAGGTTCATCCGTGTTGAACGTATAGGATGGCGTTGGGTTCATCCCGAGGGCTTGGACCGGCGTCACCTCGGTGAGCATTGGCGCGGTGATGTCATACTCAAACACAAGCTCATTGCTCGCGAGACTGTCCGTCCCAGCTGGCGTGCTCGCCGCGGCCGCGGGAAGACTGACACGCACATCGCCGGTCACGCCCGGCACAATAGTCAAGACATAGGCCTGTCCGCTGCCCGTCAGTGGATCGGTTGATGATAAGCTCGCATTGGTCAGCACAAAGTCTGTTGCGAGCAAGTTCTCGACGTCCACAGTGAAGTCGACATTGATCGTGACCGGAGACACATTGGTTGGCGATGTAATCGCAGTGGACAGCGTCACGGATGGGACCCGTGTATCGATTTCAAATTCGGGAATATCGAGCGTCTCGGACACATTCCCTGCTGGATCCGTCACGGTGAGCTGACAATCAGAATAAGTGCCATCGACCAGCGTGTCGAACGTCACTGTGTTCACACCATTCACAGCATCGACCGTTAGGCTGGTGCACGCGCCCACATAGGTGATTTTTCCGTCTTGGTCTGAGTTGAACGAGACTTGCGGTGTCGGGTTATTGCTCAAATCAGGTACGGGTGTGGTGACGCTCAGCACGGGCGCCGTGCCGTCAAATTCGATCTCGAAAGGCTGTTCAGCTGCGGCGTTTGGATTATTTGCCGCATCCGTGACAACGTTCGCGGGCAGGTCGACTGTGACTGTCCCGTCGCTCGCAGGTTGGATTTGCAGCGTGTATGAGGCGCCGCTTCCGCTCAAACTCACAGCGCTCTCATTCGTAATGTTGAAATCCGAGACTGAAAGCGTCGAGACGGATCGGGAGAATGTCACATCAACCGTGATTGGGCTGACATTTGTCGGGTTCGGGGCCGTACTGCCCAAGGTCACCGTTGGCGCGCTCGTGATGATTTCGAATAGATTGAGCTCGAACTTCTGGGACCTGTTGCCCGCCGCATCGGTGACGGAGATTTGACAATCGTCATATATGCCCTCCGGCAGTTCAGCCAGCGTCACCGTATTGTTGCCATCGACCGCGTCTGTGAGATCGCCTTGGCAAAAATCGGCACCATAAGTTATCGTTCCATCCTCATCAGAGCTGAACGTGAAAGACGGCGTTGTGTCCATGGTCGGCGTCGGAACGGGCGTCACGAGTGCGAGTTCTGGTGCGACATTGTCGAACACGATGGAGGCGGTGTCAGACAGCGGGTTCGGGTTCCCCGCAAGGTCGCTAACGGCGCTGGCAGGCACGGCGATTGTGACAGTGTCAGCAGTGCTTGGAACGAGGACTAGCCTATAAATCCCGTCCCCATCATCCGTAACCGCACTGTTTTGCACTGTGGCGTTGGTGATCGTGAACGCCGTGGCATCCAATGGCGCGCTGAAAAACGTGACCGGCTCACCAAAGTCGACAGTGACTTCAAGCGCCGTTGAATTGGTCGGGCCCGTCGCCGTGAAAGCGAGGGTTGGTTTTGCGATGCCGGTATCCTTCGTCGCGGTGTCCGTAACTGCACTTGTTATGTTTCCAGCCGCATCCTTGAGAGTCACGGTGAGGGTCACCGTGCCGTCGGAAACCGATGACACGTCGCCGATTTGAATGGTTTGAAGATTGGCGGATATGAATCCATCGCCGTCATCGGCTCCACTTGGTGAGGGACCGAATATTTCATAATCATAGCGTGCCCCATCCTCACCGCCACTGATCGTGAAGGAGACAGAGTCCTGATTGGCGAGATTGATCGGGTCTTGCAGGAGCTCGACTGTAAAGTCTCCGGGCGGCATCGTATCGACCTCGAAGGTGGGAATGTCGAGCGTGTTTGACGCATTCCCGAACGCGTCCGTGACCGTGATCGTACAGTCGTTATAAGTCTCGTCGGCGAGCGTCTCGAAGCTGACCGTATTGTTGCCTTGGACGGCCGCCGCCGTCGAACTCGTGCAAGCGCCGCCATAGGTGATTGTGCCGGGCTTGGTGGTTTCAAATACGTAAGACACGTTCGGATTATTGGTCAGGCTTGGCGGCGCGGTCACTTCGGTGAGAACGGGTGCTGTGCGATTGGACGTGAAGGTCAAAACCTCCGACGCAGAGTTTCCGTTGCCATCTTGCCCAGTGAGCTTGCCAGCTTCCAACTGAACCGTCACCGCAGCGTCAGAGATCGGTTTGAGATCGAAGGTCCCGGCATTATTGCCCGCCACATAGCTAAAGTTCTCAATCGTCGCATTCTGGACCGTGAACACGGTCGAATCGAAGGAGCCGTCAATCGGTGCATCAAATGACAATTCCACACCGACCAGCTCGGCATTCGTCGTAGAGCCTGGGGTGAGCGACTCAAAGCTTAGCGTGGGGATCGGCCCGACTGTGTCGAGCTGCACCGTGTCTTCCGCTGTGTTCGACACGTTCAATGCGGCGTCTTGAAGGGTAACCGATAGTGTCAGCGTTCCGTCGGACATATAGGCGATGTCGCCAAGGTCGATTTGCTGATCGGCGGCCGTAACTAAGCCGCCTTGACTGATTACATCGCCACCTGCGTCAGACTTGATCGTGAAGCTGAACTCTGAGTCAACCTCCGCGCCCGCGAAGGTAAAAGAGACGGCACCGACTTTGCTCTGATCGATCGGGTCTTGATCGAAGCTCACGGTGAAATCCGCAGGGGCGAGGGAGTCATATTCAATCTCAAGTGTGTTCGACACGTCTGAGAGATTCTGCACGTCGTCCTCCGCAGTGCCGACAGGCAGCAAAATGGAGAGGTCACCTTGCGCATCCGGTGTGACATCCACCAGCCACGTGCGGTTCGCGACCGTGTTTCTTAAGTTCGAAACCGTCGCGTTGACGAGCACGAAATCCAATATGGCCAACCCGTCGACGTCTTCCTCAAACGCGATCTCAACCTCGATCGGGCTTTGCGATGTCGTCGCGCCGAGATTCGT
>JBCBQS010000134.1:0-7882 GCA_039820085.1 Pseudomonadota bacterium
GGATGACGTCTTGGCCGAACACATCGACCTCGCCCGCACTTGGCTTTTTCAACCCTGTGATCGCCCGCAACAGAACCGATTTCCCGCATCCCGAAGGTCCGATAATCCCGATCACTTCGCCAGAGCGGACATCAAGATCCAAATGCTCGTGCACGACATGAGTGCCATAGGCCGTTTTTAGGCCTCGGACACGGATCGCAATCTCAACGCTCATATTCCAAGCTCCTGATAGAAGAGCGCAAAGAACGCATCGATCAGAATGATTGAGAACAGGGCTTGAACGACTGATTTGGTCGTATGATGGCCCAATGACTGAACGCTTCCGCCGACCTCGAGCCCTTGCCGACAGCCAATCAGGGCAATCGCAAAACCAAAAACGGGGGCTTTCGACATCCCGATCCAGAACTGATCAATCGGCACATTCTCCTGCAGCCGGTTAAAGAAAACGGTCGGATTGATGTCTAGAATGAGCCAACCTACGCTCATGCCACCCGCGATGGCGGTCAACATGCCAATAAAGGTCAAAACCGGAACCATAATCATCATAGCCAATACGCGTGGCGCGACGATGACATGCATTGGATCGAGCCCCAGCGTTTGCATCGCATCAATTTCTTGGCGCATCTTCATCGCCCCGATTTGTGCGGTGAACGCCGAGTTCGTACGCCCCGCGATGATGATCGCGACCAGCACACCACCAAGTTCGCGTAGGACGCCGAAGCCGACAAGCTCAACCACAAAGATCGTGGCACCAAATTGGGAAAGCGTGGTGGCTCCAATGAAGGCAACCACCATTCCGACGAAGAAACTCAAAAAGGCAATAATGGGAACCGCATCGAGACCGGCATCTTCCATGACCGAAACCAAAGCCGTCCAACGCATCTTTGTTGGGCGCCAAATCGCCGATGAAATAGACACCAGAGTCGCGCCCATAAAGGACAGCGTCTCAATGGTTTCATCCCACATATGGTGCGCATTTCGGCCTGTCCGTTCAAGCAGGTCCACGATGCCGTGTTCGCGCTCTCGAACCGGCGGCGCGTGTTCTTCTCGCGTGGAAAGCTCGCGCGCTTGTTGGAGCAGAGAAAGCACTTCAGGTTGCGCGCCGATAAGTTCCGGTTCGGCATCGGGGAAGGCCCGCAATGTTCGATCGATCACGAACGCACCGGCAGTATCCAGGGACTCAACTCCAGACAGGTCGACGGTTTTTAAATTAGACCAAGTCGCTGCACTGGAAAGCGATCGAAGGGCATCATCGATGTCGGCAAGAGATGACACAACCCAGCGCCCTCGCAGCACCAGCTGCGATTGATCGCCTCCGACAAGATCGAAGGTTGGGGCGGAGGATGCCTCGCTCTCAGTCACGACTATTTACCTTAACCCAACACCCTTTAAGACCGCCCGCAAAGCGTCATTCAAATTTTACCATTCCGGCAAAGACTTCATCCATGCGCCAAATGTCCATCACCCCAGTGTCTTCGCCGCTCCGGGCAGCATTTGCAATCTCTCGAGGGTCTAAATCTGTTGCTGAAACAATTGTCGTTGAGCTGATTGAAGACATGCATCGAGGGCGCGGAGAGTGCGTCCCTTATGCGCGCTATGATGAGAGCGCGGCGAGCGTTATCGCGCAAATAGAAGATCTGAGGACAGCACTCGAAGGCGGGCTTAGCCGAGAAGACCTCCAAGACCTTCTTCCAGCAGGCGCGGCGCGGTGTGCCGTGGATTGCGCGCTATGGGACCTCCACGCAAAACAGACAGGCGAGCCCGTTTGGACCCTTGCGGGATTGACAGAGCCGAAGCCATTGCCCACGACAATGACAATCAGCCTCGACACCGCGGACCGAATGGCAGAGGCGGCGCGCGCAACGCCCGCTACCATCCTCAAGCTAAAACTCGGCGGACCTGACGACATGGATCGCGTGGAAGCCGTGCACCGTGCGCGGCCTAACGCCAAGCTCGTGCTCGACGGCAATGAGGGTTTGGTTCCTGAAGACTTTCCCGAGCTCGCCGTACAGGCTGCAAATCTTGGTGTTGTTCTCATCGAACAACCGTTTCCAGCCGGCAAAGACGAAGCCCTTGCATCGCGCCCGCAAGATGTCGCTGTTTGCGCGGATGAAAGCGTCCATACGCGCGACGACATTTCCGATCTCGCGAAAAAGTATGACGCGATCAACATCAAGCTCGACAAAGCGGGGGGCCTGACGGAAGCCTTGGCAATGATGGAAGACGCTCGACGCGCGGGGATGTCGACCATGGTCGGGTGCATGGTCGCTGGATCGCTGTCTATGGCCCCTGCACTTTTGCTAGGGCAACTCGCAGATATGATCGACTTAGATGGCCCGCTATGGCTGGATAAGGATGTCCCAAATGGGCTCCATTATGCAGATGGTACTGTGTTTCCGCCAAGCCGTGCGCTCTGGGGTTAGGCCTGATCACATAAACAGTTCAAGCGGATCACGCCCTGCTTCACTTTCAAGGAAGCCGAGCGTTTCAAAGGTCTGCTTCATCGTACCGGACAGAGGCGCTTGCAAAACAAGGGGTTTGCCAGAGCGCCGCGGGATCACCAACGCGCGCGCATGCAAATGCAACCCGCTCGCCACACCTTGTGGGACTTCCCGGCGGGTTTCATACTTATCGTCACCAAGAATGCTGGTGCCAAGCTCATGCATGTGGAAGCGCAATTGGTGCATGCGTCCGGTTGACGGTTTCAGCGCCACCCAAGCGGCGCGGCGGGCGGCGGTTGAGACAACAAAATAGTCGGTAATGGCGTGCTTGGAGACCTTATCGCCATGCGCGCCTAAGACCATGCGTTCGCGCCCTTCTTCGCTCGTGCCTTTGCGCATCCAGGAGCGCAGCTGACCGGCAGGCGGATGCGGAACACCGACCGTGACAGCCCAGTAGACTTTATCCATATCGCGCGAATGAAACAGGTCGCCGAGGCGGGACGCGGCAGCGGGGTGCTTGGCTATGATCAAGAGCCCAGACGTTGCTTTGTCTAAGCGGTGCACCAGACGCGGTCGATGTTCGCCATCTGAGAGCGCATCCAGCATACCATCAATATGACGCCCGCCCTGCCCCGTCCCACCTTGGACGGCGATCCCAGCTGGTTTGTTCAGCACGAACATTTCAGCGTCTTCGTGAACGATCAGCGGCTTTAAAAAGGCGAGCGCTTTGGCATTTGGTTTTGCCGGTGCACTCCAGGGCGCATCAGCATCTTTCGCGGTTTTGGACGCAAATGGCGGCAAGCGCACCGACATGCCTGCTTCAAGTCGCGTATTGGCTTTCGCACGCGCGCCATCGACCCGGATTTGCCCGGTTCGGAGAAGTTTTTCCAACTCGCCCTGAGTCATCGGCAGACGCCGTTTCACCCAGCGATCAAGGCGGACACCACCCTCTTTGTCCGAAACCGTTTCGGTGATGACCTGGCGGCTCATGTAAACAGCCTCCGAAACGCGAGCAGTCCGATCGCGAAAGCGGCTAGCGCTCCGGCGACATGAAGCGCGACAAATACTAAGCCTTGGACCAGATCTCCGCTCATCAGCATATCGATCGTATCTTTGGAAAAGGCAGAGAATGTCGTGAAAGCGCCCATCACGCCGACGCCGAGAAACAACCAAAGGGCATTTTCAGGCGCAATCTCGCGGCCCGCGAACCACCCTAAGAGTGCCCCGAGCACGAAGCTGCCAACCACATTGACCGTAAGCGTCGCCCAGGCGCCGGATACGCCGCCATGCGTAGTGAAGGCAAGGCCCACGCCATAGCGCATGGAGGCGCCAATCGCTCCACCGAGCGCAACAAGGAGAAATCCGTTCATAGGAGGGCTCTTAGGCCAGGTCGCCTCGCAAAGCCAGATCGCTCAAACCGTTGACGCTGCCCAGTTCCGTAAGCATCATTACTCAGGGAGGATGTTTCATGTTTATCGGACACTATGGTGCGGCCTTTGCGGCACGTGCCGTGAAGCCTGCGATTCCGCTCTGGCAGCTTTTTGTGGCGGTTCAATTGGTCGATTTTGCCTGGGCGGGTCTCGTTCTGGCAGGGATTGAGAAATTCGATGTCACGCCCGGGTTCATGGAAGCCTCCATTCTCGACCTTCACCACATGCCATACACGCATTCGCTGGTTGCTGTTGTGATTTGGTCGATCGCCGCCGGTATCCTCTACGCAGCCCTGCGACGCGGCGCAAAAGCCGTGACAGCCGGGATCATTATCGGAGCCGCCGTGTTCAGCCATTGGATCACAGACCTCATCGCGCACGGACCTGACCTCGCGCTTTGGTTCGGCGGGCCAAAGGTCGGATTGGGTCTTTGGAACAGCCTGCTCTGGACGCAAATCGTGGAGATCGGCCTGCTTTTGATCGGCGGCGCGATCTATCTCGTCTATACCAAACCCAAAGGACTGATCGGTCGCGTGGCACCGTGGTTGCTCATCGGCTTCATGCTGGCGCTGCAAATTTACAATCATCTCCCCGTGGACCACCCACCCGCGATCCCTCAGTTTGCGATTATGGCTCTGATTGCCTTCAGTTTATTAGCGCTGTGCGCCTGGCTGACAGATCGGACGCGAGAGCCAACTTAGAGCAGACCCAAACTCAATTTTGTAATGCTTTTGGAGCCGCCGCGACTGTTCCTTTGATCTAACTTCAAAGGAGGTTCTCAATGTGGCCCAAACGGTTTCTTTGCAATACACGTGCGTCTCTGCTCGAGACGATCATGTGGACCATCAGCAGCGTCATGATCCTACTCGACGCACTGATCCCGCAGCTTTAGAGCGAGATATGACTGATACGCTCAAGTCGATTGTTGAGCAGCATGGTGGGATGATTGCGCGGATCGCATCATCCTACGAAGCGCGCCCCGAATTGGCGGAAGAGCTGGTTCAGGACGCCTTGCTGGCCATTTGGCGCGCGTTGCCGCGTTTTCGCGGAGACGCCAATCCAAAAACATATGCGGCTCGGATTGCTCACAATATTTGCATCAGCCATGTCCGCAAAGCGAGCAGGCGCAAGACAGAGAGTCTTGATGAGCGCTTGCCAGATGCGGCCCCTGGCCCGGATGCAGAGGCAGAGAAAGCCATTCAACGCGAGCGCCTGCTCGCAGCGATCCGGCAGTTAAATCTCGCCAGCCGCCAAATCGTAACGCTGCACCTGGAAGGGTTCAGCAATGTTGAAATCGCTGAAACGCTCGGCCAGTCCGCGAATAATATTGGGGTCCGTTTGTCGAGAGCCCGCAGCGAATTGAAAGCCCTATTAGGAGACAGCTCAGATGACTGATTCCCTCAAAACACTGTGGCAGGACAGTCCTGCCTTCGACGTCGATACGATGGTCGCGCAGCTCAATCGCAACAATCGAGATATGCGTTCCGTCAACACCTGGTCGACGATTATTTCTCTCATCGTCTTTGCCATTTTGGTCGCACTGGAATGGTCCGGAAATCTGCATACGGGCGGTATGATGACCTTGCTCGGGAGCCTGAGCCTCATCCTTGGAGCGGCGCATTATGTATCTGCCAAGCGCAAGCTTGAAAGGGCGTTTTCAAAGGAGCCAGAGGCCCTCATACGGTTCATGATTCAACGGGCGCGCGCGGCCGTCAATCTTGGGCGATTTCTCTATATCTGTCCGATTCCAAGCGTCGCTTTTGGCTACGGCCTTGGCGCGGTGACACCTGATCCAGAGTATGACACGCCAATGCCAGATTGGATTGATCCAATCGTCTACGCCATCGTCATCGGTATTGTGATCATCCCAACGGCAATTGGCATCTGGTTCACGCGCAAGAAAATGAAAGAACTAAAAGCGCTTGAAGCCATTGCTGCAGAAATGAAAGCGCCTGCTTAACGCTGAGATCGCTTCAAACGATTTAGAGCTTCATCCAAGGCCGATAAGTAGCGCGATCGATCGGCCTTGGAAAATGGCGCAGCACCGCCGACCTGACCGCCGCCGGCGCGTAAGTCTGCCATGATGGCGCGGGTCGCGATGGCGCCACCGATTGAATCGTCTGTGAACGGACGACCGGTCGGTGCAAGAACAATCGCGCCCTTGTTTAAAGCCCGTTCAGCCAAGAGAATGTCAGCGGTCACCACAACACTTCGATCATGCGCGCGCTCAGCAATCTCATCATCGGCGGCATCGAACCCGTCGCTCACAGTGATCAGTTTGAACAATGCATGTGGCGGGACGCGAAGGAACTGATTGCTGACCAGTGTGACCGGCACTTGCAGGCGCAAAGCGACTTTATAAGTCTCATCTTTGACCGGACAGGCATCAGCATCGATCAGGATTTCGATTGCGTCCGCCACTATTTATAGAGGCACCAGCGCATAATCGCTTTTTGTACGTGCAGGCGATTTTCGGCCTCGTCCCAAACCAGAGAATTCGGGCCATCGATCACTTCAGTGTCGACTTCTTCGCCGCGATGCGCAGGCAAGCAATGCAAGAACTTCGCGCTCGGTTGCGCGAGCTCCATGAGCTCATCCGTAACGGCATAGGGATCAAGCTCCGCAAGCCGTTCCGCGCCGTCCTTATCACCCATTGAGACAAATGTGTCGGTGATCACAACATCGGCGCCAGCAACCGCTTCTTCAGCGGTGTCGAAGAGATCGATCCGGCCTTGCAGTTCGCGCGCGATCTCCACGTCTTCCTCATCGGGGGCATACCGATCAGGCGTTCCCACCGCGAAAGAGAACCCAAACTTGGGCGCCGCGTGGATGAAGCTTGAACAGACATTATTGCCATCGCCGACCCATGCGAGCCGCGCGCCTTGGAGATCCAAGCCGCTTTCTTCCAGCGTCATCAGATCGGCCAAAATCTGACACGGATGCGAGCGGTCCGTGAGTCCATTAATCACCGGTACCGAGGCCGCATCGGCAAACACTTCAAGATCACCATGACTGTTCGCACGCAGCATGACCATGTCGACATAGCGGCTGAGCACGCGGGCTGTGTCTTCAACCGTCTCACCTCGGCCAAGCTGCATGTCTGCGGCTGTCGCGATGATCGAGTCGCCACCCAACTGACGCATGGCCGCCTCGAAACTAAATCGCGTTCGGGTCGAGTTTTTCTCAAACACCATCGCCATTGTGTGACCTGCAAGCGCCGCATCCGCATCCGGCTGGCCTTTTGGCCATCCTTGACGGGCGCGTTTCATCGCATGGGCTTTGTCCATGATCACGCGCAATTCGCTCGCCTCGAGCTGCCAAATATCTATAAAGTGGCGATAGGCCATGACCCCTCCGGTCAAAATCGAAGCGGCGCTCTTAGCGCATTTCTAGGGTGAACACCACTCTTCGATGTCTCATGTTTGGTCTGCAAGACTGTGGGGGCTTTTACGACATTGAATCTACAAATTGATCTGGTCGAAGGCAGCAGACTTGAGTAGAGGCTTCTGACGCCCCGCTCAGCTGCGAAAAGGACTGACCCAAATGGATCGCGTTTTAATCATCGGTGCCGGCGCCGCCGGGTCAGTGGTCGCGCAAAAATGTGCGATGGACCGAGACACGTTCAAGCATATCACGCTTGCGTCTCGGCGACTGATCTCGTGCGAAAACGTTGCCGCGCTGTGCAAAACGCCAATCGAGATTGCACAGGTCGACGCGGATAATGTCGAAGAGACAATCGCACTCATCGAAAAGGTCAAACCGGACCTCGTGATCAATATGGCTCTGCCCTATCAGGACCTGCCGATTATGGACGCCTGTCTGGCAACCAAAACCCACTATATGGACACCGCGAACTATGAACCGCGCGATGTCGCAAAGTTCGAATATCACTGGCAGTGGGCGTATCAGGACCGCTTTAAAGATGCGGGTTTGACGGCCATCTTGGGTGACTTCGCGTAGATTGATTTCAGGATTGAAATTGGTGGCAAACGTCTTGCCGTGATCGCCAGC
>JBCBQS010000135.1:0-7882 GCA_039820085.1 Pseudomonadota bacterium
GGGGAACCTTTAAGCCGGTTGCAAAGATTGCGCAGGCACGGGTGCAAGATCGATCTTGATCAACTTCGTCCTGATGGCGCTTCTGGCTGTCATCGTTCTGCGTCGGATCAAGATCGATCTTGCACCCGTGCCTGCGCAATCTTTGCAACCGGCTTAAAGGTTCCCCAACGCCAACTCAATTTGGGTGATTGTGACGCTTCGCAAATTCGCTCGATCGCGCTAAGTCACCGAAATGAGCAAAACCGATGACGCCCCATACGAGCTGTTTAAGCAGGCGCTCGCGACCACGGCAAAGGCGATGAGCCAGACCCGGGACGTCGAGGTGTCGTTTGCTGGCGATGGGCCTCGTGCCGAGGCGGAGCGGTTGGTTCTGCCCGTGCCACCACGCGATTTGGCGCCTGAACTTGCGGCGCTTGCCCGCGGCGAGGCCGATGCAACGGCGCTGCGCATGGCCCATCATGACCCGATCGCTCATGCCAAGTTCCAACCGAAAACAGATGTCGGTCGTCAGGTCTATGAAGCCGCAGAACGGGCTCGGATTGAGAGCATCGGCGCACGCGCGATGGATGGCACCGCCGACAATCTCGACGCCGCGCTCGCGGCGCGCTGCGAGAAAGCCGGCTATGCGCGCATGGACGACCGACAAGAGGCACCGCTCGCGCCGGCTTTGGAATTCCTACTGCGTGAGCGCTTGACCGGGCGCACATTGCCGACAGAAGCCGAAGGCATTGCGTCGCTGTGGCGTGAAGAAGTGAATGCACGCGGTGTTAACACGCTCGATAAGCTGATTGAGCAGCTGCATGATCAAGAAGCCTTCGCCAAAACCGTCCAGGATCTGATCCGCGATCTGACGCGTGGTGACGAGGTCAGCGACGATCAAGGCGAACAAGACGAAGAGTCTGAGGACGAGGCTGAACAAAACAATCAAGAAAACTCTTCTGAAGATGGCGAGTCGGGTGAAGAAACCCAAGGCGCCACGATGGAAGAAATCGAGGCTGGGGACACTGACGACATGGAAGGCGAGGAGACCAATGTCTCCGTCGATGCCGATGTCGATATGGACGCTGATGACAATCCAGAAGACACAGACGATGGCACAAAACCTTTGCGGCCAAACTTCCGCGATGGCGATGACAGTCAGCGCTTCCAATATAAAGCGTTCACGACGGCCAATGATGAAGTCGCCCAAGCAATGGATCTTTGCGATCCCGAAGAATTATCCCGCCTGCGCGCCTATCTCGATCACCAATTAGAGAGCTTGCAGGGCGCGGTTTCTAAGCTGGCGAACAAGCTTCAGCGCCGATTGATGGCGCAGCAAAACCGGTCTTGGTCATTCGACCTGGAAGAAGGCGTGCTCGACACAGCTCGTCTGACCCGCGTGATCACAGACCCAACAGCGCCGCTCAGCTTCAAACAAGAAGATGACAGCAATTTCCGCGACACCGTGGTCACGCTGCTTTTGGACAATTCCGGCTCAATGCGCGGACGCCCAATTATGGTCGCGGCTTTGTGTGCGGATATTCTGGCACGGACATTGGAACGCTGCGGAGTGAAAGTCGAAATCCTCGGCTTTACAACCAAAGCATGGAAAGGCGGGATCAGCCGCGAGGATTGGGTCAAAGCGGGCAAACCTGCCGGGCCTGGTCGCCTCAATGATCTGCGGCACATCGTCTATAAGTCTGCTGACGCCCCGTGGCGCCGCGCCCGTCGCAATCTTGGCTTGATGATGCGCGAAGGGCTCTTGAAGGAGAATATTGATGGCGAAGCGCTGCTTTGGGCGCATGACCGTCTGCTCGGCCGCGCGGAACAACGCAAAATCCTGATGGTCATCTCAGACGGCGCGCCGGTCGATGATTCAACCCTCTCAGTCAATGTCGGGAACTATCTCGAGCGCCACTTGCGACAGGTCATTGAAGAGCTGGAGACGCGCAGCCCGGTCGAACTGATCGCCATCGGGATTGGCCATGACGTGACACGCTATTACAAGCGTGCGGTCACCATCGTCGACGCGGAGCAGCTTGGCGGTGCGATGACCGAGCAGCTCGCCAGCCTCTTTGATGAAAATGGCGATGCGCCGAAACCAGAAGCGATGGCCGTGCCGCCTCTGACACGTGAAACAACCCGTCCGGGGGCGTCGGCGACGTCCGGTGCGGGCGCGGGCGGACCGCGCTATGGCGGCGGTGGCCCTCGGGTTGGGTCTGGTCGGGACGTGCGTCGCACGCGGATGTAGGATTTAACCAAGCCTGACAGGGCGTAAGGGGTTCAGCGGGGTGATCGATGCGTTTCACAAGTCTCATTGCGGGTCTCCTACTGACCGGATGCGCGGCGTCTGATCTCGCCGCGACCGATCGCGATGTGGCGGACGGATCGGCCTCGATCTGGCGGTTTGATGATCATGTGGACACGATCCGAGACCTGTCTTGCCCGGAAGGTGTCTCTTATCGGTCGGCGCAACCGCTGCAGATCACGGCGAAGGATATTGCGGCAGAGGCCGCGACATCGCCGAGTGCTTACATGTCGGGGATTTCGATCGGAGGCGCCTGGCATCTGACATCAGATAATGAAGAGTTTGGCGGACTGTCCGGCATCGCGATCTTACCGTCGGGCACGCTCCTCGCGGTCAGTGACGACGGTAAATTCATAGAGATTGGCCTCGACGCGGGAACGGCGACACCTGATGGAACCGGCTCCCTCGCCTTCCTGCGGGACACTGACGGCCAAATCTTCCCCAATAAACGGGCCGCCGATGCTGAAGGGCTTGTCGTTGAAGGCGGCATTGCCCTGGTGAGCTTTGAACAGGACCACCGTGTCCATGCATATGATCTTGGACAGTGCGGCGCCGCGGCCCATGCGGTTGAGGTCGTCAAACTCGATAAAGTGGTTGGCGGAAATGTGCTTCGGCCTAATGGCGGGGCCGAAGCGCTTGCTTTGGCCGGTGAGAGCTTAGTCGCTGGCTTCGAAGTCCACCAATCCACCGGATCACCCTATGGCGAGGTTCGAGAAGATGGCACCCTGAGCCGTTTTGAGCGCACAGTTCAGCCGGGAACTTATGTCCTCACCGGAATGGATATTGTCGGCGACCTAACCGCACGCGTCTTTCGCGCTTATGATCCTGCCCGTGGTCCTCGCGCGATTGTTCGGGTTCTAAAAGGCACAGAGCAGATCGCCGAAGCGCGACTAAAACCACCGCTGCCAGTGGATAATTTCGAAGCCATTGTAATCGGGCAAAATGCCAATGGTGGGACGCGTCTCTGGCTCTTGTCAGACGACAATTTCAATCGCGATCAACGCACTTTGTTGCTGGCGCTCGACGTAAGCCAGGGATCGTAGCCGCGTTTTGGACCATGATCCGATTTTCTGGGCCGTTGCTGTTTTTGCAGTTCTGATCACGGGTGTTTCAAAGGGCGGATTTGGCGGCCTTGCCTTGCTCGCTGTGCCGCTCATGGCTTTGGTGATCTCACCGGTTCAAGCCGCTGGCATCATGCTGCCAATCCTCATCGTCATGGATTGGGTCGGCGTTTGGACCTATCGCAAGCATTGGGACCGCAAGCTCCTGGTTTTGATCCTGCCCGGCGCCATTGTGGGGATTGTAGCGGGGGGACTGCTCGCAGGCTATGTCGATGATCAAATCGTCCGGATCGTTGTCGGTGTGATCGCCGTTCTGTTTCCGATCTATGCGGTGCTGAAGCCGAGCGGAGGGGATGCGTTCATCAAGAACAATAAGCCGCTGGGTGTGATCTCTGGCATTGTTGCGGGGTTTACGAGCTTCGTTGCCCATGCGGGCGGACCGCCTTTTCAGGCCTATGCCATTCCGCAAAAGCTCGATACGCGGATTTATGCTGGCACAGCTGTGATGTTCTTCTTTGTCGTGAACTTCGTCAAACTTGTTCCTTACGCGATGCTGGGGCAGTTCGATCAGGCCAATCTGACAACATCGCTGATTTTGATTCCGATCGCGCCATTCGGGGTGCTCTTCGGCGCGTGGTTGGTCAAGCATATCGACCAAACGCTGTTCTATCGCATCCTGTATGGATTGATTTTCTCAGTCGGTCTCAAACTGCTCTGGGACGGATTGACTTAGTTCTCGCGGACCGTGTCGATCAAAGCGACGGCTTCATAACTCGCCCAGTCTGCTTCGCCTTCGAGCTTGGCGATTTTAAACCCGGATTGGTCATAAAGGATCGTGGTTGGGAACCCGCCGCCCGCGCCCATCTCATACACGGCGTCCCAGCCCTCTGAACCATCGGCAAGCGTGTAAAAGTCCAGAACACCGCCGGTAAGCTCACGCAAACGCTGTGTGGCATAGTCTTTATCGTCTGGGGTATCGACGCTGATGGCGATGACTTTGAAATCATCGCCGCCACGCGCCGTTTCGAGGGCCGCAAGCGACGGCATTTCTCGCTCACATGGGCCGCACCATGTCGCCCAAAAATTGATCAATAGAACTTGGCCTGAAAAATCTTGCAGCGTAACGGGTGTTCCCGCGCCATCGACGAAGGCTGCCTCAGTGGCAGGTGAGCCGCGATCAGACAGATCAAGCTTTGCCAAGGTTCCGGTTGCAAACTTTGCCACTGGGTCGCGGTTGCTTCCGTTCGAACTGGCGCTAAAGACGGCGTACAAAAGCGCAAACAGAATTCCAGCGAACATAGTCGGAATGGCAATGCGCAAAAATCGATCCATGGGGCGTCGGCCTCTAAAGAATGAAAAGTTGAGACAGCGATATGGCGGATGACCCTTCAAAAGGCCAGAAAATGTGGGGAGGACGGTTCGCCGCACAGCCCAGCGACATTATGCAATCGATCAATGCATCGATCGATGTTGACCGACGAATGGTGCGCGAAGACATCGCCGGATCGCGCGCGCATGCTGATATGCTCGCCGAGCAAGACATCATTTCTGAGGCCGATAATGAAGCGATTCAGGGCGGGCTCGATCAAATTGTCGATGAAGTCGAAGCGGGGACGTTCCCTTATCGCGTCGAACTTGAAGACATTCACATGAATGTTGAGGCGCGGCTGAAAGAACTGATCGGTGAGCCTGCTGGACGCCTTCACACCGCACGCTCGCGCAACGATCAGGTGGTCACAGACTTTCGCCTTTGGACGCGCGGGGCGCTCACAGAAGCCCGGCGCAGCTTGAAAACCCTGCAACGCGCCATGGTCAAGCTGGCCGGAGCGCACACAGATGCGGTGATGCCAGGCTTTACGCATCTGCAAACCGCGCAGCCGGTCACGCTCGGCCATCACTTGCTGGCCTATGTTGAAATGTTTGAGCGCGACCGCTCTCGCCTTGATGATTGTGCGCGCCGATTGAACGAAAGTCCGCTTGGCTCTGCCGCATTGGCGGGAACCGGGTTTACGATTGATCGCGACGCGACCGCAGAGGCGCTCGGTTTTTACCGCCCGATGGCAAATTCACTCGACGCTGTCTCAGCCCGGGATTTTGCCCTAGAGGCGCTGTCGGCTCTGTCGATTTCTGCGACCCATTTGTCCCGCTTGGCTGAAGAGATTGTGTTGTGGACCAGCGCGCAATTTGCGTTTGCGAAACTCTCTGATGCCTGGTCGACCGGGTCATCGATCATGCCGCAAAAGCGCAATCCGGATGCCGCTGAGCTGATCCGCGCCAAAGCCAGCCTGATCACTGGGCAGTTCTCTGCCCTCCAAGGGGCCGTCAAAGCCTTGCCGCTGGCCTATGCCAAGGACCTCCAAGACGACAAGCAATTGACCTTTGCCGCCTTTGATACGTTTAGCCTGTGCGCGGCGTCTATGGCGGGCATGATGGAAACGATCACGTTCCAACGCGATAATATGCGGGCGGCCGCCGCCAAAGGCTTCTCCACCGCGACAGACCTTGCCGATTGGCTGGTGCGCGAGCTGAAAATGCCATTCCGTGACGCGCACCATTTCACCGGTTCACTGGTGGCGAAAGCTGAAGCAAAAGGCTGCGATTTGCCCGAGCTGAGCCTCGAAGACATGCAAGAGGTTGAACCGCGACTAACAAATGACGTATTTTCAGTGCTGACTGTTGAAGCCTCAGCGATGAGCAGGCAAAGCTATGGCGGTACATCGCCCGTGCGTGTCGCTGAACAAGTCGAGCAATGGAACCAGCGTCTTGGTTAGGCGCATCTGAAGGAGCAAACCCGATGAAACCACTGATCAAGACCGGTCTGGCTTTAACCGTTCTCGCGGGTCTCGCAGGGTGTGGACTGCGCGGCGACTTGAAAACACCGCCGCCAATCTTTTCTGATCCGCCGTCTGAAGAAGCGCAGCAGCCAGTCGACGCTGTCGCTCTGTTTGCAGCCGCTGAAATCAGCGACAATCTGATCTATTACAATTCGCTCGGCGGCGAGATTCCAAAACCCGCGCCTGACGTGGATGTCGAGGAAGAAAGCATGGGGGAGGTCAGCCCCGGCTGATAGGCGCGATTGCACCATTTTAATTATGAGCAAGGCCGTCTTCATTGCGAAGGCGTCGATTTGAACGTGATCGCTGATCAAGTCGGTACGCCGGTCTATATCTATTCAACCGCGACTTTACGTCGGCATGCGCGCGTGATCGCGTCGGCTTTTGACGGAATGGATTGCTTGATCGCGTATTCGGTCAAAGCGAATGGCAATCTTGCGGTGCTCAAAACTTTAGCAAGCGAAGGCTGCGGCGCGGATGTGGTCAGCGGCGGAGAGCTGAGACGTGCGCTCGCCGCTGGGGTCCCCGCCGAACGGATTGTGTTTTCAGGGGTTGGAAAAACCCGCGAAGAGATGGCGCTCGGCCTGGAACAGGGCATACATCAGTTCAATGTCGAAAGCGGCGCAGAACTGATCGCGCTCTCCGAAGTGGCGCTCAGCATGAACAAAGTGGCGCCGGTTGCTTTGCGCGTAAACCCAGACGTCGCGGCCGGCGGTCATCCGAACATTTCTACCGGCAAAGCCGGTGACAAGTTCGGTGTGCCATGGGCTGATGCACCCGAACTTTATCACCAGATGAAGCGTCTTCCTGGCGTGAAGGCAGTTGGGGTCGATGTGCATATTGGCTCGCAAATCGGCGAGCTCGCACCGATGCGGGCGGCCTTCGAGAAAACCATTGGTCTTGTCAAATTCCTGCGTGAAGCTGGGCATGACCTGACCCGCGTGGATCTCGGTGGGGGACTTGGCATTCCCTATCGCGACACGGATGCGCCTGCGCCGCCATCCGATTATGCACAAATGATTAGAGAGGTGACCGAAGGGCTGGGCTTACAAGTCGTTCTAGAACCTGGACGCGTGATCGCTGGCAATGCCGGCGTTATGGTCAGCGAAGTCTTGTATCATAAGCCAGCCCCAGACCGCACCTTTATGATCGTCGATGCCGGTATGAACGATTTGATGCGTCCCGCCTTGTATCAGGCCCATCATGACATCCTACCGCTGAGCCAACCCGCTGCAGACGCCTCGAATACGGCCTTCGATATTGTCGGTCCGATTTGCGAGTCGACCGATAAGTTCGCGGCTGAGCGAACGATGCCGAATGTGCCACCTGGCGAGCGCATTGCTTTTATGTCATCTGGAGCCTATGGCGCTGTCCTCTCAAGTCAGTACAATGCAAGACCGCTCGTCGCGGAAGTGTTGGTGGATGGCGCCAATCCGCGCGGGGGCACGCTCAAACACCCCGAGGGCGGCTGTGCAAATAAAGACCGCGACGATCGCAACAAACGGCCACCATGCCCGCCATAGAGCAATCCGCTGCAATCGACCGTAGGTGCGGTTGATCAGCGATTGCGTGCCGGGGATGCGGTTTAAGTCAGCCAATCTGGCATTTGCTCCAATTCGATCATCTGTTCAAAGCTGGGGCGACGGCGCACCACGGCAAATTGGTCACCATCCACCAACACTTCCGCGACGAGCGGTCTT
>JBCBQS010000136.1:0-7865 GCA_039820085.1 Pseudomonadota bacterium
AAATTAAGGGTCCGGATCGCTGGACGTGGGGCAGATGCGCTTGCGCTCGCTTCGATTGTCGATGGCGCTGGGTATGACACGCACCTGCAGCTCTTGGATACAGACGATATCGAAACCGCCCACGCCGCAGGTCTTCGCTCCGTCCAACCGCTCTCAACCCCTTCCGAATTGACGACTACCTATGATGATGCATGGACCGCATTCGTGCTCTTGTTTCACGATCAGGATTGGGAAGTTCCGTTATTGCAGCAAGCTTTAGAGGGCCCCGCCTTTTACATTGGCGCCGTCGGAAGCCAGCGCACCCACGAGCGGCGGGTGCGCGCATTGCTCGAGGCCGAAACAAACGCCGCGGACATCGATCGCATTCATGGACCCATAGGGTTGGTCTCATCGCTGCGAGACGCATCCATGCTGGCAGTCTCTACACTTGCAGAAATCATCGAGTACTTTCCCGGAAAAGCGCGTGCAGCACCGGTTAAAACAGCTTACATCCTATTGGCCGCGGGCGCATCGAGCCGATTTTCAGACGGCGACAAATTGCTCGCGGATCTCGATGGTCTCCCAGTGCTTGAGCGCGCAGGCGCATCCGTCAATGCGGATGAAGATGTTTTGCGTCTCGCCGTCATCGCACCGACCGATGATGCCCGGCGGCATTGGCTACGTAAATCAGGATGGCGCGTCGTGGAAAACCCTGACACACGAGAGGGTCAATCCACGTCTCTGCGGGCTGGCCTGAAGGCTTTGGAATCGGAGCAAGACGTCGAGCAGGTTGTCATTCTTTTAGGGGACATGCCAAATATACCCGCGAGCCATGTGCAGTCTCTCATTCGTTGCGCTGACATCCCCGACATTTCTGCGATCATGTCTCAAAGCGACGGTGTCCTCACCCCTCCGGCTCTGTTTAAGCGCCATCACTTTAACGCGCTGGGCGCGCTTGAAGGCGACCGAGGTGCAAAAGCTCTCTTTCTGGGTCTTCAAAGTGGTACGCTCAGCGTTGACCTTTCGCCGGATTTAGCGGTCGATGTCGACACGCTTGAAGATTTGAACCGATTAAGGGAGACCGTGAATGCCTGATGGCAACCTCGCGCCCGCCGCTTCGCCGCTCGTCGACAAGTTTGGTCGGCAGATCACGTATTTACGCATATCGGTAACCGATCGCTGCGACTTACGCTGCACATATTGCATGGCTGAAAAGATGCAGTTTCTGCCAAAGGCGGACCTTTTGACGATCGAAGAGCTCGACCAGGTCGCGCGCGCTTTTATACAGCGCGGCGTCCAAAAAATCCGGATTACCGGCGGAGAACCGCTTGTTCGAAAAGGTATGCCGGAATTGTTCCAGCGATTGGGTGGATATATCGGTCACGGCTTAGACGAGCTTACGCTGACAACAAACGGAACATTATTGGAGCAATATGCAGACCTGCTGGTTGCTTGTGGCGTAAAACGGATCAATGTCTCGCTCGACTCATTGCGACCGGATGCCTTTCAAAGGATCACGCGCCGAGGCGCGCTGGATAAAGTCTTGCGCGGGATTGATGCGGCTCTCGCCGCGGGTTTGAAGGTCAAGATTAATACGGTCGCGCTCAAGCACGACAATCTTTCCGAACTCAAAGAGATGATTTCCTGGGCGCATTCCAAAGGAATGGACATGACTTTGATTGAGGTCATGCCGCTTGGAGAAACGGGAGAAGATCGGATCGATCAATATGTCCCGCTCCCTATGGTGAGAGAGCAGCTCGAAGACTTTTGGTCTTTAAGTAACGTTTCGAATCAGGATGTGAACGCTGGCCCCTCTCGTTATGTGCGCATTAAAGAGACCGGTGGGCGACTTGGTTTCATAACGCCGCTCACCAATAATTTCTGCGCTGGGTGTAATCGCGTGCGGGTGACATGTACGGGCCGGATCTACATGTGCTTGGGCCAGGATGATCATATCGATTTACGCCGGGCTTTACGGGAAAGCGATGACCCTACAACGGCTCTGAATAAAAGTTTGGACCAAGCCCTATTCAGAAAGCCAGAGCGTCACGACTTTGCGATTTCGCATCGCGGGCAAGCCCCTGCTCTGCCGCGCCACATGTCGGTCACAGGAGGCTAGTGATGACGCGTATTCTCTACTTCGGGCGATTGACTGATATTGCGGGCACGTCCGAAGAAAATCTCGATTTGCCAGCATCGGTTGAAACGGCTGGCGAACTTAGAACATGGCTTGATTTACGGTTTGAGGCGGATGGGGCCCTGTTGGAGCCAACGGTCCGAATTGCTGTGAACAATGAGATTGCGTTTGATGCTGATGCCTTGTCTGGCGCGGACGAAATTGCGTTAATGCCACCCGTTGGAGGGGGATGAGTGATCACACTATCTGCCCAGCCGATTGACGCGCCCGCATTGCTGCGCGCGTTTGAAAATGTCGTCGCCGATGCAGGGGCGATTGTGACATTCTCGGGTCAGGTTCGCCCAGCTTCGACCCTTGGCGATGTCCAAACGCTTCATCTTCAAGCTTATTCACCCATGACGGAGCGCGGGATTGAGCAAGCGGTGAGCATCGCCAAAACACGATGGGTTCTCAGCCAAGTCAGTGTCGTGCATCGTATTGGTGACATGAAGCCAGGCGAGACCATTGTCTTCGTTGCGACCGCATCCAAACACAGGCGTGCAGCCTTTGAGGCAGCCGACTACCTCATGGATTATCTCAAAACGGAAGCGGTGTTCTGGAAAAAGGAAGTCAGCAGCGATGCTGAGATATGGATTGAGCCGCGAACCGAAGACTACAAAGATGCAGCGCGCTGGCGCGAAGGAAAAGCGAGTTAAATAATGGCGGGAATTGACGAAACGCTAGCCTTCAAACCGGTGAGGATTGCCGTCTTGGTTGTGAGCGACACGCGAACCTTAGATACCGACACATCTGGCGCCTTGTTGGTGGAGCGCATCGCGAGCGCGGGTCATGAGCTCGCTGATCGCAAAATCATAAAAGACGACCCCGTCCAGATCCGCGAGACCGTCCAAGCTTGGATCGATGACAAGGCCGTCGATGTCGTTGTCTCATGCGGCGGTACGGGTTTGACAGGCCGGGACGTAACGCCCGAGGCGGTCATGCCGCTCTTCGAAAAAACGATTGATGGGTTCTCGGTGATCTTTCACCAAGTCAGCTATCAAAGCGTCGGTCTATCAACTCTGCAATCTCGCGCCATTGCGGGCCTTTCCAAAGGAACATTTATCTTTTGTCTTCCTGGCTCGAATGGCGCGGTCAAAGATGGCTGGGATAAAGTGATTTCATATCAACTTGATAGCCGCCATAAGCCCTGTAATCTGGTTGAACTGATGCCGCGATTGATGGAGCGATAGGGTGACCAACCTCACGCATATCGGTCCGGACGGCCGCGCACGCATGGTCGATGTGACTGACAAAGATACAACCGCGCGGGTCGCCACGGCACAGGGTTATGTGCGCGTTTCCGAAGACGCGTTTCAACTTGCTGTTGGACGCGAGACGAAAAAAGGGGATCCACTGGCGATTTCCGAACTCGCTGGGATCATGGCCGCGAAGCGGACATCGGACCTTATTCCTCTTTGTCACCCCCTCCCCCTATCGGGTGTGAAAGTGGATATTGTCGCCATACCTGAATCTTCATCATTTCGCGTGTTGGCGACGGTTAAAACCAGCGGCAAAACAGGCGTGGAGATGGAGGCTCTGACCAGCGTTTCGGCAGCTTGTTTGACGTTGTACGACATGTTGAAAGCGATCGATAAATCGATGGTGATTGATGGAATTGAACTGCTCGAAAAGACCGGTGGAAAGTCGGGCACGTATAAGACGCCAGGCGCATGAGTTCGCTTATCTCGGTCGATGAAGCGCTCGCCTATATCGAGTCACTTCGGCCAAGCACTCGGATAGAGCACGTTTCGCTAGACGCGGCGCTTGGCCGACGGCTGGTAGAGCCCGTCAAAGCCCTTAGAACGCAGCCCCCGCAATCCGTCTCGGCTATGGACGGATATGCTGTGCGCTTAGCCGATGTCAAAACACCCAACCAAAAGCTGATCGTAATCGGCTCGGCGCCCGCAGGCCATCCGTTCGAGGGGTCTTTGCAAGCCGGTCAAGCGGTGCGTGTGTTCACCGGATCGGTGATCCCTGACGGTGCCGATCATGTTGTCATACAAGAGGTGGTCACGCGGGACGGTGACGCAATGATCTGCGCTGAGGCCCAAACGGTTGCCAAACACGTTAGAGCCGCAGGCATAGACTTCTCGGCTGGCGACACGCTCATTGAGGCGGGTTGTATTTTGTCGCCACAGCATCTTGCCGTGGCGGCTGCGAGCAACAATTCCGAGCTCGCAGTTACCAGACGGTTGAAAGTCGGATTGATCGCTAATGGGGATGAGTTAAAGCCACCTGGCTCCGTGCTTGAGCCGGGCGAGATTATCAATTCCAACCCCTATGGTCTTAAGGGGCTGATCGCGCGTTGGGGGGGCGAGGCGATTGATCTTGGGATTGCTTCAGACAGTGTCGAGGCGATCCATGCCGCCATGGATCAACGAGATGATATCGACATTTTTGTGCCAATCGGAGGGGCATCCGTCGGTGATCATGACCATATGCGGACGGCATTTCGCGCCCGTGGGTTTCAGCCCGTATTCGAGAAGATTGCGGTCCGTCCGGGAAAACCGACTTGGTTTTCAAAAGGCGATCACGCTTTGGTGCTTGGTCTGCCAGGCAATCCGGCCTCGGCCATGGTGTGTGCCTTTTTGTTTCTCGCGCCCTTACTGGGTGGACCTCTATCCGGACGGACAGTCAAAGGGCGTTTGACCGCAGATCTTTCTGAGAATGGAGGACGCGAGCATTATGTGCGTGCGGTCGCGTCTTTGACCCCGGATGGCGCACTCGAATTCAAGCCGGCCTCGTCTCAGGACAGCTCACTATTGTATCCGTTTCTCACCTGTAATGCTTTGCTGCGTCGGCGTCCGCATGCGCAATCCGCCGCAGCGGGGACTCTAATCGAAGCAATATTGATCGCTGAAATCCAGTAAAAACGGGCTCTATTTGCGAATGCGTCTCGACCGCAAAAATAAACGCAAGAATATTCGTTTGAAGTCTTTACTCTCGTAACAATTCCCGACTTATTTAGGTTAATGCGCGAAGAACTATCCTATAGGGGATGTCGCGCCAATTGCGGGAGGTTGCACGCGATGGCGACACTTAAGGTCAATGGTGAAACAGTAACGGTCGAGGTTGAGGATGACACGCCCCTGCTTTGGGTGATCCGGGAACAGCTTGGCTTGACCGGAACAAAGTATGGGTGCGGAATTGCTCAATGCGGGACATGCACAGTCCATGTCGATGGATTTGCAATCCGATCTTGCACTTATCCCGTCGGCGCGCTTTCGGGCGAGGAGGAAATCACCACGATTGAAGGGCTGTCCGATGATGCCAGTCACCCTGTGCAAGAAGCGTGGGCGGAATTGGACATTCCTCAATGTGGATACTGTCAGCCGGGTATGATCATGGCGGTTGCGGGGATGCTCAACAATAATCCCAATCCGACCGATGAAGACATCGATGCCGAAATCACAAATATCTGCCGGTGTGGAACCCTTGCGCGTGTTCGCAAAGGCATCAAACGCGCCGTCGAAAAATCATAAGGGAGGATACAATGGCTGATACAGGACTACTCTCCCGTAGAGGGTTTATTGTTGGAACCGGCGCGACGGGTCTGACAATCGGAATTCTCGCAAGTTGTTCGCCAAGCGCGACAGAACCGGATGCACCAGATTATTCAGATCTGCCGCCCAATCCGGAAGTGAATGCTTGGGTTCATATCGATCACGACGACACCGTCACCATTCGGATTGCTCGTTCAGAAATGGGCCAAGGCACACTGACCGGTCTTGCTCAACTCGTTGCCGACGAGCTTGACGCTGATTGGGACAAAGTGACGACCGAGTATCCGACGCCTGGACAGAACCTCGCCCGCGAGCGCGTCTGGCGCGATTTCTCAACCGGCGGGAGCCAGGGCATTCGCGGGTCGCAAGACTATGTGCGCGAAGGTGCAGCGGCTGCAAAAGCGATGTTGATCGAAGCCGCCGCAAATGAATGGGGCGTACCCGCCAGTGAATGCACCTCAGCGGATAGCATCATTACCCACGCCTCCAGCGGTCAAACCACCACATATGGCAAAGTCGCGAATGCCGCCGCGCAGCTTGCGCCGCCCCTCGAAGTCGCCGTGAAAGACCCAAGCGAGTGGAAAATTATCGGCCAACCCAAGAAGCGTTTGGATACAGCTGAAAAACTCGTCGGCAAGCAAGTCTATGGTGCAGACGTTCAGCTGGATGGCATGTTGAACGCGTCCATCAAGCAAGCGCCTAAGATTGGCGCTTCGTTGAAGTCTTTTGATGCTGCGGCGGTTGAGAGCATGCCGGGCGTTAAGAAAGTCGTCAGTCTGCGCAATCCATTCGGCGAAGGCGAAAACGCGGTTGCGGTCATCGCTGATACATGGTGGCGCGCGAACCAGGCTCTGAATGCGCTCCCGGTTGAATGGGAGGGCGGCGTCGATTTCTCTACCGCTGAATTCGAAGCTGAGCTTGATGACGGATTGACTGCTGAAGACGCGTTTGTCGGAAATGCGGGCGGCGATGTCGCTGGCGCGTTCGAGAATGCAGCACAAGTCATCGAAGCGACGTACAATATGCCGTTTCAGAACCATGCCTGCATGGAACCCATGAACACGACAGCGCTATATACGGAAGACAAGTGCGAGATTTGGTGTCCAACGCAGAATGGCGAGGCTGCGCTTGCGGCTGTGTCAGAAGCGTCCGGGCTGCCGATCGAACAGTGTGAGGTTTATAAAATTCACTTAGGCGGCGGGTTTGGTCGCCGAGGGGCGCCTGACTATGTCCAGCAAGCGGTAATGCTCGCAATGGAAATGCCGGGCACGCCAGTTAAACTTTTGTGGTCGCGTGAAGAGGACATGATCCATGGCTTCTTCCACCCAACGACAAAGGGGCGCGTGCGCGGGGCGCTCGATGCAGATGGCAACCTTACCGGCTTGCATTTGCGAATTTCTGGTCAGTCCATCCTCGCAGCATTGATTCCACAAGCCCTCCGCGATGGCGTCGACTATGCAACCTTCCAGGGCCTGTTGCCGAGTGGTGTTGATCCGCGGCTGGAAGACCAGACGATGAAATATACGTTCGACAATTTCTTGATTGATCACGCTATGCGCAATCCTCCGGTCCGTCCAGGGTTTTGGCGGGGCGTGAACCTCAACCAGAATGCGATTTATCTCGAGTGCTTTATGGATGAACTCGCGTTTGCGGCTGGACGAGATCCATTGGAATTTCGAATGGCGCATCTAAAAGATAGTCCAGAAGCTGCGGCTGTGTTGCAAGCCGTCGCCGACCGGTCAGGCTGGGGTCAAGACGATGGCATCGCTCGTGGCTTATGTGTGATGCACGGCTTCGGGGCCTACGTCGCCGCGTGTGCCGAAGTCACGGTATCCGATGACGGCGCTCTGAAAATTGACCGCATCATCGCCGCGACAGATCCTGGGCACGCTGTGAATCCACAACAGATCGAAGCGCAAGTTGAAGGGTCTTTCGTCTATGGGCTCTCTGCGATGCTCTATGGTGAAATCACGTTTGAAAATGGCGAGGTCCAGGAACAGAACTTTGACACGTTCAACTCCATGCGGATTGCGGCTATGCCGGAAGTCGAGACGATCATTACGCCGCCCCAGAAGCCACCTGACGGCATAATGATCGTCTCGACTTCCGGCATAGCCGCAATCCGCATGGAGTTGAAGGGTCTTTCGTCTATGGGCTCTCTGCGATGCTCTATGGTGAAATCACGTTTGAAAATGGCGAGGTCCAGG
>JBCBQS010000137.1:0-7814 GCA_039820085.1 Pseudomonadota bacterium
CGCCAAAACGTGGGAGTCCTTGCAAGCTCGATTGCAGCCCTGGTCTTAAGACCCGCAACACTTAGACGGACCTGAATTTCACGGGTTGGCCGGGTGAGAGTAGAAATGGTTGCGTCCGCTCTGGCGAACACAGCGAGGCCTGCGTGCGTCCGATCAACGGCCAACCGCCCGGACCGGCGAGCGCATAGAGCCCGGTGAAAGCTGCACTGATCCCGACCGATCCGCTCGGAACGCGTGGGCGAGGATCAGCGAGGCGCGGAATTTCTAGCCCATCCGGCAGTCCGGAGATATAAGCGAAACCTGGCGTGAAACCCATCATCTCAACCGTATGCGTTTGCGATGTGTGGAGATCAATGAAGGCCTGCTGAGACAGGCCGAGTGTGTGGCAGATCCCGCGCAGGTCCGGTCCTTCGTCGCCGCCATAATGGACATCAATATGCTGGACCGGAAAAGTTTGCGTATCGGGTTTTGGCGTGCGCACAGCATCGTGGATGCGGGCACTGATTGACGCTGCATCACGCGGATGAAAGCGTACTGTGACCCGCGCCAGGCCGGCAACAACGTCTTCGCCAATTTCATGGTCTCGCAATTGCTGCGCAAGAGACCGTGCGGCCGACGGGGAGTCGACACGAAACTCAATCAGGTCGTCGCCAATGCGCTCAAGAACTAGGTCGGCGGGCACAGGTTTATTCCAACCGTCTCTAAACTCGTTTTGATCGCCTCTGCGGCAGCAACCGCAGCCGGTGTATCACCGTGAACACAAATCGTTGCGACCGATAACGGATACTGGCCGCCCTCAAACGTCTCGACGCTTTTGTCGACGCTCATGGATAGCGCTTGCGCGGCTTGATCCTTGGCGTCATGCAACACCGCTCCAGGCAAAGCACGATCGCGAAGCTGTCCATCCGCTTCATAAGCGCGATCCGCGAACCCTTCGGCGACAAATCGGATTCCCTGTTCAACCGCCGCGCGTTCCAGTTCGGATCGAGGAGGGCCAAACAGGCTCGCCTTTGGGAGTGTGTGCAACAGCACCCGCACAATGCTCTTCGCCAGTCCTGCATCAATTGCAGCCATATTGTACAACGCGCCATGTGGCTTGAGATGTGTGAGTGAGACATCGAGCTCACGTGCAATGGTTTTCAAGTCAATGACTTGTTGAGCCAATGCGGTTTCGAGCGCCTCGCCGGACAAGTCAGAGCGGGTTCGGCCAAAATTCTCCCGGTCTGGAAAGGAGGGGTGCGCCCCGGCGGCCACCCCATTTGCTTTGGCGAGGATAAGCGCGTCACGCATGGAGACCGCATCTCCGGCATGGCCGCCGCAAGCAATGTTGCAACTGGTCACAATCGACATCAGGTCTGCGTCGCCGCCGCAACCTTCGCCAAGATCGGCGTTCAGGTCGATCTGTTGTTTCATACCATCCATCCTGCGGCTCGCAGGATTGATCTTATGCCAAGACCCAGTGTGACGACAACCACGGCGCCACCGGCTAGATTGGCAACTCGGCCATTCACATACTCGCCAAGCAAATCGCGCTTGTTCATGACGATCAGCAGAAACACCGCAATGATTGGCAGCAAGAGGCCGTTAGCATATTGCGCGATGAGTATGAGTGAAACCGGGCGGATGCCCAGTAGGCTAATCGTCAAACCGACGATGATGACGAGCAACGCGGTGCCGCGAAACAGCTTTGATTTTCGATCTTCGTCGCCGCCGACAATCTCGCTCAAAGCATAGGCGGTCGCCATCGGTGCGGTGATGGCAGATGTTAAACCAGCCGCGAACAAACCGATCCCGACCAAATAGCGCCCCGCCTGTCCGAAGGCGGGTTCGATGGCGCGCGCCATATCGGCTGCGGAGCTCACCTCCAAACCGGATTGAAAGAGCCCGGTTGCGGCAGTTGATAAGATCATAATCGAGACCAGCCCGCCAAATCCGATCGCGAGGGCGGAGTCGCGCCGCGCTTCGCTGACACCTGTTCCGTCTGGCCATTTTCGACGCGTTGCGGCCGCATGTAGAAACAGATTGTACGGAACAATCGTCGTACCGATCAGGGCTATTGCCGTGAGCGTCCCACCACCGGGAATGTGCGGACGCAGCCCGCCGAGAAACGCCCCTAGGTCGGGACGGACCATAATCGCGCTCAGGATAAATGCAGCGCTCATAAGGAGCACAAGACCGATTAGAATTTTTTCCAGTGTCCGGTATCGACCCAACACGATAGCTGTGCCTGCGAAAAGTGCAAGAACGGCAACCAAAGCGTTTTGACCTGGCGAGTTTGATCCAAGCAAGGCATCGAGACCGAGGGCGCCACCACTTAGGTTTCCACCTTCATATGCGCTATTCCCAATCAGTAAGGCCGCAAAGACCAAAGCCCCGCCGATCCATTTAAGCGCGCGCGACGGTGTGCTCTGCATCAGCGCCTCACCGAGGCCGAGTTGGGCGCCCGCACCGAGACGAGCCGCCATATCTTGCAGTATGATGGTTGCGATGGTCGCGAACACTAACGCCCAAACCAAGGCATAGCCAAAGTTCGCGCCAGCAAGAGTGCAGGCAGTCACCGTTCCCGGACCGATAAAGGCGGCAGCGACGATAACGCCGGGACCAAGCTTCAGTTTCATCCACGTGCCTCCGCAGGCACTTTGTGTGCCTTAAACATCGCCAAAACAGGCAGCGACATCTGCGAGCCAGCCCCGAACAGCATCTTTTTGTGCTTCTGACGCGCCATGACGGACAAGGATCAGGTCTTTCTCCGGCACCAATACAACATACTGACCGTCATACCCATTCGCCGAAAAACTGTTTGGGCCGGCCAGCCCCAACCACCATTGCGCGCCGTAGCCCATCGGCTCTTCTTCCGGAACGAATGGAACAGGCGTGCGCGCATAGTCCACCCAACCTTCAGGTAAGACGCGTTTGCCGTCCCAGATCCCGTCGCGCAGGTACAACAAGCCAAAGCGCGCAAAGTCACGCGCGGTGCAAAAGCAAGAGCTCGAGCCGATAAATGTTCCGGCATCGTCAAACTTTGGAATCGGCGAACGCATCCCGATTGGATCAAACAGGCGTTCGCGCATAAAGGCTTCAAATCCGTTTTGATCGAGATCCAGCGCGTCCGCGAGCAAGCGGCAAATAATATTCGTGGTCCCGCTGGAGTAAGACCAAAACGTGCCGGGAGGATGGTCGCGCGGCAGCGATGCAGCGAATTGCGCCACATCAGATTTGCCGGATCCAAACAACATCTCGATTGTGTGTGAAATCCCGGAATTCTCATAATCCTCGGTAAACTGAAGACCCGAGGCCATTTGGAGCAGATGTGCGAGCGTAATGTCCGCCCGCGGATCGTTTGGGTTTTGCCATTCTGGTACGTTTGCTGGGGCATCGACCGACAGAGCGCCATCAGAGATCGCAATCCCGACCAGCGCTTGCGTGATTGATTTTGCCATTGACCAAGACGGATAGGTTTGATCTTCGTCGAACCCTTCGCCATATCGCTCATGTACTAATCGTCCGGCTTGGATGGCGATGAAGGCATGGGTTTTTCCGAGTGAATCAGGGTTTGAAAAGGCGTCATCCATCAGCTCGGTTAAGGCGGCGATATTCGTTGTCGGCAAAAGCTCACCATCCGGCCAGGTGTCTGTTGGCCATGGCGTGCCTTGTGGTTGGGCGGGAAGTTCCAGCAATGCGTTAGCGATCATCATTTTAGCCCTCCTTGTGGAAAGACCATCGCAGATCTTTTCTCGAAGCGTCAATTCGCTTAGGCGATGTGGCACCACTCACGCGGCTCAGAAAACGGTTTCGGAAAGCGTTTTATGTCAAAGCTCTATTTCACCTATAGCGCCATGAATGCAGGAAAGTCGGCGATCTTATTGCAGGCGGCCCACAATTACCGCGAGCAGGGCATGGAGGTCATGTTGTGGACCTCTGGGCACTATGGCGATCGCGCCAATGCATCGATGGGACAGATTGAATCGCGCATCGGTCTCAACGCCGATGCCCACTTATATCGATCCGATATGGACCTGTTTGAAGCTATTCGCGTCGAGCACGAAGCGAGACCCCTCAGCGCAATCTTTTTTGACGAGGCTCAATTTCTGACAAAAGATCAGGTTTGGCAGCTCGCGCGGGTCGGCGATCATCTCAAAATTCCGGTACTTTGCTATGGATTGCGCACCGATTTTCAAGGCGAATTGTTTGAAGGCTCCGCCGCGTTGCTCGCTATCGCCGATGATCTTCGTGAAGCGCGAACGATTTGCCATTGTGGGAAAAAGGCTGTGATGACAGCGCGTCTCGACGAGAATGGCAAAGTGATCACCGCTGGGGAGCAAGTGAGCGTGGGCAAGGAGGTCTATGTCTCGCTGTGCCGCTATCATTGGGAAGAAGCATTGGGGCGCTAACACCGCATTCGGTGCCCAATCCTGCCACAATGAGTCTTTACTCACATCCTTAGACTCAAGGATGGAGCCTGCTATGCGGAACCGACGAAACGGTGTGCGAAACAGTTTGATCTGTGGCCTATTGGCGCTTGCAACCTTCATCGGTATTGGCTTAGCGGCGAACGGTCAGGAGGCGCCTGGCTCGGCTGAAATCGATTTTGTGGGCTTTATAGACTTAAGCCATGAGGTGTTTGAGCTGCGAGAAGATCGGCTCCTCAGCTTGGAAGACTTCAATAGTATGGCCGCGGCGCCCGATACGATCATTTTGGATGCGCGCAGTCGCTATGCCTTCGAGATGGGTCACATTTCTGGCGCGGTGAACTTGCCGTTTTCAGAGTTTACGGACGAAAAGCTCGCCGAAATTATTCCCAGCCCAGACACGCGGATCTTGATCTATTGCAACAATAATTTCAGCGACGACGTCGAGCCGATCCCGCTAAAGCGCGTGTCACTCGCCTTGAACATCCCAACCTTCATTAACCTTTACGGCTATGGCTATAAAAACATCTATGAACTTGGGGTTCTCACCGAGACAACCCATGAAGACGTGAATTGGGTTGCGGGTGAAATTCCGCTTTAAGGGCTTTTCCGGATAGTTTTAGCTCTGCTAATGGGTTCATCAGAGCCCTTGCAAAGCGTGTCTAGATGCTACATCTGCGCTGTTGAGAATCGTTCTTAGGAGACCGTGATGTCGGCTGCTGCTGAAGCCCCTGCGAAAAAAGTGAACCCAAATGCGCCGACCGAAGAAACAGTGCTTTCGGTGCATCATTATACCGATCGCTTGTTCAAGTTTACAATCACGCGTCCCGCCAGCTTTCGCTTCAGGTCAGGCGAATTCATCATGATTGGTCTGATGGGCGACAATGGCAAACCGCTTTTACGGGCCTATTCTGTCGCGAGCCCGAACTGGGATGACACGCTGGAATTCTATTCCATCAAAGTGCCGGACGGCCCGCTGACATCGAAGCTGCAGAAGATCCAAGTCGGCGACAAAGTCTTGCTCGGCAAAAAGCCGGTGGGAACGCTCGTCCATGACGCGTTGGTGCCCGGAAAACGGCTCTACTGTTTTTCGACGGGGACTGGTTTTGCGCCCTTCGCGAGTATCCTTCGAGACCCAGAGACGTATGAAAAGTTCGAAGAGGTTATCCTTACGCATACCTGCCGAGATGTGGCCGAACTTGCATATTCGCGCGAGACCGTCGACGCGTTCCTCAATGATCCTGACATTGGCGAAATTGGGCAGGGCAAATTGCGGCTTTATCAGACGTGCACACGTGAGGCGTTCGAACAGCAAGGCCGCGTGACGGACCTCATTCGATCTGGAAAACTCTTTGAAGATCTTGGCGTCGAGCGACTTGACCCAGCTGTTGATCGCGCGATGATTTGTGGGTCGATTGAAATGACCAAAGAGCTGAAAGATCTGATGGAACAGCATGGCTTGAAAGAAGGCTCGAATGCAGAACCAGCTGATTTTGTGATCGAACGGGCATTTGTCGGATAGTCCATGTCCAGTATTCTTGTGCGAGAGTATCAAGCGCAAGACGCCGCCGTTTTTCGAGACTTGAACCTTGCTTGGATTGAGGCCTACTTCTCTGTGGAGCCCGAAGACCGGGCGCAACTCGAAGATCCTAAAACGCATATTCTGGATCAGGGAGGGGCGATCCTCATCGCAACGCTCAAAGATGAAGCCGTTGGTACGGTCGGGCTTGTGCCCGGTCACGAGGATCGCGTTTTAGAACTCATAAAAATGTCGGCCCGCCAAGATCTTCGCGGAGTCGGCATTGGGCGGGCATTGATGGATGCGGCCATCGTCAAGGCGCGGCAGATGGGTGCGAGATCAATCTGGCTGGAGACGAATACGGTTCTAGACGCCGCGCTCGCATTGTACCGAAAGTCTGGCTTTCGTGAGCTCAGCAAAGGTGAGCAAACTCCCACCCCTTATGATCGCTGCAACTGCCAGATGATTTTGGATCTTTGAACACGCATCCATCGCTATATCATCTTGGCGAGAGATACGTGCTCAAGTCGACCTGTTTCTAGAAGCCGTAGACGAGAGAGACCCGGCTGATCGTATCAGTGTCCTCAAATCCATCGACTGGATCGGTGTCGTGGCGCACTTCAAACGACACGCGGGCTGACAGCGTATTTGTAAGGGATGCCGTAATCGCCGCGATATTGCCGATTTGGGTTGAGGTTTCAGCATAGACCACGGTGGTGTCATTGGTGAACGCGACATTCTCGTTAAATTGATGGGCAAAGTTTGATTGCGCCGTCGCACCGAAAGATTCTTCGGTTGTCGCAGGCGTGACAACCGTTGCTGGCGTTACCGATGTGTCGAGCACCGCTTCGATTTCATCAATCTTCAGACCAGGGCCGCCGCGCACGGTCCATTGCGTCGCCTCGCCTTTGAGCACTTCATAACCAAGACCGCCGCCAATGAAGGCCCGCGAGTCAAATCCGGAAAACTCATCCTGCTCGTAGGTGAGCTGCCCAAACCCGAACAGGCGATCATTGATTTGTCGATCAAGATTGGTGCCGAGGAAAATTCGGTTCTTCGTCTCCGCGCCATCGGTCTCGCCGTAATCAGCGGTGGCTTGGAGACCGATCTTCCAAACATCCATCGTTCGGGTTGCGTCGACACCGAGGCCGATATCAGTGGTTTCAGTATTGCCGGTGGTAACACCCGCGCTGAGCGAACCCTCGCCGCTCCAGCCATTTTCAGACGCCTCTTGCGCGACGGCTGGGAGGGCAAAAGTCAGCGTGCTGGCAACGGCAGCAAGTTTCAAATGTTGGGAGAAATTCATCTTGTGGCTCCTGTCTTATCGGAGCGCCTGATGACCGCTGAAATGTGACTTATCTATGATCGTTTCGCAGGTTTAACTGCCAATCTGCCCGCGATGTCGTAATTTTGCATCGGCGAGAATGCAGGCCATCATTGCTTCAGCTACCGGAACAGCGCGGATGCCGACGCACGGATCGTGTCGGCCCTTCGTGCGGACGTCGACTTCTTCACCATCGCGGGTCACAGACTTGGTTTCAGTCAAAATTGACGAGGTTGGCTTAATCGCGACCCGCACGACCAAGTCTTGTCCAGTGGATAAGCCGCCGGCCACACCGCCATTATTATTCGACAAGAACCGAACCCCATCATTGCCCATGCGCATTTCGTCAGCATTTTGCTCACCGGTAAACGAGGCCGCATCAAACCCGGCTCCGATCTCAACGCCTTTGGCGGCATTGATGCTCATCATCGCCATCGCCAATTCGCTGTCGAGTTTGCCATAGATCGGTGCGCCCCAGCCCGCAGGAACGCCGGACGCTTGCACTTCAACCACAGCGCCAACCGACGAACCCGATTTGCGCACGTCATCGAGATAAGACCCC
>JBCBQS010000138.1:0-7802 GCA_039820085.1 Pseudomonadota bacterium
CGGCGAAGATGTTGCGGCGGGTCTTGGCCCCATGTCAGTATCGCCGGAGTATCAAAACAAGGGGATTGGGGGCGGTCTTATTCGCTTTGGACTGACGATGATGGAAGGGCAGGGGCGACCGACCGTATTTGTGCTCGGACATCCGGACTATTACCCGAAGTTTGGATTCTCCGCCGAGTGCGCCAAAGCCTTCTCAGCGCCGTGGTCGGGCCCCGCCTTTATGGCGATGAGATTTGGCGATGCGGGACCGAAAAGCGGCGCGCTGACCTACCCCGCCGCGTTTGGGGCGTAAGACATGCAGCGCTACAAGATCACAATCGAGTATGATGGGCGGCCCTATTTCGGGTGGCAACGACAAGATGGACAACCATCGGTCCAGCAGGCGCTGGAAGAAGCGGCAGCGAAACTCGATGGCGCCCCTGTCCTCATGCAAGGTGCGGGGCGGACCGATCGCGGTGTTCATGCGACCGGTCAGGTGGCGCATTTTGATCTGCAAACGCCGCGACCGATCCGCAAGATTGCTGATGCGCTGAACTTTCACCTGCGTCCTGAAGCCGTTGCCGTCCTCAAAGCAGAAGAAGTGGCAGACGATTGGAGCGCGCGGTTCAACGCGACTTTGCGCGCCTATCGCTATGTGATCATCAATCGCCGCGCCGATCTGACCGTCGATAGAGGCCTGGCCTGGCGAGTGCCGTATCAGCTCGATGCGGGGGCGATGGACCGGGCCGCCAAAGCTGTGCTCGGTCAGCACGATTTCTCGACGTTTCGGGATGCCGAATGCCAGGCCAGTCACCCGATCCGTACGCTCGATAAAATTGATGTCGCGCGCTATGGCGACGGCATCGAGGTGACCGTCGAAGCCAAGAGTTTCCTACACCGCCAAGTGCGCTCGATTGTGGGATCGCTGGTTGAAGTTGGACGCGGGGCGCAAGACGAAGACTGGATCGGCAAGATCCTAGAGGCTCGAGACCGCACAGCTTGTGGTCCGATCGCGCCGCCAGACGGCCTGTTCTTGGAACGCGTTGCCTATGGTGAGGACTAGGGTGCCCCGCCGATAAGGTTTGCCTTCACTGGTGTGCAGCTTAAACTCTTGGGCACACGGCTAATAGGAGACCCGCCATGTCTGACCTTCCCAAACTTGATCGTCGCCAATTGCTTGCGCTTGGGGCCGGCGCTGCCGCAATTGCGGGCCAAACCGCATTCGCACAATCCAGCGAGACGACGGAAGATGTGCCGGATCTTTCCGGTAAATCGATCCTGGTCACAGGCGCTTCATCGGGGTTCGGTCGGCTTGGTGT
Organism: Pseudomonadota bacterium; assembly: GCA_039820085.1. Lineage (GTDB taxonomy): Bacteria > Pseudomonadota > Alphaproteobacteria > Caulobacterales > Hyphomonadaceae > Henriciella. The sequence goes on from JBCBQS010000138.1 coordinate 1,299, forward strand.
AGAGTATTATGCGCGGCTCGGCGCGAAAGTGTTTGCGACCATGCGCAATGTCCCACGCGCCGAAGCTGACGAGCTTCGCGATTTGGCCCGCACGGATGGCCTTGATCTCAGTGTGATTGAGATCGACGTGACGACAGACGAACAAGTTCAAGCGGGCGTCGCAGAGGCCTTGGCGGCAACGGATGGCAAGCTTGATGTGCTCGTCAACAACGCAGGGATTTCGGTTGGCGGACCGATTGAAGTCCAAGATATGGCGGCGACCAAGCTGATCTTCGACACCAATGTGTATGGCTGTCATCGTATGGCGCTCGCGGCTTTGCCGAGCATGCGCGCTAATGGCGGTGGGCAGATTTTCAATATTTCCTCGCAATTGGGCCGCCTGGTCATCCCTGGCTTTGGCCAATACTCGGCAACAAAGTTTGCGCTCGAAGCGATGAGCGAGCAGATGGCTTATGAATTGGTGCCGCATGGGGTCGATGTGACGATCATTCAGCCGGGTGGATATCCAACCCGGATCTGGGCGAACAATAATGCGAACTCTGCGCCGCTCAAAGATCGCACCAGCGAAGACGTGCTATCGGCCTATCCTGAACTCACCGCCGGCATGGGCGAGCGGACGGGTGGGGGATCAACGGACCCGATGGATGTCCCGCGCGCGATCGCTGAGATTATCGCTCTGCCAAAAGGCACCCGCCCTCTGCGCAAAGCCGTTCACCCCGTCGCGCGCCCACAAGAGGCCATCAATGATGTGTCGGCACAGACGCAAGTCGCGATGCTGGGCCAGTCGCCCCTTGGGCCTTGGATCAAGGATGTGCTCGAGCGCTAGTCTCGATCGTCGGAGCGTCTCCCTGGAGACCACGAACCGAGCATGGCCCACAGGTGCAGTCTGCTTTCGGCGTCAAAGCGGACTTCAACGCTTTTCGTGTAGATCAAATGAGCGGAAACAGGTCTCTAGTCCTCTTCGGCACTTTGCTAAAATCAATACCACTGCAGTTCACCGCGCGTCTGTTGTTGCGGTCGTATAGCGATACCAGAATGTGTTCAGCGAACTTTTTTAAGTACTCCCTCTCATCCTGGCTTATCTTCTCACTCGCATCGATTGCATTCATCGCATCCGCCAACGTTCGTTTTACGTCCTTGTCGTTTAGTTTCATTAGTACGTAAGACTTCAGCAGAAAGAACTCTCGTCTTGGAATCCCAAGATTGAAAGGATCAATAGAGTCGAGCTTAGACCGTGCCGCCAAATACTCTTCGGACGACACGCAATCGATTGCCGAGACCCACCTGAAGGCATTTTGAATCTTTCGGAAAAGTCTCACATTACCCTTTGTCTACGCTACTCTTGTGACCAGTTTCGCGTTAGCTTATCAAAACAGGCGCGCGCTCCAAGTCCGCTCTCGGCGTTGAAGTAGACATTTCTACTCCCGCTCAATCTCAAATGAAGACAGATCAGGAAGGCCAATCAGGCAAATGCGGTTCGTGTTTCCAAGAGTGAAATTGCCATCCGTTTTCATTCGCTATGATAAGAGCATCTAGAAACAAGTCTTTGACTCCCTGCTTATGAATTCGTTGGACACGGCGCAAAAAGAGCATGCCAGATTTGCGATGAGCGATCGTCCATCCTTCGATAGATTTCACCTCCACCTCATCCCCATCGGGCACGTTTAATCGAATTTCTACTTTATACTTATTGCTTAAGTCGATTTCGTCTGGGTTCCAGTATGCCCAGAAATGACTGCTGCGCTTACAAACGCGTTTGTATGCTTGACCTAGAGTGGATTCATCTCTCATCGGTTGAACGCTTTAGCAACGGGCTCTGGCTTGGGTCAATGTCCGCTTATACAGTTGAAGACCGCCCATAGTTCGGGGGTTTCAACTCACCCCCTGAAAGAGCCTTAGCTAATCACGAAACGAATGGCCGATTTCTTCGGCGCAAATTGCGCTGCAGTTAGAAGCATGAAGTTGTCCGTCTTCACCTAGATACGCAGCGATCCGGACGACATCACCGACTTCTCCCCCGAACGAACAGGCTTCGTCATACACGAGCACCCAGTCTTTCGGCTTTCCTCGAGAGATAGTTTCGGGGCTCAGCAGCACTTGGCGCAATGGGAGAAGTCTGCCATTCTCGGTCATGAACAATTCATCCTTGTCGTAGTCCACGCTCGCCAGTATTTTGGCGGTCATAATGTACTGGAACACTCCGAAAGACTTATTTGCCTCCACCGGAGAGCTACACTCGCTGCATGAGCATGCAAATGCTGCCATCGGAAACAACAAAAAGACAAATGCTGAAATAATACCGCTTACGAAATTCGACATCGATTCTGAGTAACCGGACAATGATCGACTGTCAGCAGCTAATTGATCAGGGTCCTAAACTTGCCCCAAGCTAAACACTTGCTCAACGTCTCCTCCTGACCCGAAGCTGACTTGGCCACAATTACGAACTCGTTCATCCCGGGCGTGACCCGGGATCTCATGCCCCAAGTCCCGTCCAAGATTGCCCGAGATTCCGGCCTGCGCCGGGATCAGCGGAGAAGCTCAGAATCCGACATGTCGAATGCACCTGAGAGCTCAATTTGTCATCCTGAGATTAGTCTTCGCTAAACAGCCCGCCTTGCAGCCCGTCTTGCGGCGCGGGCAGGCCAAGACGCTTATAGGCGAGCGGCGCCGCGACGCGCCCGCGCGGGGTGCGTGCGACATAACCCTTTTGCATAAGATAGGGTTCAATCACGTCTTCAACCGCATCGCGCGCCTCAGAGAGGGCTGCTGCGAGCGTGTCGGCGCCGACAGGCCCACCCGCATAGGTTTTGACCAAAGCGTCGAGATAGCGCCGGTCTAATGCATCAAGGCCGTCATCATCAATCTGCAAACGGGCGAGCGCGCTGGCAGCGGCTGCGCGGTCGATATTGGTGCCGTCCGCCTCGGCAAAGTCGCGGACACGTCGGAGCAAGCGCAAAGCGATCCGCGGCGTGCCCCGCGCGCGTTTGGCAATCTCAACCGCGCCATCCTCTGTGATCGGGGCGGCGAGCTTGCGGGCGGCGGCCATGACGATGGTTGAGAGCGTTTCTGGCGTATAGAAATCGAGGCGAAGCGGAATACCGAACCGGTCCCGCAAGGGCGTCGCCAACAGGCCCGCGCGGGTCGTTGCGCCGACCAGCGTAAAGGGGCTGAGATCAAGCCGCACCGACCGCGCGGCCGGACCCTCGCCGATCACGATATCGACCGCATAGTCTTCCATGGCCGGATACAGCACTTCTTCGACGGCGGCAGGCAGACGGTGGATCTCATCAATGAAGAGCACGTCATTCGGCTCAAGATTGGTCAGGATCGCCACCAGGTCTCCGGCTTTGGCGATCACCGGACCAGATGTTGCGCGAAACCCGACGCCGAGTTCTTTTGACAAGATCTGCGCCAGCGTCGTCTTGCCGAGGCCCGGCGGGCCAAAAAGCAGCGTATGGTCCAGCGCTTCGCCGCGGCGAACGGCGGCTTCAACATAGACGCGCAAGTTCGCTTTCAGCTCGTCCTGGCCGACATAATCGTCAAAGCTTTGAGGGCGCAGCGCTCGGTCGAGCGCTTCACCGGCTTGCGTTTCTGGATCGGTGAGTGTGCCGTCCCTCATGCTGGGCTCAATTCTTTCAAGGCGGCTTTGATCAAGCTGCCAGTGTCAGCATCTGGGATCTCGCGGGAGGCCGCCGCGACCGCGCGGGCCGCTTCAGACTGGGAATATCCAAGGTTAATCAAAGCTGATATCGCTTCACCGCGCGCCCCGGTTTTGAGCTCGCTCGCCGCTGCGACACTGCCGGCTGGGTCAGCGGTAAACTTGCCGAAGCGTCCCATTGGCGGGGGCTTGCCGGAGAGCTCCCCAATGATCCGTTCGGCGAGCTTTTTGCCGACGCCTTTGGCCCGGGTGATGGTTGCGGCATCGCCGAGGGCGAGCGCGTCCATAAGCTCACTGGCGCTGATCGAATCCATGATGGCCATCGCGGATTTCCCAGCCACACCTGGGACATCTTGCAGGCGGACAAACCAGGCGCGTTCATCGTCGCTGCCAAAGGCAAACAGAGTGATCGAATTTTCCGTGACCCGCGTCTCGATAAAGACCTCTGCGTCAGATCCGACGGTCAACTTCGACAAAAGGCGTGACCCTGCCAGCGCCACATAGCCGACCCCATTGACGTCAATCATAACCGAGTCTGCGCCCAATGCCGCGACGGTTCCACGCAAACGCCCAATGATCATGCGGCCCCCTGAATTTGTTTGTGCGGTAAATTGTGCGCCGTACAAATCGCGCAGGCGAGCGCGTCCGCCGCGTCCGCTTTCATGTCTCCGGCACGCGGAAGGAGCCGGGCGATCATGAATTGAATTTGATCTTTGTCGGCGCGGCCTGTACCGACAATGGCCCGCTTGATCGCGGTGGGCGCAAACTCCGAGACTTCGAGACCGTGAAAGGACAATGATGTCATCGCTGCGCCGCGGGCTTGCCCAAGCTTTAGCGCAGAGCGTGGATTGGCATTCACAATCGTCTCTTCGCAGCCTGCATGGTCCGGCTGATAGGTCTCAACCAGGCGGCCAATATCATGAAATATGCCGGCCAATCGATCCGCCATTGGCAAATCCGGATCGATATTAATAACCCCATGCCCGACATGCGACAGGCGTGAGTCGGTTAGATCAATCACGCCCCAGCCCGTGTGCCTTAGGCCAGGGTCGATCCCCAAGATGCGAATCGCTTCACTCATACATCGTCTATTAGCGTGTATGGTTAAAAACGTCTTGCTATTTTCGTGGTTTGTTCACGTCACACGGGCGCGGCGTGCTCCAGCCTCAAGTTTTTAAGCTTGGCCAATTCATCCTGTGCGCCGGCGCGTATTTGTTCGGGATGGAGGAATTCTTGACCGAACCAAGGATGATCAATCGGATTGAAGATCGACATCATCCAGTCAAGCGCAGCGATACCCGCTGCCGTTCGGCGCACGCGCTCGGTATAAGTGATCCAGAATTCAATCGGCGCTGCCGGAGGTAAGAGGAGCGGGAAAAGGTTGGTGTCGAGGGCTGAAACATAGCTTGGCAGGACCGCAATCCCGCCAGCGTTTTCGCACAAGGTCATCAGTGCCGTGCTGGAGTTCGTAATCGTCGAATAATCAATAAACGCTTTCAGCTCTTTGATGTCTTTCGACCAGCGCTCCACTTGGTGGACATAGTCAGAATGAATCAGAAGCTTATGCTTCTGCATGTCGAATATATTTGTTGGGACGCCATGCTCAGCAATGTACGCATCGGAGGCGTAGCTGATATAGTGCAAGGTCCCCAAGCGTTGTGAGATGATTTCGGGGTGGGTCGGCTTTTCAAACACGATGGCAAAGTCGGCTCGGCGATCAACGACTTCACTCGTCGCCAAGCCGATATCAAGATCGATCTGAACATTGGGCAGCGTGCGATGAAACGCCGGTAAGGCGCGCGCAATCCAGTGAGGTCCAAGCCCATCGCTGGCTAAGATCTTGATCGATCCAGCTACGGATGTGTCCGATTCTGCGACTTGATCGCCAACGCTGTCGACGAGGAATTGCATTTGCTCGACCAATTCCTTCAAACGCGTGCCGGATGCCGTGAGGGTGACGCCACGCTTCGATCGATCAAACAGTTTGGTGCCAAGCTCGCGCTCGAGATCATTGACACGGCGGCTGACAGTTGGGGTGGATTCCCCAAGCATTCTTGCAGCCGATGTCATGCTTTGCGCTTCGGCGACCAGCCGAAAGACGCGCAAGCGATCCCAATTAAAGCGCTCTGATAGCACCGCGTTTCCCATCCCATTACTTATTTATTAAGGGGAAGTGTTACTCATCACGATCAACTAATCCAGAGATATTCTACATTTACATCAAAATGTGTTCGAGCGGCGTATTCTATTAAACATTTGGATACACCCATATGATTGGAGTGCCCAGGGGCAGATGGGAGACTGCAATAAGATGGTTAAACGGGTCCGGGACACCGAAAAACTCGAACGCATTCTGTCGATTATGCGATTGTTGCAAAGTCACCTAGAAGCGGCGGACTTTGACATTACCGAGTTTGAAGAGGTTGAGATTTTTCTCGATTTGGCGCTCGCGGCTGGCGAGCGATATCGATCACCGGGCTTAGAGCAACCGCCCAAAAAAAATGGCTTGAGCTAAAGGGCGCTTTAGGACTTCCCGAGACCAATTTTCTTCGCAAAGTCTGACCGACGGCGCGCATATTCAGGGGCGACCATAGGATAGTCTGCGGGCAGACCCCAGCGTTTGCGATACTGATCTGGCGTCAAATTGTAACGAGTCCGCAAATACCGCTTCAGCATTTTGAGCTTTGCGCCATCTTCAAGGCAGATGATGTAATGGTCTGTGACAGATTTTTTGATCGGAACGGCAGGCTCAGGTTTCGCGGTCTCGATTTCTTCTGAAGCCAGTTCGCCGAGTTTCTCATGCACCGTGGTCAAAAGACCCGGAAGATCTGCAGCACTTATTG
>JBCBQS010000139.1:0-7797 GCA_039820085.1 Pseudomonadota bacterium
GTATCAGGCATGTTTGCAACTATGCCTTGTCTTTACGCGAACGTCAACGTCAGCTTCACGTTTACGTAAGCCAAACTATGAACAAACCTTTCGAATTCGGTGCGACTTGTTTACCTTTTTAACCCGGAATTAATAGCGATGCGCTCATTTCTCTACCTAAGATAGCTACCTATGCACCTTTTTCCGAATCAGGTGCGTCGCATTTTGGAGTACCGATAATGAGCCAGTACGGGTCATGGAGCGTTAAAGGGGTCGACGATCGCGCCCGCGCCGTCGCCAAAGAAAAGGCGCGCTTAAAGGGCATCACGCTCGGCGACTATATTAACAATTTACTCCTTGAGGGTCACAGCGAAGCGGGACCTAGAGACTACTTTGAGTCAGCGGCTCCAAGCCACCGCGACCCGTTCGATGGGCTAGCCAAGCGGATCGAAGCGGTCGAAGCGCGCTCAACCTTAGCCATAACAGGGATCGACCAGTCTGTGCTTGGCCTTCTGGCGCGATTGGATAATGCGGAAAACTCGACATCTGCGATGGCGGCGGAAGTCGAACGGATGATTGATGAGCTCCGCGAGACGCATGAAACGCTTCATGAAAAAGTCGGCGCACTCGAAACAGATGAGACAGGACGACAAAATCTGGAGGCGATGAAAGCGCTTGAAGACGCGCTCGGAAAGCTCGCCTCTCATGTTTATGAAGAAGGCCGCCTCACACAAGACGAGACAATGGCGATGAAAGGCCGTGTCGAAGCTGGGTTTGGCGACTTGTCCGAACGTGTCGAAGGCATGGAAGTGAAAGTCGAGAACACGCTGGCTGAAGCTGCACAGCGTGTTGAAAAGGCGGTCGAGCAAGCTGAGTTGCGCGCGGAAGGCACATCGCGCCATCTATCCGAGCGGTTCAGCCATATTGAATCGAATGTCGTCACAAAACTCTCCAAAGTCGATGAAGTCGACGCCCGTATGAAAGCGGTCGAAGGCGACATGTCGGGTGCCATCACGTCTATGGAAAGCACGCTGGCGCGAATTCAGGATCGACTGCACCGCGCCGAGACGACCACGGACACAGCGCTGAAAGCGCTTGAGCATACATTTGCAAATCTGGATGCGCGAATTGACAACGTCGCTGCGATGGCAAGTCCTGAGAAAGCTGAAGCGTGGCGTCAGGAATTGGAGCGGCGCTTCGATGAAATGGCGGCCGACTTACGGTCGAGCGTTGACGAAACGCGTCGTCAATTGGCGGTTGAAATCGAGAATGCCGCGGCGCGCGCGAATCCTGAACTGATGGGCGAGTTTGAATCGCGGATTTATGCGCTCGAGGGGACAAACACCGCCGAACAGATTGAAAGCTTCGGCGAGCAGGTCGCGACGCTGTCCGACACGCTTGAAAAACGCATCGGAGAGAGTGAACGGCGAAGCGCCAATGCGATCGAACAAGTCGGTGAACAAGTCGCGACTGCGATCAAACATGTCCAAGTGCGCCAAGAGCAAGGCCAACGTGCCCTGGAAGACAAAGTCACCGCTTCGGAAAAACGACAAGAGACCCGCTTATCAGACGCCTTGAGCAATATTTCTGATCGTCTGACTGAGATGCAAAATCAGACAGCAACGGCTGTCTCCCCGGTGCAGCGCGCCATTGTGTCTTTGGCCTCGCGGTTAGAGGCGCTGGAAGACTTCAGTGCGCCGCCGCATGCAGAACCCGTCTCTCAGCCACTGCCAGACTTACCAGAGCTGGAAGTCGACACGTCGCCAATTGAGCTTGATGAAGTCGCTGCAGATGATCCATTTGCTGAGGACGAGATCGCTTCTGAGTTCTCTGAACCCATCGAAACAGAGTCGATCAGCGCAGATGAGTTTGATGAGAATCACCTCAGCGAAGATGAGTTTATGGCGGGTCTTCCAGACTTCGATGACGAAGAACGTGCGCTGGAGCCGCAAACACACGCTGAAGAACCACCGGTTGAAGAATGGGAAGCGGCCAAACCGGACGTTGATGAAGACTATACGCCTGAAGAGAACCCTCACGCAGACACGACCAATTCAGAAAACAACGCCGATGCTGACCCGCTCGCGGAACTCGGCGGGTGGAATGACTCGCAAGATGAATCGCGCGACTCTGATGTCTTTTCAGATGATGAGCCATTTGGTGATCTTCTACCCGCATTCGCTGAGGACGACCTCGCGCACAATGCTGATGCGGTTGAAGACGACATTTATGCCGAAGACGATGGCCCTAAAGAATCCGACCAGGACAAACCCGCCGACTATCTCAGCCGTGCGCGCAATGCTGCAATAGCGGCCGCAACGGATCCAGCTCGCGAAAAGCGCGGCCTTGCCCGCCGCTTAAAGTCTGGTTCAAAGCCAGAAAGCGTGGGTCGATTTGGCAAAAATAAAAAACTACCAATCATCGCTGCCGCATCCGCGTTTGCAATCGCTGCGGCGGGCGCGAGTGGCTGGGTCGCCCTGCGCGGCAAACAAGTCACGGCGGACGCAAATGCGCCTACGATCACAACCAAAACGGAGCTTGCTGAAGCGAACGCTGAACAAATCGACGAACCAAGCCTGTCAGGCGTTGAATTCGCAGCCTCGACCAGCATTGCACTTGAAGAAACGCTCTTTGAGGAACAAGGCAGCGTTGATCCGGCTGAATTGATCGAACCTGCTGTCCCAGTCGAAGTTGCCGAACCGGTGATCCTACCAACCATTCCAAACGCTTTAACGGTTGAAACAGCTGCACGAAATGGCAATCCAATTGCCGAATACCAGTTTGGGCAGGCTCAATTGGAAGCGCAAAACCTCGCCGTCGGTGCAGACTTTATCAGCCGCGCCGCCGCTCAAGGTCTTCCAGCGGCGCAGTATCGTTTGGCAAAGCTTCATGAGCGCGGGATCGGTGTGCCACGGGACCTAACCGAAGCGCGCGCTTGGACCGAACGGGCCGCGGTCGGCGGCAACGTAAAAGCCATGCACGACCTCGCCGTTTTCTTCGCGGATGGCGAAGGCGGGGCACAATCCTACGCCGCTGCCGCGGAATGGTTCCGCAAAGCCGCAGATTTTGGGATCGTCGACAGCCAATTCAATTTAGCAGTCTTGTATGAAAATGGGCTCGGCATTTCCCCAAGCCAGGTCGAGGCGCTCTATTGGTATGAAGTCGCCACCGCAAATGGAGACGCGACCGCCCCAAGCAACGTTGCTACGCTAAGAGACGTTGTGTCACTCTCAGATGCCCAACAAGCGCAACGCCGCGCTGCCAATTGGTCGATCGCCAATCTAGATCAGGCGGCGAACGGCCAGTTTGGCCTGCAAACCTGGGATCGATCGAGCCGCGCACAAGTTGAAGCGGTCCAAACGGTCCTCGGCGGTCTCGGTTATGATGCAGGAACACCCGACGGGATCGCTGGACCGGGAACTCGGACAGCCATCCGCGCGTTTCAGGCCGATTACGGGCTTGAGACCAATGGTGTTATCGATGACCAATTGGTAGACGCTTTGAACACGCAGGCTCAGAGCTTAGCGGGATAGCTTCCGCGCGCACCAAACCGCACCCGCCGGAATATGATATATAAAGTGATCACCGTCACGGCGATCGCGAGGCCATGTGTTTCGAGGCGCAGCCAATTGTTTAGAATGACGCCAAGCAAGCCCCAGCCCAGCGCGACAAAGTACCATCCATTCCGGCTGATATAAGACGCAAACACGGTCGCCATGATCGCGGCAGGAATGACCGTCATCCACAAAGACTGCCAAACTGCATCGCTGGGACCACGTCCCAAGAGCCACCGACCAAGGTCAGGAAAGCTGATTGAGGTCGCAACGGTCAGCCAGCCCGCGAACAGACCGACAGTCAGGCCATAGAGAATGCTTCTGGGTGTGCCATCATAGCGCCCTGTGCGATCCTGGCGATAAGCCGCTTCCCAGGTGAAAAAGGCTATCGGTAGGATCAGCAAGAAATCGAGCCAAGTCGCCCCTAGGCTCTGCGCAGACAGCATCCATAAACAGTTTCCGATCACCGCAAAGGTTAAAGGCGGTACAAGCCGTTTTGAGGCGGCGTCCGGCGCGAACAAATTCAATATGGCAATGGCGAGCAGTCCAAAAAAAATCACGCTCCAGATAGAGAAAAAGACCCCCAGCGGGAGCTCGGGCGGAATTCCATCCGCAACCGCACGATCGCCAATGGTCTCCCCGAATCCGAGTGCGGGCAAGGCAGGTACAGCGAATTGCGCGATCACAACGATAAGAAAGAGATATTTAATTGGCTTGGTCCTCAACGCCCGCTTCTCCAATGGCAAAGCTTGGACGGAATATCCAGTCACTGTTTCTTGATGGGGTCAGTTGGCGCGGGCGGCAACTTGATAAAGTTTGGAGAAAAGCTCGCGCATTGCCGGTTCAGCCAGACCGGCACCACCTGGCGATTTTGCCATCAGCTCAAGATCATGTAGACGCTCGACCAAACGGGCCAACCGCGGGACAGACCATCTCTTTAACCGCGCCTGAAAAGCTGGCCACTCAGATTTCCAGACCGGCGGCTTGAGTTTCATCCCGACATTTCCACCGCCGCTCGCGCCTTGAAGAGCATGGGCATCAAGCATGCGGCTCGCTTCCATCTCAAACAAGCGGATCAGACTAATCGGTGACAAGCCGGCGTCGATTACGCGGTCCATTTCAGCCTGCGCTGTTTCAGGCGTACCATTTAAAGCCAAGAGGACAGCATTTCGGGCGCTTTCATCGGCATTGGTCTCACATAAAGACCGCACGTCCTGAACTGAAATCGGTCGTCCTAAATTGTGTGCATAGACCGCGAGCTTCTCCATCTCCGCATTCGCCAAGCTGCGATGGCCGGGCAATCCAGCGACAAAAAAGGCGAGCGCACCGGCATCGATATCAATCGATTGATCCGACAAGAATCGGCGCACCAAGTCAGACATATCGACCGCGCTGTCGGAAAAGAGGTGTAAAGCTGCCGCGCGAGGCGCAGCTTCAAATGCCGTGCGGAGTTTAGACCGCGTATTAAGACTACCGCATTGCAAAACCAATCTCGCGGCGATCCGATCTGTTGGCAGCTCGAGACATTCTTTCATCAGCGAGAACAGCTTTTCACCTTTAGTGCGGATCCGAATAATCGTGCCCTCACCCAGCAGCGAGACAGCCTCTAGCGCATCGAATAAGCGAGACGGCTCGCGCTTCACTTCATCTTCATCCAGGGTCAGGACCGTACTGGGCGTTTCTTTTTGCCAGGACGTGATCAGTGTATTGGCCACATCCGCGACGACACCTTCATCGTCACCAAATACCAGGGCGAACAGGCATGCCGGATCTGGCTTTTTTGCAAATCGTTCAGCGCCGTTGCCCTGAAGTTTCATTCCATATTCGCCATCTGGATGCGCAAATCGTCGGCAATGCGGCGTGCCAGCAAGTTCATCGCACGATCGGTCGCATCAATCTGCGCAGCGATATCTGAGAATGGCGCATCCGGAACCAAAAAGCTTGTTTCTGCCGCAGACTTTCCAGCGACGGCATTGCCATCGAAAGCGAGAACGTATTCCGCGCTGACGATAATATCTGTTCGCGTCGCCGCCTCATCAGGCTGCAAGGCGAGGCGGCCAATCGATTCATCGAGTACGATGTCCAAATTTGCAGGACCCTCTAGACCAGGCAAGCCGGGCGCGAGCTCCTGCAGCAAAGCTTTGCGCAAAGCTTGTCCCGCACGGCCGTCAATCTGTGTGATTTGAATCTGTCCAGAGTTCGCGCCGGTGGCATAGAGCGGCGTAAATCCGCAAGCCGTGAGCGTTAGAGCGAAAAGAGCAACAAGAACCTGTTTCATCACACCACGATATTCACGATCCGGCCGGGAACGACAATCACTTTCTTGATTGTTTGGCCCTCAATGAAAGATTGAAGCGCTGGTTCTGCCAAAGCTGTGGCTTCAATGTCATCCTTGTTGGCGGTTTTAGAGACAGAAATCTCAGCCCTCCGTTTGCCATTGACTTGGATCGGCAAAGTGACGCTGTCCTCGACCAGTAAAGCCTCATCAATCGCGGGCCACGCGGCAGCCGAACAAAGACCTTCGCCATCGATCAGGTCCCAACACTCTTCTGCCAAATGCGGCATAAACGGGACCAAGCAACGAGCGAGCATGGACGCCCCTTCTAACCGCGCCGCGACGAGCGAGTCGCCGCCTTGCTCGGCCTTCTTCAAGACACTCACCCATTCATGGATTGAGGCAATGGCCGAGTTGAAGCGAAACTCTTCGATCGCCTTGTCGATGGCATGCACAGCCTTGTGCGACGCACGGCATAAGGCCAGTGCGTCGTCCGTATTTGTAGCTGACGCACCGGGTTCAACTTTGCTCAAGGCATTGAACACACTCCAGGCACGTTGAACAAATCGGCCAGCCCCTTCAGCTCCGGATTGCGTCCATTCCACGTCCCGTTCAGGCGGACTGTCTGATAAGACGAACCACCGTGCCGTATCGGCACCAAATGTAGAAATAATGTTGTCCGGATCGACCGTGTTCTTCTTCGACTTGGACATTTTCTCGATCGCGCCCACCCGGACCGGCGCACCGGTTGCGCGTTCAATCCAGCCGTCCGCGCGCTGTTCAATCTCAGACGGTTGCAACCAACGTCCATCCTCGGATTTATAAGTCTCATGCGTCACCATGCCTTGGGTGAACAGTCCAGCGAACGGTTCGCCATTCGGCAAATCAACCTCACCGACATCGCGCATCGCGCGCATGAAAAAGCGCGCATACAGCAAGTGGAGAACCGCATGCTCAATCCCGCCGACATATTGATCGACCGGCAACCAATAGGCACGCTCTTCTTGATCGTCGACGCTCGCAAATCGGGCAAAATACCAGCTTGAATCATTAAACGTGTCGAGCGTATCCGTTTCTCGAAGCGCGGGCTTGCCGCAATTCGGGCACGTACAATGCTTCCAGGTCGGATGGTGCTCGAGCGGATTGCCGGGCTTATCGAAGCTGACATCATCCGGCAATTTCACAGGCAAGTCTTCAACGGGCACGGGGACGATACCGCACTCATCACAATGAATGACAGGGATCGGGCAGCCCCAATAGCGTTGCCTTGAAACCCCCCAATCGCGCAGGCGATAGTTCACTGTGCCGGTGCCGAGCCCCAAGGTTTCGATTTTTGAAATCGCCTGCGACTTGGCGGACGTGGTCTCTTGGTCGTTCAAGAAATCCGAATTCATAATTGATCCCGGGCCAGTGTAAGCCGCGTCCATATCCTCGCCGCGTCCTGAGCTGACCCATTCGGCTGATGCCGCATCCTTGTCCGATGGCTTCACCACGGGAAGGATCGGTAATTTGTATTTTCGGGCAAAGTCGAAATCGCGCTGATCGTGCGCCGGGCACGCAAAAATCGCCCCGGTGCCATAGCCCATCAATACAAAGTTCGCGACGAAGACCGGCAGCGTTTCGCCGTCGATGAAAGGATGCTTGACCGTCAGGCCCGTGTCGAAGCCTAATTTTGGTGCCTTCTCGATATCGGCTTCGGAGGTTCCAACCTTGGCACACTCCGCGCGAAATGCCTCGAGCTCCGCAGTGTTTGCAGCCATCTCGATGGTTAAAGGATGGTCTGGAGAGAGCGCGACAAAACTCGCGCCGAATAGTGTGTCCGGACGGGTGGTAAAGATCTCAATGCCCTGCGCGTGGCTCTCCGGCGCGTGTCCCGCCCATTCGAACCGCATTTGCAATCCTTCAGAGCGACCGATCCAATTGGCCTGCATGGTCCGGACTTTTTCCGGCCACCGTTCGAGCTTTTGAACTTCGTCTAGCAAGTCCTCT
>JBCBQS010000140.1:0-7736 GCA_039820085.1 Pseudomonadota bacterium
ATCGCCGTCATACCGCATAGGCGTTCTTTCAGGTCTTCATCTAGGTCATTATACGCCATGACCATGTTCGAGAAGAGCGTGTCCCCGCCAATTTCAGGCAGTTCGATCGCGCGCAGAATTGATCCGAGGGAGGGTTCAGCGCGCCAGGTCACGTCGGAATGCCAATTGTTCTCCTGGCCTTTGGAATTCGGGCCGTGGGCAATGCGCAAGACTTCAGGGTCAGGCTGATCTTTTGGGGTGGCTGGGTGGATTTCGAGGTCCCCGAACCGGCTCGCAAACTCGATATGTTTTTCGCGGGTCAATTCGTGCTGATCGCGAAAGAACACGACTTGATACTTCAGCAATGCGGCGCGCACTTCTGCAACGAGCGTGTCGTCAAAGTTTGCGAGATCCGCACCGATCAGTTCGGCACCAATCGCGGGCGATAGAAGATGGGGTTCAAATCGTGTGAACTCTGTATTGGCGTCGTAGGCCATGTTTCCTCCAATTTTTCTTTAGAGCTTAACACAGCTGCGCACGTCGCCATAGGCTCGATTCTAGATTTGCGCTCGGACCATATTCAACGCAGCTTCAACCGTCGCCATGCGGATTTCATAGCGACCAATATCTCCAAGCATCAGCATTTCATGAGTCATGGCCTTGTTCTCGCGGGCGCATGCAATGTGGACCGTGCCGACGGGCTTCATCGGCGTCCCGCCGCCTGGGCCTGCAATTCCGGTAACAGCTATCGAGAGATTAGCGCGGCTTTGCTCCATCGCGCCCTCTGCCATAAGGCGCGCGACAGGTTCAGAAACCGCCCCATAATCCGCTAGGACATCTCCAGCGACGCCCAAAATTTCCGCTTTTGATTCGTTCGAATAGGTGACGAAACCGCGCTCCAAGACCTTTGAGGAGCCGGCAAACTCGGTGAACAAGCCAGCAATCAAGCCCCCCGTGCAGCTTTCCGCCGTAACGATACGGACGCGGCGTTCCATGGCTTCATCCATCGTGAGCAGGGCGAGATTTCGAATGCGATCAGGAAACATGCTTACTCTTTAATTCGATAAGGTTAGGGGGGCCAAAACAGCGCTCGCTTGCGCGGCGATGCCTTCACGACGACCTGTGAACCCGAGGCCTTCGGATGTCGTCGCTTTGACGGAGACTGCATCGAGTGGAAGCCCCGTGATGTCAGCTGTTCGCGTGCGCATGGCGTCTCTGTGCGGTTTCACTTTCGGTGCCTCGCAGATGATCGTAATATCACAGCTCGCGAGCGCCCAGCCTTTGGTTTCAACCAGATTGACCGCATGCGCTAAAAAAACGGCTGAATCTGCCCCTTTCCATTGTGGGTCAGATGGCGGGAAGTGGTCGCCAATATCGCCAAGGGCTGCCGCGCCAAGGATTGCATCGGTGAGGGCATGCCAAGCGACATCGGCGTCTGAATGCCCGACAAGGCTTTGTGTGTGCGGGATTGAAACGCCGCAAATCGTAACCTGATCGCCAGGTTCCAGCGCATGCACGTCATATCCTGTGCCGAGGCGCGGGGTCGGGGAAATGGGCATCAACAAAGCCTCCAGACGCGCATGATCTTCGGGATATGTAATTTTCGCAAGTTGCTCAGACCCTTTTGTGAGGACGACCGATCCGCCCTGATCTTCGACCGCAGCAAGATCATCGACATAAGTTTTCTCGCTCTCAAGAGCACGTTTGATTGTGCCGAGACGAAAAGCCTGTGGCGTTTGAATGCGAAACAGGTTCGTGCGGTCGACGTCTTGCACTGAGCCACCGGTTTGACGCTTAAGCGCATCGGCAACGGGAATCGCGGGTGCTGCTGCGTCCGCCTCAAGCATCGCCTGCGTCAGCGCCGAAATGTTGGTCTTGGTTAGGCCGGGCCGCGCGGCGTCATGGATCAAGACGAGATCGTGATCTCCAACGGAACACGCAGCGAGTCCCGCGCGAACGGAGGCCGTTCGCGTTTCGCCACCTGACACAACACACACATGATCCGGACAGTGTTCGCGATACGTCGTTTGCTCGCCTTTTGGGACAACTAAGACACACTGCGTGACGTCCGGATGCGCCAAGCTGACGTCAAGTGACCATTTGAAAACCGGTTTTCCGGCGAGCAGACGCATTTGCTTAGAAACCTCACCACCGGCCCTTTGACCCCGTCCCGCCGATACTATGATCATCGCAATCTGCATGCGTGGCTGAATAATGGTTTGCGGTAAAAAAGCCACATCCATTGCAGGAATGCATGCACGAATATCACTGCCACGCTTTTGTGCAGTGCAAAAATGTGGTTTGACGGTGTTATGGAGAAAATGCCTTCATTTCGAGCAGATCGGGTGTGGCTCGCGCCTATGTCGGGATCGACGGATGCTGCGTTTCGCCGCCAGGCTGTGCGCTATGGCGCGCCGACCGTTGTGTCTGAAATGGTGGCCGGGGAAGCCTTAGCGAACGCCCGACCCGATGTGGTTCGGAAAACCTGTCGTCATGATGGCGGTGGGCTCTGGGTGGTCCAGCTTGCCGGGCGTCGTCCTGAGGATATGAAACGCGGTGCGGAAATCCTTGTCGATGCCGGCGTAGATGTGATTGATATTAACATGGGATGCCCATCCCGGCAGGTAACAGGCGGCAATTCTGGCTCAGCGCTTATGCGCGAACCGGAGCTCGCCTATCGAATCATTGAAGCGACATTGAGCGGCGCAGGTGAGACCCCGGTCACATTGAAGACGCGGCTCGGTTGGGACCATAATCTGTTAAATGCACCTGAAATTGCTCAAACAGCGGTGAAAATGGGCGTGGAGCTCGTGACAATCCACGGACGCACCCGATGCCAGTTCTACAAAGGACAAGCCGATTGGGCCGCGATCCGTGACACGGTTGAAGCAGTCGATGTGCCCGTGATCGCGAATGGAGACATTCATTCCTTTGACGACGCAAAAACAGCACTCAATCAGTCAGAAGCTTATGGCGTAATGATTGGACGGGCGGCAATGGGGCAACCTTGGATTTTGGGTGAAATCGCTGCCTCAATGTCGGGTGAAACATTCGACCGACCCACTCTGCAAGCGCAGGTCGACGGATTGTGTGAGCAAATCGAAGACAGTTTGTCCCTTTACGGTAGCGCGCTCGGTCTTCGGATCGTGCGCAAACATGTTGCAGCGCATATCGACAAAGTCAGACTCCCAATTGGAGACACTGAGAGGAGGTCATTGCGCGCAAACCTTTGTAGAATTGATGACGTGCACCAGCTCATTGGTGGGCTTCAGGCCGTTTATAATAGTGTAGATTTAAGGGTAGCCGCATGATGACCGCATTGGACCTGATTGGACTGGCCCCATTTGCCTTGCTCGGTTTGGACGAGCGTCGGCGCGTGACCGCGGCGAACCCGGAAGCACAGTCCTTCCTTGGGCACTCGGAACGCGCCATGTATCGTAAACCCTTAAGCGAGATCCTGTTTCACGACTCGCCTGTCTTCGGTCTCATCGATAAAGCCATTGCGCTGCAAGGCGACGTGTCGGCACCTGCTATCCCGGTTAGTGGGCCAAGTCTTGGCGGACAGCGTGTGCTAGATTTGCGCCTGCGCCCACTCGATGATGGCGGCATCGTCATTGGGATGACGGAGGCCAGCGAGTCATCCCTGGTAAATAACAATCCGGCCGGAGTTGCCGCGTTTGGCCGTATTCTTGGACACGAAGTCAAGAACCCGCTTGCGGGAATCTCGGGTGCGGCCCAGCTTCTGTCGCGTAGCGCGCGAGACGATCAGAGCGCGATGATCGAAATCATTCAAAGCGAAACGCGACGGATCGAGCGTCTGGTTTCGCGATTATCGGCGTTTGAACTCTTTTCAGCGCCGGTCAAAGAGCCATTGAACATCCACCAACTGCTCGATCGTGTCATCGCAGCGGAAGAGGCGGCGCATCGCGGAAAGATTTCGATCGTGCGATTGTATGATCCGTCCTTGCCAGAAATCGAGGCTGACCAAGATCACTTGCATGAGGCGGTTCAAAATATCTTGAGAAACGCGGTCGAAGCCACGCTCGCGCACACGCAAAGCCCGCAGATTCAAGTCGAAACGGCTTTCGAAACGAGCTTTGCAATCGTTCGCCGCGATGGCTCGGAACGTGCCGGGCGGGCCATTCGGGTCACGATCGAAGACAATGGACCTGGTGTGCCTCCTGAAAAGAAAGCCAGAATGTTCGATATGTTTATGTCGTCAAAATCCGGAGGCCGTGGTTTGGGCTTAAGCGTCGTCAACGAAATCGTCTCTGCTCATAGCGGACGGATCAAAGTCGACAGCAAGCCGGGCCTGACGCGCTTTTCCCTATTCCTCCCGCTACCTAGAACGAAAAAACGATGAGTGAAAAAACGGTTCTTCTTGCAGAAGACGATGCGAGCATCCGTCTGATCGTCAATCAAACACTGGTCACCGCGGGATACACCGTGCGTGCGACCAGCTCGCCCGAGGCGCTGGAGCGATGGGTGCGGAATGGCGAAGGCGATATCGTCGTCACGGATGTTTATCTGACCGATACGCCAATCTTTGAATTGCTACCCTCGTTCAAACTTGTTCGCCCCGAATTGCCGGTGATTGTCATGAGTGGTCAGAACACGATTTTGACTGCCGCCTCAGCGGCCCAGCATGGCGCCTATGATTATTTGCCCAAGCCCTTCGATATCGATCAACTCACAGATCTAGTCGGGCGCGCGCTGACCGACAAAAAACCGGCTCAGGCGATTGCCGCGAAGCAGGCGAATGGCGATGGCGCGCAGGCGGGATTGCCGTTGGTGGGTCGCTCGGGGGTGATGCAAGACGTCTATCGGATCATCTCGCGGGTCATGAATACGGATCTGACGGTCTTGATCGAAGGCGAGTCTGGCACCGGTAAAGAGCTCGCGGCGCGTGCCATACATGACCTCGGTCAGAACAGAGACGGCGCCTTTTTGTCGCTCGACCTTGCGACGCGCCAGCCGCAAGACGTCCACGCAGAACTCTTCGGGACCCCGGATGCGCCCGGCTATGCCTATGATTCCAATGCGACGATCTATTTGGACGAAGTCGGCGATCTCAGCCAGGATGCGCAAACGCAGCTGGTAAAACTGATGCGCGAGGATGGCGGCGCGCGGATCATCGCATCGACCCGCCAACCGCTCTCATCATTGGTCGAAGCGGGAGAGTTTAGAGAAGACCTCTATTATCGCATGAACGTCGTGCGCATTGAAATGCCGCCTCTACGTCGCCGCAAAGAAGACATTCCAGAGCTGATCAAAGCCTTTCTGATCCGCGCGGAGGCGCGTGGGCTGGCGCAAAAACAAGTCGCTCAGGCGGCGATGGATTTGATGATGGCCTATGATTGGCCGGGCAATGTCCGAGAGCTTGAAAACCTGATCTTTCGTTTGGCAGCGCTATCGCCCGACGCCACGATCTCACAACGTGATATTGAACGCGAATTGCGGGCCGAGACCCTGAAAGAGCTTTCGCCGGAAGCGTCGTTGGAGAGTGAAATCGAAGCGCTTTTGCATCGCTACGTCATGGCGGACCTGCTGAAAGGCGGTGATGATGGCGAAAAGATCTATCAAACCGTGCTTGAACAAGTTGAACGCCCATTGATCAAACTCGCTCTGAGCGTCACCTCTGGCAACAAATTGCGCACGGCGGCTCTACTAGGGGTCAACCGAAACACATTGCGCGCGCGCATGTCCGTTCTCGGAATGACAGAAGACTGATTGACCTAGAGGAAAAGTGTTGCTCTAAATCATCAGTGTTGCTGATTGGCGACAGTGTGATTTAGAGGCCCCACATTTGACATCCAGCGTGTTGGCTACTCTGCGGCGCAATGGCGGACTTTGGTTCCAAAGTCTGTTTGTTCTTGCGGCCATCTCATGCGCAGCAGCCACCGTCATTATGCTCGACCGAAGTGGCCCGACCGACGCCGTTCCGGACGAGCTTTTAGCGCTTTTGGTCGTCAATATGGTCATTCTCGTGGTTCTCGCTTTGATGATCGTCACGCGATATCGTGCCATTCGTAAAACGCGAATGGGGGCAGGGGGCGGTCGATTAACGCGGCGCTTTATGCTCCTGTTTGGCATCGTTGCGATGATTCCGGCCATCATCGTTTCGTTGTTCCTCTGGCTGACGACCACCCGCGGTGTCGAAGCCTGGCTTGGTGAGACGATGCTCACATTGGTCGATGAGATCGCAACGATTTCAGCGGAGAATGGAGAGGAATTCGCCTTACGGTTCGAGGCAGACGCGATCGCGGTTGCTGATGATCTTGATGCCTCTATTGCGGGCTTTGAGTCCAATCCAGATGCGTTTGAGCCTTACTTCAGCTTGCTTGCCACCTACCGAGACTTTTCAGCCGCCTACATCATTGATCGCAATGGCGTGCCGATCGCGCGCGCAGAGAATATGAGCGCGCCGCAGCATTATGGTCGACCCGCCCAGAGTTTTTTCGATGCGGCTGATCAGGGCGAGACCGTCGCGGTGTTGCGTCAGCAACTTGGCTATACATTTGCCTTGAAAAAGCTGCAGAGCTTCGAGGACAGTTACCTGTATCTCGCGCGACCAATTAATCCTGAATTATTCGCGCGGCTTGAGCGAGCGCGACAGGCTGGATCGGACTATCGCGTGGCTCAAGAGCAAAGCAATACGATCCAAATGCTCTTTGTGATCTCCTATTTGCAGATTGTGGCGCTTGCCTTGTTGCTTTCCGTCCGGCTCGCGCAAGAGATCGCAGATCGTATTTCTCGTCCGATTTCGCGGCTTGCGACGGCGGCGTTGGAAGTCAGTGAAGGACGACGCGGCGTGGCTGTGCCACTGCCTGAAGCGGAAGATGAGGTGAGAATACTCTCAAACTCGTTCAACTTGATGACCCAGCAGCTTGATGAACGCCGCGATGATTTGGTCTCAGCCCGCGAAGAAGCCGAGGAACGCCGACAGTTCTTGGAAACGCTGCTTGTCGAACTCAGTGCAGGCGTGATCCGGGTGGATGCGGCAGGCATCGTCACAATCGCGAACCGGTCAGCCGAGACCTTGATGAATATGGGGCAGCTCGAGGGCTGTGTGCTGGAAGAGATCAGCCCTGAGATTTGGCAACGCTTATCACAAGTCGACACGATGCAGCCGCAAGATGATACGTTCATCAACCTGATGACCAATGACGGGTTGCGACATGTTCGGGTCAAAATCACACCGGACACGATTGGGGGTTATGTCGTCACGCTGGATGATGCGACGCGGTTGATCTCTGCGCAGCGCCAGCTCGCTTGGCGCGATGTCGCGCGTCGGATCGCACACGAGATCCGAAATCCGCTGACACCGATCCAGCTCTCTACGGAGCGGATTCGGCGGCGATATGGTGAGCAGATTGATGATAAAGACGGTGTTTTTGAACGCTGCATCAATACGATTTTGCGTCAGGTCTCGGACATTGGTCGCATGGTGCAGGAGTTCTCAGACTTTGCGAGAATGCCGAAGCCAACGCCAGGACGCTTTGATTTGGCGGCCCTGATCACCGATGTCGTATTTGCGCAGCGCGTGGTCAATCCAGACTACAAGTTCTCGCTCGCTTTGCCGCCGGGTGGGCTGTCGATCCGAGGCGATGAACGTCTTCTAGGTCAGGCTCTCACCAATGTCGTAAAGAATGCGACAGAAGCGCTCGCACGGCGCGGGGAACAGACCGAAACGCAAGGGCAAATTTCAATTTCGACAATGATGAAGCCATCATCATTAGACGGCACAATCGAAACAG
>JBCBQS010000141.1:0-7731 GCA_039820085.1 Pseudomonadota bacterium
CGGTATGTCGCTTGTTTACGGCTTCTCGGGCAGCACGACTTACGAAGCCGTCGCCGACGCCGAGGCCAGTATGGGGCTGATGTTTGGGATGGTGCTGATGATCACCGGCCTCGCTTTCAAAGTCTCTGCGGCGCCCATGCACGTTTGGACGCCAGACGTTTATGAAGGCTCCCCAAGTCCGGTTGTCGCGTTTTTCGCAACAGCGCCCAAAATGGCCAGCATGGTCGTTTTTGCGATCGTTATGTTTACGGTCTTTCCGCAAGCCATGGCGTTTGACAATTGGCAACTGATCATCGCCATCATCGCTGGCGCATCCATGCTGATCGGCGCGTTCGGCGCGTTGACGCAGACCAACCTCAAGCGTCTGCTGGGCTACTCCTCAATCGCCAATATGGGGTATGCTCTTGTGGCGCTTGCGGCCGGCATGGAGCTGGGTGCGGGCGCACTCCTGATCTTCATGACGGCCTATGTGATTGCCTCACTCGGTTTGTTCGGCGGCGTCCTATCCATGCGGCGCGAAGGCGGTATGGTTGAAGACATCAATGAGCTTGCAGGGCTCATTCGGCGGCAGCCTGGATTGGCGGCGGCGCTGACAATTCTTCTGGTGTCGGTTTCCGGCTTCCCGTTGGCGTTTGGCTTTATCGGCAAATGGAAGATCTTTGAAGCCGGTTTGATGGCCGGTCTGCTGCCACTCATCATCATCCTGGTCGTTAGCTCGGTGATTGCGATGTACTATTATCTGCGGATCGTCAAAGTCATGTGGTTCGATGAGCAGGCAGATGATTTTGAGCCTGTGGACGGATGGGTGACAACAACCGTCTACGCCGCCGCATTGACCAGCGTCGCCTTGTTTATCTTCATAAATCCATTGAGTGAGCTGGCAGCGTCCGCCGCAGAGAGCCTCATCTCGTGATCGAGCAGGCACCAGTTTACTGGTATGACGAGATCGACAGTACGAGCGAGGAAGCCAAACGCCGTGCCCGTCGCGGCGATACAAGCCCGGTTTGGGTCGCGGCCCACCAACAGACCGCTGGAAAGGGCCGACTAGGTCGAACTTGGCAGTCGCCGATTGGGAATCTGTTTTCGACGGTCTTGTTCCCAGAACCGGAGGGACTTTTGCAAGCGGCGAGGGTGCCGTTCGCGGCCGCGCTTGCTGTAAATGATACCTGCCGCATCGCCGTGCCTGGGCTCAACGCAAAACTTAAATGGCCAAATGATGTGCGCGTCGCGGGTCAAAAGATCAGCGGTATTCTGACAGAGTCGGGCGAGACAAATGGTGTGGTTTGGATTGCACTTGGGATCGGGATCAACGTCCAACATGCGCCGGAAGGCGTTGGTCAGGACACAACATCTCTCGCCAAAGAAGGGGCCCCCGTCGGGTTGCAATCCGAGCACGTGTTGGACAGCCTGAAAAGCGCCCTCGATCAGCGCATCCAACAGTCGCGTCAGGGCTTTGACGCCTTGTTAGAAGATTGGATGGCGGCTGCCGAAGGCATTGGTCAGACGGTTCAGGCTGGGCCGCCGCAAAACCGGATTGAAGGCACGTTCGAAAGTCTCGCTGCTGATGGCGGTTTAAACCTGCGTTTGCCCGATGGATCAGTTCGGACCATAAGGGCCGGTGATGTAGATTTGGTCAAACAGGTGAAGTGATGCTTCTGGTCATTGATGTCGGCAATACCAATACGGTTTTCGCGCTGCATAGCGGTGCCGAATGGGTTGCAAGTTGGCGTAGCGCAACCGACGCAACGCGAACAGCAGATGATTATGCTGTGTGGCTCGGTGCGCTGATGCGGATGGACGCGTTAGAGTTATCGCAAATTACGGGCTGCATCATTTCCTCGGTGGTTCCGCAAGCCAAATTCAACTTTAGAAATTTGTCGCGGCGCTATTTTGATTCAGAACCCATGTTTGTGGGCGAGCCAGAGACCAAGCTCGGCGTGCCGATCCGGATCAATCGACCAGAGCAAGTCGGTGCAGACCGCCTGGTCGCTGCGATTGGCGCGCACCAGCTTTATCAAGGGCCGAAATTGGTGATCGATAGCGGGACCGCGACCACATTTGACGTGGTCGGTCCTGATGGCGGATTTGAGGGCGGGATCATTTCGCCTGGGATCAACCTTTCTATGCGAGCTCTGCATGATGCCGCCGCTCAATTGCCAAGAATTGCGATCCAGCGCCCCCCGCAAATCATTGGGCAAGATACCGTTTCGGCTATGCAATCGGGTGTGTTCTGGGGATATGTTGACCTAATTGACGGCTTAGTCAGGCGGGTTCAGGGCGAATATGCGTCACCATTGACCGTAATTGCCACAGGTGGCGTAGCGTCACTCTTTGAAGGTGCGAGTGAAACCATACATCACTTCGATCAAAGTTTGATGGAGGTCGGCCTATTGGAGGTCTATCGCCGCAACGCGGAACATTAAGTGGGGCGTATGAAAACGACTTCAGATGCAGAATTGGTCTTCCTGCCGCTCGGCGGGTGCGGCGAGATTGGGATGAATCTCAACGCCTATGGATATGGCCCGGCGGAGGATCGCAGATGGATCCTGATCGATGTCGGCGTCACCTTCGGCGGTGAAGACACACCAGGTATCGACTTGATCACGCCTGATCCGACGTTCCTTGAAGACCAAGGCGACAAGATTGATGCGATCTTTCTCACCCACGCGCACGAGGATCATATTGGCGCGATTGGCCTAATCCTGCCGCGCTTGCAGACCAAAGCCCCAATCTATGCGACGGCATTCACCGCCCACCTTGCGCAAGCAAAATTGATCGAACGCGGGCTCAAGCATACGAGCATCAATGTGCTGCCGCTCGGTGGGGAAGTTGAAGCTGGACCATTTAAAGTCCGCTACATCACGCTGACCCACTCCATCCCCGAACCAAATGCGCTTGCGCTCGAAACGCCGCTCGGCACGATTTTACATACCGGAGATTGGAAGATTGATCCGTCACCGCAGCTCGGATCTGAGACAGATGTTGACGCCTTGAATGCGCTTGGCGATGCCGGTGTGCTTGCGATGGTGTGTGACAGTACGAATGTTTTTGTTGAAGGCGAAAGTGGCTCTGAAGGCGTGGTCCGCGAGAATTTGATTGAGCTGATCGGAAGCCTAACCGGGCGAGTCGCGGTCACCACGTTTGCCTCGAATGTCGCCCGGGTCGCCACGGTGATCGAAGCGGCGCGCCAAGCAGGGCGAAGTGTCTGTCTGGTCGGGCGAAGCATGCATAAGATCACAGATGCAGCGGTTGCAACCGGCGTGATCAAGGATTTGCCGGATGTGATCAGCGAAGATCAGGCGGGCAGCCTGCCAGATGATAATTTGCTCTTCTTGTGCACAGGATCACAGGGCGAACCGCGCGCAGCGCTGGGACGGATTTCGCGTGACGACCATCGCCATATCAGTCTGGGGGAAGGCGATACTGTCATCTTCTCTAGCCGCGTGATCCCAGGCAATGAGAAGGGCATTTATGACATGCAAAACGCCCTCGCCGAAAAGGGGGTTCGGATCATCACGGATAAAATGACCGATGGACCGATCCATGTCTCGGGGCACCCTGCACGCGATGAGCTGCGCCGGATGTATCAATGGGTGCGTCCAAAAATTTCGGTGCCAGTGCATGGCGAGCGCCGACATATTGTCGAGCACGCCGCTTATGCGAAAAGTCTTCAAATCAGTCAGGCGGTTACGCCCCGAAATGGCGACCTTATCCGCTTGGCGCCTGGGGATGCGAAGGTCGTAGACAATGTGCCATCTGGGCGTCTCTATCTCGATGGGTCGCGCTTGGTGCCCGCCGAAAGCGAAGGCATTGGTGAACGACGAGCCTTAGCAAAATGGGGCTATGTCAGCGTTGCAATTGCGATTGATGAGGACGGCGATGTCGTCGATGGCCCAGTGCTGGCCGCTCGCGGGCTCTCCGAACCTGATGGCAGCACAGCCGACGAAAGCTTGATCGATGTCGATGAGGCGGCCGAAGAAGCAATAAATGGTCTCAAGCGACGCCGTCGCATGGATGATGAAGAGGTCGAGCGGGTCTTAGCTCGCGCGGTCAAGAAAGCGTGCGAGCGGACGTTCGGTCGCAAACCCATTGTCGATGTGAATGTGCTAAGGGTCTGATCAAAGGAGATCCGGACATGGACAGCTCATTCAAAATCGGTCCTCTCAATCATGTTGGCGTCGCTGTGCCAGACATTCAAGAAGCCATGGACACCTATCGCACGCTCTACGGCGCGACCGATATTACCACGCCGTTCGATATGCCGGCCCAAGGCGTAAAGGTCTGCTTTGTGAACCTTCCGAACAGCCAGATCGAATTGATCGAGCCGCTGAATGAAGACAGTCCGATTCATAATTTCATTCAGAAGAATCCGCGCGGCGGGCAACATCATGTCTGTTTCGAAGTCGAGGATATCAAAGTCGCGGTCACCGAGATGAAAGCCCGCGGCGCAACGGTGCTCGGCGAGCCGCGGATTGGCGCTCACGGGACAATGATCATCTTCGTGCATCCTAAAAACTCCAATGGCGTCCTGGTGGAGCTCATGGAAAGCCCGAAAGACGGAGCGCACTAGGGGTATGGATCCTGTCGGTTTTGTCGTCGTATTCATCATCTCTTGGTGGCTGGCTTTCTTCTGCGTCCTTCCGATTGGCGTTCAGGGACAGTTCGAAGATGATGGCGAAGTGATCGAAGGCTCAGAAGCCGGGGCGCCCAAGCAACCTATGCTCAAGAAGAAAGTGCTCTGGGCAAGTCTCGGTGCGCTTGGCCTCACCCTAATCGCGCACTTCTTCGTGGTACCGTATCTCGCTACGCAGTAAGACGCGTTACGCTCAAGAGAGTCGTCGAACAAACTTCTCGAAGATCTCTAAGCCTGCGACCAATTGTGATGTGTCGATAAACTCATTCGGTGTGTGCGCTTGGTCGATCGATCCCGGACCGCAAATCACTGAATCCATGCCACCTTCGTGGAATTGACCGGCTTCGGTGGCATAGGCCACAGCGCGCAGGGCGTTGTCGCCGGTGAGCGCGCGCACTAGCACCTCAGCGTGATTATCAGCCGTCGGGGAGAGCGGTGGGACGTTGGTGAGCTGCGTCACACGAACTCCAGCGTCGTCGAACCGCGCTTTGAGCGCTGCATCCTTTTGCTCTGCCAAGTCGTAGAAAGGTGCCAGCACAGCTTGCGCATCGTATCCCGGTGGGCAGCGCAGATCGAAGGCAAACCGGCATTGCTTTGCCAAGATGTTGGTGGCGGTCCCACCGCTCAGCTCACCAATGCTCAGGGTTGGGTAGGGCGGATCGAACGGAGATTCTGGATCGCCTTGTTTTGTTAAATCACGCTCGATGTCTCTTAGCGCATGCATAAGATCGACCGCTTCGCCATTCGCCGAGACGCCAAGATGCGGCAAGCTCGAATGGGCTTCTTTGCCAGTCACGACAACTTCCGTCACCACGATGCCTTTGTGTCCTGAGACAACCTGCCAGAGTGTTGGCTCGCCGACCCAAACTGCATCGGGTTGCGCGCCGCGTTCGATCATCCGATCGATCATCAAAGGCGCCCCTTGGCAGCCGACTTCCTCATCAAACGAGAATGCAAAGTGAATGGGCCGTTTCAGATCAAGAGCTGCAAACCGGGGGGCGAAGGCGACGCACAGCGCAATGAAGCTCTTCATATCGCTGGTCCCGCGCCCGAAGAGGCGACCATTGGCTTCTGTCAGTTGGAACGGATCCGTGTGCCAGTCCTGACCGTCAATTGGCACGACATCGGTATGCCCAGACATGACGATACCGCCGGGAACATCGGGTCCGATCCGCGCCCAGAGGTTTGCTTTGTCTCCGGTTGAGTTTTCAATGCGCTGACAGTCTGCGCCAAGCGGAAGCAGCTGCGCTTCCAACCAATCAATAATGTTGAGGTTCGAGTATCGCGAAGTCGTGTCAAAGCTAATCAGCTTCTCCAAGGTGCGCGTCAGGGTCACGAGATCCGTCATGCCTTTAGTCTATGGCGGTGAGCGGCGGACAAGACAATCAAGATTCTTTCTAAGGACGGTCTGAATCTAAAATTTGGTTCGGATTGCCATCGAATCCCCCTTAGCTGCGAAAGAGATGACAACGCTTCGTGTAGAACTCGACGATGTCCAGCTTGCCGATCATGACGAGATTGCAGGCCACTTCGCGATCCTCGGTTTTCGCGATCTCGGCCTCTCGGATAAGATCGAGGAAGCTTACTATCTCAAATTCAATGTTTTTGAGGGGCGGTTGGTCGGGCTTGTGCCTGTTTTGCGCACCTTCTCTGCCGAAGATGATTTGGTGCTCAGTCAGGTCTTGAGCCATCAGTTTCCGCCGACGCTCGGTCATTCGGCATTGCTCTCGCCCACAGGTGCGTTGCTGGCGCAAAACGAAGAGTCGATCGTGATCGCAAGCTTTCGACAGGCAACTGGATTTCCACCCTCGTCACAACGCCCCAACGCGGCATAATCCACCGGTACAAACGATCAGGCGTCTGTGTTCGGCCTGCAAGACCTTTTAGGGAGAGGATGTGATGTTGGACCCACGACAAGTCGGACCATTTTCTGTTCAGCCAGTTGGCTTGGGCTGTATGAATATCATGCACGCCTATAACGCGCCGGTGTCCGAAGAAGAGTCAGACAAATTGCTAAATCGGGCGCTCGATCTTGGATATAATTTCCTCGACACGGCGACGATATATGGCGCGGGCGAAAGCGAACGACGGATTGGGAAGTTTCTCAAACACCGACGGGATGAATACGTCCTAGCGAGTAAATGCGTGCTGGCTTTTGAAGATGGAAAGCGCATTCTCGACGCGCGGCCGGAAAAAATCATCGCAGCTTGTGAAGCCAGTCTTCAGAGACTTCAGGTGGACGT
Source organism: Pseudomonadota bacterium (assembly GCA_039820085.1). Classification (GTDB taxonomy): domain Bacteria; phylum Pseudomonadota; class Alphaproteobacteria; order Caulobacterales; family Hyphomonadaceae; genus Henriciella. Next base: position 6,877 of record JBCBQS010000141.1, read on the forward strand.
GATCGATCTCTATTATATGCACCGACCCGATCCGAATGTGCCGCTAGAGGATTCGGTTGGCGCCTTGGCTGATCTTGTCGCTCAAGGCAAGATTCGCTCAATTGGCTTATCTGAAATGTCGGCAGACATGCTCGAGACTGCCGCCAACGTGCATCCAATTGCGGCCATGCAATCAGAGTATTCGCTGATCGTCCGAAATCCAGAAATTGCGGTCATCGAGGCCTGCAAGCGGCTCGGCACGACATTGGTGGCGTTCTCTCCAGTTGGGCGGGGACTATTTTCTGAAACGCCGCTCAATCCGGCGGAATATTGGGAGGGCGATATGCGGAGGAGCTTCTTCCCCCGCCTGGCCGAACCGCATTTCTCAGAGAATATGAAACTCATGCCAATAGCGCGCGAGATGGCTGAAGACATTGGATGCACGTTACCGCAACTCGCGCTCGCTTGGGTGCTCGCAAAAGGCCCAGAGGTGGTCGCAATCCCGGGCACAAAGAGTATTCCGCATCTCGAAGACAATTGGGGGGCAATGACGGTCACGCTCACTGATGACCAAGTCGCGATTCTCGACGCTCATTTTACCCCAGAAGCGATTTCGGGCGCGCGCTACTCATCAGCCGGGCAGGACTCTGTCACAACAGAAATGTTCGACTTTGAACGCTGAGCTTTCATTCTTGTTTGATCTGCCTTAAGGACGCCGCTCGCTTGCGGCAGGGCTTGCCCGTACTTTGGAGCGTACTTGGGAGATAGGGCAATGCGGCCAGTCAGCGATCTTGGAAAGAGGATTATGGTGCTCGGCCCGTCGAATGCCGGTAAATCTACGCTTGCAGTTGCCCTCTCAAAAAAGCTTGATCTGCC
>JBCBQS010000142.1:0-7627 GCA_039820085.1 Pseudomonadota bacterium
CCCTGACGCGGGATTCCCGCAGTTCAGACGTGCGTCTTTGCACAAGAGCATAGTATGCTGATGCGGCGCCGAACCGGAATTGGTTTTGCGCATAGCTCAGCTCAATCCCGGCCTGAAGCGATGTTAGACGCTCTAAAAGTTCTGTATCAATGTCCGCCTCTGGTTCTGACATTTCAGAGGTGATTTGTGACAGGGCAAATTCCCAACGCGACAGCTTCAAGATCAGGTCCTGCGCCATAGGCAAAGCGAGCAATGCCATCACGCGGTAGGTTTCAATATCGAGCAATCGCTGAACCGTTCGTCCCAAATCCACCGCAGATAGGCCATTATCCATGACGACGAACCGGCTAAACGTGTCTTCTTTGAGCTGAAAGTCCGTCGCAACCAGACCGAGCCCGCCTGCGACCTCGGCGCCAATGATCGTATCAGATGCAATTAGCGCTTTGGCGGCAGGACTCATCGCCTCGCGGTCTGGTGCTTTGGCGATGGTAAGATGCACCGCGCAGATCATTTCACCCGGCAAGTTTGCAACCCAGTTTTCTGGCAGCGCATCGAGCGCAGTCCCGCTCGTGTCGGTCTCGCCCTCCACGATTATGGTGTAGCGCATAAACTCTGTATGATGCTCCCAAACCAAAACGGCCTGGTCCATTTTGATGATGTGATACTTCTTGCCGCGCTCTGGTGGAGACCCGCCGACTGATGATGCAAGCGTATCGATGTATGCCCGATCATCATTGTGAAACGGACGCTCCGTCTTCATCGCAATGCATGATACTTTTGCCGGTGTCGAAATTGGATATGGCGGTCGCGCGTGAACTTCGTTGCTCAGCTCGAACCGTTTCGGATGGTCTTTGGGCAGGGTCGTCATCGTCTTTTTCTCCCTGCGGCAGCGGTCTGCTCGTCTTTTATCTTCAGGCGACGATACTACGCGCAATATCGCGCCCAGGCCTCCCGGATGGTCGATGCGACCAAATCTGGCGCTTCCTCATGTGCGAGATGCCCAAGCTGCTCTAATTCGAGATAGGTTCCATTCTGAACCTGTCCAGCCGCCTGCTCCGAGACGATGGGCGGGACAGCTTTGTCAGCATCACCCGCAATAAATACGACCGGCTGCTCGATCCGCCGACAGATAGAGGCGATTGGGGTGAGGTCCCAATGCGCCATCATTTGCAGCGCGCCTTGGATATGACCGCGGCGACGTAAAAGGGTTGAATACGATGCGACATCAACCCGATCTGGATCGGACCCCAATTGTTGCACCAGATTACGAACCCGCCGCTCGCGCATCGGGTTGCGGGCCACCAGACGTGCGGCAATGCCGCCAAAGCTTGCAACTTTCGCGGTCATCGGCGCAACTGAGCGCATAATGCCATCAAAGGGCTTAAGCGCGCCATTGATTGATATGAGCAGCTTTGGATCGAGCGCACGGCTTGCTGTGAGTTGAAGCGCAATCGCCGCGCCGGCCGAATGCCCCGCGATCATCTCTGGCGAAAGCTCCAACTCCTTTAGCAGGTCTCGCACCGCGACACTGATATTTGACAAGCTTGGTCGAAAGCTGGACGGCGTGCGCGTGAACCCGTGCCCAGGTAGATCGAGATTAATCGTCTCAAAATGCGGCGCTAAAAGTTCGATCAGCGGCGCCCATGAATGGGTTCCGGCACCGGTGCCATGCAAGAGCAGCAGCTTCGGTCCGCTGCCTTTTCGCTGCACGTGCCAAACAAAACTACCGACACGCCAAAACGCGCTGACTTCGCGGTTCGGCAATCGTGCCGCGTCAACCGTCCAATCAGGATCACCCGCGCGCGCGGAGGGGGGATCAGTGCAAACTGGCATGTTTCTTTGACCTAACGCGATCCGATGCGTTGTCGAACGACACGTGAGACTGTCTCGCTATCGGCATTTGGTAGGAACTGATATTGTGCCCCCAGGTCCTCTCCAAACTGCCGAGCGCGCGGGTCGGGGCGGCGAGACGTATCGAAATAGACCGCTGCGAATTGTCCTTTAATCAAAGTGCGCGCAAGACGAGAGACTTGGTCTGCCGATTGTTTTCGGTCTGCCGTTCCATCGAGTGAGATATTCCCGCGACCATCGGTCAGGAAAACGAGAAACGGCGTGCGCCCACGATCTTGTTCGGAGCGCGCCAATTTATAAGCCTCGACGACGGCATGTGCGAGCGGGGTTGCTCCGCCACCCGCGAGATCTGAGATTTGGCGTTGCGCGCGCACCAGTGAGCGTGAGGGCGGCAGCGCCAGATTCGCATGATCGCCTGCGAATGAAATGAGGGAAACCAAGTCGCGCCGCGCATAGCATTGCGACAATAACCGTTCGACGGCGCCTTTTGCTTCGGCCATACGATGGATTGCCGCCGAGCCGGAAGCGTCGACGACAAAGATAACGGAGGACTGCTTGCGCCGCTTGAACCGCTTAATCCGTAAATCGGGTTTTCGAACTTTCAAACCCTGATCACCGGCGGCCGCTCGACGCGCTATTTGCATCGGGGCGGCTGCCCGCAAAGTTGCTAAGACATCAACGCGACCACGGTCGAGTTGCCCTCGCACAGGGCGATCTGGGCGGCCGCGATCAAAGGCCAGGACATGCGCGCCAGATCGACCAGAAACCCCCGCTTTCCCGCGCTTATTCTGCCGGCTTGGCGCCGACATCATTTGGACTGGAGCTGACATAACGGCCTCGATGATTCTAGATTCCATCGATTGCGAGTCGCCCTCCCCTTCGGCGTCTGGCGTTCCGTCTTCAGGAGTCGGCTCGGACGTCTCCGACTGTGCTTCTGGTTCTTGCTCAGGTTGCGGGGCAGGTTCTGCATCGGCCACCGCCTGCCCGCGTCCTAAAAGCACCAATTGGCACCCAACGGTGATATCTTCTGGCATTACTTTTGTGCGTCGGTCCAACGCGGCCAGTGCGCGGGCGGCATGCATACAAAACACCGGAACGCGCATAGAGGTGACGCCCAAAGACAAACACGCCGTGGCGATGCTGGTCAGGTCCTCATCCGTCACCGAACACGCTTGCATATTCGTTTTGATGTACTCGATATCTTCGCGCGACCAGTCGACGATGCTTACATCCTGCATGCGCAGATCATTGAGATCGGCCCGAAACGCTATTCGCTCAGTGAGCACGGTTGGTACAGCTTCGCTTAAGTCACGACTCTCATCGATGGCCATCAGACCGATCGCAGCGTCCGCGCGGCGGCTTTCATCCAATCCAACTGCGAGTGTGGTGAGTACTTCGCGCCGGAGCCGCTCGACACCGCTAACCACAATCAGCCGCCCTTGCGCATCATCAAGCAACCCCGTTTGGTAGATCGGCCGCCCTTCTGTCAGTGAGCGGGCGACACTGAGCGAGCGATGCAGTCGGTCCACCGAGACAGTGGCGGGCATTACGAGCGGCGATGCATCGGGCAAGCAAAGATCTGTGAGCTGCTCAATCCAATGTTTGAGAACGGGTCCCTGGCCCGCGCGAACGAGAACACCGCCAAAGAGATGAGGACACGCAGTGGTCAGCACCGCACAGAGCGACGCGCGCTCCCAAGCCGTCATCATGTCTCAAACACTTCATCAACAGCACGTTGAACACGCGCCGAAGCGCGGGTTTCATCCAACGGGTCTTTGCGCAAACGATGGCTCAGTGCCAAAGGCGCAGCGCGGCGCAAATGCGTTGTTTCGACTTGCCCTTTGCCAGCCAGCGCAGCGAATCCGACCGCTGTTCGAATGACGGCGAGTTCGCCACGAAGCCCATCCGATCCCAGCGACAAACACAGCGCGGCACATTTTTCGAGAATTTCGTCACTGGTTTCGATGTTCGGTCGAATTTCGCGCGCCGTGACGATGCGTTTTCGCAGCGTTGCGTCTTTGCGTTGCCAGCTTTTCGCGAAGCCGACAGGGTCCTCATCGAATGCGCGACGGCGTTTGATAATCTCAACACGATCCGCAACTGTCTGCGGGGTCGACACTTCGACGAACAGACCGAAGCGATCAAGCAGTTGCGGACGCAATTCACCCTCTTCCGGGTTACCACTTCCGATCAGGACAAACTGCGCAGCGTGTGTGAGGCTGAGGCCTTCCCGTTCAATCCGGTTCACACCTGAGGCCGCTGCGTCGAGTAAGATATCGACCAAATGGTCATCCAGCAGATTGACTTCATCTACATAGAGAAACCCGCGATGCGCGGCGGCTAACAATCCAGGCTCAAAGACAATCTCGCCGCTGCCCAGAGCGCGCTCAAGATCAATCGCGCCAAGCACGCGATCTTCGGTCGCCCCAAGTGGAAGATCAATCACCGGGGGTGTCTCTTCCACTGTTTCTAACGCGGATGCGTTTGGACCTTCTAAGCACGCAGAGCAAAGATCTTTTTGTTGATCCGGAGCGCATCGAAATTGGCAATCCTTGATGACACTCTGTTTTGGCAGCAACGCCGCCAATGATCGGATCATTGTCGTTTTGCCGGTGCCGCGATCGCCAAAAGCGAGGACCCCTCCAAGCTTCGGATCAACCGCCGAAACCAAGAGCGCATCCTTAAGGGATTCCTGTCCGACAATCGCCGAAAACGGAAATGCAGTGTCAGGCAATCACGACTCCTCCCATCGTCAGTCTTTGCTTACATGATCAAAAAAGGTGCCATGTGGCAACACGGCGACACGCGCAATTATGTTATTAAAAGCAATGATCTGTGCTCTCATTTCGACAAAGACGGTTCATTCAGCTCGTGTTCGTTTGGCTAGAACAAGAGTTGGTCAGACGATTGTCTTGTCTCATGCCATCAGACGGTTTCGAATTGCGACCAGCTCATCAAAATGGTGGTCTAAGTAATGTAGAAGCCAGGCGGTTTGCTCGGATCGAGGAAACGCGGTCCCGTCTCTCAGCCCCTCTAGGCTGACAAAGGCGACTTCACTTGCTTCATCTGGATTTGGGGTCGCAGGCTCAAGCGCACGCCCAAAGTGGACATGTACGATTTCGTTCTCGATCATCTCACCATCAAGGACCGCCCGATACCGCGCAAGAAAGCTGGATTGGAGCTTAGATTTGATCCCGAGCTCTTCGGTTAAACGGCGTTCTGCTGCGGCGCAAATGTCCTCTCCGGGCCGTGGATGACCGCAGCACGTATTGGCCCATTTACCACCGGAATGGTATTTATGAAGCGCCCGTCGCTGAACCAATGTCTCGCCGGTTTGATTGAACAAAAAAATTGAAAACGCCCGATGCAACGCGCCGCGATGATGAGTTTCTAGCTTCGCACCAATCCCAATCTCGGAATCGCGCTCATCGACCAAAACGACGCGCTCTGAAGCATCCAGGACAACTGACATTTGAAAATGTCTAGCGACCTGGACGCAAAAGTCATCAAAAACTTCCAACCCGCGTTGCGTGATGAATTGAGGTGACGGCATCGGCCACCTCAATCTGTCTAACGATCACGGCGTTGGTTCTAGATGTCGCTCAAAGAATGCGAGCATTGCGGAATAGGCTTCACCTTTGATTTTTGCATCCGCCGCACTCGAGACAGTGTAGCCGTCGCGTGAGAGACCATGACCGGCCGTTTCTGATACAAATAATTCTGTCTCGAGATCGGCTGCATTCCGTCGCTCAGCAATCATCCGTGCCATCGGTCCCGAGCCCCACACCGAGTCTTCGTCGCCGCCGACGAGAAGAACGGGTGCAATAATGGTCTCAACGGGAATGCGAGCGGCCTCAATTCGATCCGGATTGGCGGCGCGACCGGCATCGTGTGGGTTGCGAAGTCTTGGGACAGGTTTTTGAAACTCCTCCTGCATGCCTTTATATGGCACGAAGGGTAGCGGCTCGCCGCGCCAGGAAAATGAGGAGACAACCTCACCCGTGCCCCAGCCTTCCCAAACGACATCTGTGGGCACGATCGCGGCAATCGCGGCATAGTCGCCAATCAATGATCCGGCGAGCAATGCATATTCAGCCCCCTTCGATGCACCCCAAATGCCAATCCGGTCTGGGTCGACCTCATCAAAAGTCTTGATGTGTTCCGTGATTGTTTCAAGATAATCGACTGGCAGCTCAGCAAATGCCCTTGGCAGGCCAGGAATCTGCTGCGACTGATCCCCCCAAGCGGGCGAATAATATGGAACGCCGACGGCGAGATACCCGCGGGAGGCAAAATGCGGCGCAAAGTCTCTCGCCGCACTGTCATGGCCCTCAGATCCGCCCAAAACGATAATCACGGGATGAGGTCCTTCCGTCATCGGGCGTGCAAGAAAGGCGCCCGGAAATTCTGGACCAAGATCCTCCGTTACAATCCCTTCGAAAGCCCGCACGATTGTGATCGCTTGTTCAAATTCGACGCTGCCATCATTGCCAATATCTACAGACAGCGTAAGCGGCTGAAGCTCCGCTGTTTCATCTGGTTGCTGATCCTCCGGACGCTGGCGCGACCAGAACAAGCCGGTCGGATCAACGCCTGAGTAATCGCCGTCAATCGGGGCGTCGCTCGTGGTTGAAACCCGCCCATCTGCACCCGCTTCGAAGGTCGCAGAACTCGTATAATAAGCAGGTGTGTTGAGCCGCAATCTGATCTCGTCGAGCCTCAGAGCAACCGGCACATCGGGATCTATGTTTTGAACCTCAATCGTAATTGGATCACCTGACAGAATGGGTGAAGGCGTCACGTAGAGCGTGGGCTCTGGCGAAGTTTGACAGGCCGCGACAGATAGCAGACCTAAGATCGCAAGGTTTCGAACGGATTTTATGGCTGTGTATGAGGTTCTCATTGGTCTGATTGCTCCTTAACGCGCATTGAGTCTATTCGCGCTTTTACTGTGTTGAACATTTCGGCGCGCTCGGGCTCATCAATCCATCGCCCGTTGAGCATGATGCCGTTAATCATCCGCGTGTTCGAAATTTGGTCGAGCGGATTGGCATTTAGCAGCACGATATCCGCAGCGAATCCCGGCCGAAGCTGGCCGATTTCATCGTCGCGATCCATTGCTGCCGCAGCATTTATTGTTGCCGCTTGAAGCGCTTCGAGCGGAGAGACGCCGGCTTCGACCAACCGCTCAAGTTCCCAATGCAGGCTGAAACCAGGGACGATGCAATTGTTTGGCATATCGGACCCGGCGAGCAAACGAACGCCAGCGTCTTTCATCATCAACAATGTGTCGGAGAATTGGCGATAAACGCGTTCGCGTCGTTCAGAGTCTGCGTCGTCAATTGAGTCGAGAACACTGTCGCACCAATCACGGAAATCAGGTGAAATGAATGCGATGTCGGCAGCCGGGACTCGAGACCGGTCGTTTAGCTCCATAACGAGCGTTGGCGCGAAATATGTTCCATTTGCAGACATTGCCTCATAAACCTCGTGACAGGTTTGGCGATCGAGCGCGGCAAACAGGTCTTCAATGTGCGAATAGTACGCGTCATAGCTGCCCCCGTATTTTGTCGCGATACCGCGGTCGAACCAATCGCTCGGATCCGTCAAACAGTCGCCAAAGCTGAAAGGTGACAGATGTTCAAAGGTCCGCTGACCGCTCATAGCCGCCGTTTTGTATGTGCCGGTTGCCGGGCATGTGCCCAAGAGCGTCACATACAAAACGGCGGCTATGAGCGGTCAGCGGACCTTTGAACATCTGTCACCTTTCAGCTTT
>JBCBQS010000143.1:0-7523 GCA_039820085.1 Pseudomonadota bacterium
ACAGCTGATGCGACCTCTAAAGCGTATCAAGACGCTGGAGATTGGGTCGGCATTATGTTCGCCGTCCAAAATGGGGTTGCCGCAATTTACGCCTTTGTGATCGCGGGCATTGCCCGCAAGGTTGGAACGCGAAGTCTGCACGCGTTCAATCTCATCGCAGGCGCCGCCGGTTTTATCGGGTATCACTTATTCGGGTCACAGTATGGATTACTCATCCCAATGATCGGTCTCGGCATGGCGTGGGGCTCTATTCTCGCCCTTCCCTATGCGATTCTGGCCGATGCCTTACCCGTGCGAAAAATGGGCATCTATATGGGAATCTTCAATTTCTTCATCGTGCTGCCTCAAATTCTTGTAGGGGGAACGATGGGCCCAATCCTACGCTCTTTAGAGACCAGTATTGCACCCATGGTTGGCGGGGTGCCACTGCTGGCGGTCCTGTTCGGTGCAGCGAGTTTTTGTGTCGCTGCTTTTGCTATGAGCTTCGTGCGCGTCGCTCCAACCACACCTAACGCATAGAGAGGACAAGCATGGTTCTGGAAAAGATAGATCTGGTCATTGTTGGCCTCTACGCAATCGGATTGTTTGCGATTGCGATATTGGTTTCGCGAGAGCCCGAGGGGCATCAAAAAGACACCGAAGACTATTTTCTAGCGGGAAAAGCCCTGCCCTGGTGGGCGATTGGCGCCTCGCTTATCGCCGCGAACATATCTGCCGAACAGATCATTGGGCAATCTGGACAAGGCTTCGTCGTCGGGCTCGCTATTGCCGCTTATGAGTGGCAAGCCGCCATCGTCTTGCTGATCACTGCAAAGTTTTTCCTGCCGATCTTTCTAGACCGAAAAATCTACACCATGCCGCAGTTCCTTGAGTCGCGGTTTGGCCCGGAGATCAAGACGGTTATGGCCATATTTTGGATCACGCTCTACACGTTCGTGAACTTGACCGCGATCCTTTGGCTCGGCGGATTAGCCATTACCACCGTAACCGGATTGGACGTCTTGCCCGCCATGGCGGGATTGGCGCTTTTCGCCCTGCTCTACTCACTCTATGGCGGCCTAAAAGCGGTCGCGCTCACCGACATTATACAAGTTGTCGTTCTGATCCTTGGCGGTTTCGCCATTCTCTATATCTCGCTCAGCCTCGTCGGTGGCGAGCGAGGGGTGTGGGCCGGTCTCAACACGCTTTATGCCGAGATCCCAGGCCATTTTGAGATGATCCTCTCGCCTGACAATTCGTCATATAGCGATCTCCCAGGAATATGGACGCTCCTCGGTGGTCTTTGGGTTTTGCATTTCTCGTACTGGGGCTTCAATCAATACATCATCCAACGCGCACTCGGCGCCGAGAATGTTCAAGAAGCGCAAAAGGGACTGGTCTTCGCGGCGTTCTTAAAACTCCTGATCCCCGTCATTGTGGTCATCCCCGGCATTGCCGCCCTTTGGCTCGCGCAGAATGGCGCCCTGCCGGTGAGCGACCTGTCTGAAACACCTGACAAGACCTATGGTTTTCTGATGACGCTTGCACCTGCCGGATTGCGGGGAATTGTCTTCGCGGCCCTGATTGCGGCGATCGTGTCGTCGCTCGCCTCGATGATCAATTCCATTGCCACGATTTTCACCATGGACATTTATCGCGATCACATCGCGACCGACAAGAATGAGCAACACTATGTGCTCGTCGGCCGGCTCTCCGCTGCAGCAGCTATGCTCATTGCATTCATTGTCACCAAACCATTTCTCGGCGGTATGGAAAGCGCGTTCCAAACCATTCAAGAATATACAGGCTTTATCGCGCCCGGCATCGTCGCGGTCTTTTTGCTCGGCTTCTTCTGGAAGCGCGCCAATCGAGAAGGCGCCTTCGCGTTGTTGATTTCATCAATCGCGTTCAGCGTGACAGCCAAGTTGTTCCTTCCAGAAATGCCATTTGTTCTCAGGATTTGGATCGTCTTTTTGATCTGTCTCGTGGTTGGCGTGAGTGTGTCCTTGGCCACACGACGCCCAGCCCCCGATCAGCCTGTTGATCTTGGCGGGATCTCATTCGCGACCCGCCCAAGCTTTAACATCGCCGCCACGCTTATCACGCTCATCCTCGTCTTCATCTATGTCGCGTATTGGTGAGGCAAGCTCGAACTGGGAGCCCCTGAGATACAAGCCTTTGGGACAGCTAGTTGCACGCCAACCGGGTCGCGCGCAGTTTGAATTGCGGGATCCAATCACCGTCTTCATTTTGCACATAGCTGACGCGGTGCCAGTGGTCCTGGTCCTCAACGGTGAAGTCCGCGATCAATTCGATCTCAGTTGGATAGACTTGCCACATGGTCAGTTTGTCATCGATCATTTTTGCGCGCAGGTCTTGAACACGGGCCGCTCCAGTGGCAACCCACATCATTTTCCATTCCTCAGATGCTTCATCATACATCCGGACATTGATACCGCGTGGTGAGTCGGGTTGCAGACCAGGATCAGGATCATACCACTCATCCGTGATCATCATGCCGCCCATGCTGTACCAGCCATTCCATCGGGCGCGCGGTCCAGGGCGTGGGGGCGACCAGCCAGATGGGGTCATGATGTGGCTGGTAATCTCGAAATCGCCAATCAAGAATGCGAATTGCGAGAGCTCAGCGGGCGCGTTGGGATGCGGGCTGCCATAGTCGCATAAAGGTGGCGCGATCTGGCGCTCAGCGTCAGATGACTGCGCAATCCCTTGCGCGTTGATACCGAAACACCCAATCGCGGCTAAGGCCAGCACGCGGACTGATAGGCTCATCCGATCCCCTCCGAAACACGTTTAAGTCAGCCTAATCGGTTTGAATTTCGAGCTCAAGTCTGGGAATACTTGCGTCTACGTCTTGCCCTCTATGGTCTTTTTGATGAATGTGAATCTGATGCCGGTGGCAGAGTAATCTGTGAAACGCCGTATGCAATTTCGGTATGCGAAAGTTTGTAGCGGTCCGCGCATCGAACTGGCGGAAGGCACACAGATGAACCGGTTATTGTCGCTTGGCCTCATCACGCTTGCAGCCTTTTTGCTGAGCGGTTGCTCAGCCTTTTACACGCCCGACAAGTCCCGCGCTGAACTTGAAGCGAAATATCTCAATCATCCGAGTGACTTGGTCGAAGTCGCTGAAACACTGCTACATGTGCGCGACACAGGACCAAAAGATGCGCAAACCGTTATCCTTCTGCATGGGGTCGGATCACATTTGCAAACTTGGGATGAATGGGCGAGCGCACTTGAGCAGGATTTTCGCATCATACGGTTCGACTTACCGGGCGCGGGCTTGTCACCGCCAGATGCCACCGGTGATTATACAGACACCCGCGCCGTCGCAATCATTACGGCCCTGCTGGATGAGCGCGGGATTGAGCGCACCGCTTTGATTGGCAACTCCCTCGGCGGGCGGATCGCTTGGACTTTCGCGGCACGCTATCCAGAGCGGACGGACAAGCTTGTGCTCGTCTCCCCGGATGGCTTTGCCAGTCCAGGCTTTGAATATGAAACGAAGCCGCGCGTGCCCTTCGCGCTGAGACTGATTGAGTATTCTCTGCCACAATGGCTGTTGCGCCGGAATTTGGCGCTCGCCTATTCAGACACATCAAAAATGAGCCGAGCGCGTGTCCAGCGGTATCACGACCTCATCCGCGCACCTGGGGTTCGCAGGGCGCTCTTGGACCGAATGCGGCAAACCGTGTTGCAGCCACCTGAACCGCTATTGGCATCCATCTCGGCCCCGGTGCTCCTGGTTTGGGGCGAGGATGATAGGATTATCCCATTTGACAATTCCACAGACTATGAAGCGGCTCTAAGGGATGTCACCGTTCTGCCGCTGCCGGGCATTGGCCACTTGCCTCAAGAAGAAGCGCCAACCGAGACTGTTCGCCCAGTCATAGAATTTCTAAGTGCGCGGTCAGATTAGGCCGATGCGGCGCTCGAGTGCGCGGTTGAATAACGTGCGAACACGGCTGGCATCGAACGGCGACAGAGTAGCGAGCGCGTTTGACCAATCCAAAGCATCTTGTTGTGTGCCCGCTAAGAGCTGATCTTCGATCTTCACGAGACGTTGCGGTGCGTGATCGTCAAGCATCGCCATGACGCGCCAAGCCCCGTCTGCATGCTGGCAGATGAACACCGCAACGTCAGCGTAGTTCGCGGCCGTATGTGGAATTTTTTCGAACCTTGCCCAGGCGGGTAGCTCAATACTTATGTTGATAAGGATTTCACCGGGTTGAAACGGCGCTGATCGCTCTGCCGTAAATAGCTCTGATGCAGCCCGCGTACGTGTCGTCGTGACCAGGCCTGCATCAAGCGCACTGAGGGGTCCGGAATAATCAGAACACCGCGGCTCAGATCCAAGCGCACCGCCAATCGTACCCCGATTGCGGGTCGCAGGATCACCAATCTGAGCAGCAATTTCTGCGAGCATTGGGGCGTGCTCTTTCACAATCGGTGACATGGATATTGAGCGATGGGTTTCGCTTGCACCGATATACAAACGACCAGCTTCGAACCTGATCCCACGGAGCTCCGAAATTTGATCTAATGACACAATTTGCTTGGATTGAATCTCGCCTGATTTGAGTTTCGGCACGAGCCACTGGCCGCCGGCGACAAGCGTCGCGTCCGGCTTTCTGCTAAGAATAAGGCGCGCGTCGTCCAATGACTCTGGTCGAGAGAATTGAAGACTAGACATCTTCCAACGCACCTCTGATCCGTCGACAAGCTTGCCAGACTTTTTCCGGCGTCGCCGGCATCTCTAAACGGACGCCAAGCGCATCTGTGATCGCATTCATGACTGCAGGCGGGGCGCCAATCGCTCCAGATTCACCGCAGCCTTTTGAGCCCACGGGATTGTTGTCACACGGCGTATATGTCGTCTCGGTTTGAATATTGGCACGGAGGCTTGCGCGCGGCAGCGTATACGTTTGGTAAGATGATGTGACAGGCTGACCCGTCTCTGGGTCATAAACGCCCTCCTCCATCAAAGCCTGCCCCATCCCTTGGACAATACCGCCTTGAACTTGCCCCTCCACGATGAGTGGATTGACCACTTTACCGAAATCATCGACCGCAGTGAACGCAACAATGTCGATGTGCCCTGTTTGTGGATCGATCTCGACTTCGCAGACATGTGTCCCCGATGGATAGGTGAAGTTGAGCGGATCGTAAAAGGCCGACGCTTCTAAACCTGGCTCCAAATCCTCCGGGTAATTGTGTGGCACGTAAGCGGCGTGAACAATGTCTTTCAGCGAGACAAAAGCGTTGCGCCCAGTCTGTTTAAACTCGCCGTCCTCGAACCTAATCTCATCCGGCGCCAGGTCGAGAATGTGCGCCGCGATCAGGATCCCTTTTTCGACGATTTTGTCAGCTGCTTTTAGGATCGCTGATCCTCCGACTGCGAGTGAGCGCGACCCGTACGTGCCCATACCAACCGGGGTTTGATCCGTGTCACCATGGAACACCGAAATATGCTCGAGCGGCAGGGAGAAATGGCTCGATACAAGCTGTGCGAAGGTTGTCTCGTGGCCCTGGCCATGACTGTGTGAACCGGTAAAGACTTGCAAGCGCCCAGACGGCGTGAACCGTAAAAGGGCTGACTCCCAAAGCCCAACATCGGCGCCCAGCGCCCCAGCGACCGCGGACGGAGCAATGCCACACGCTTCGACGTAAAGCGAGGTGCCGATGCCGCGCAACTTGCCGCGCGCCGCGGCTGCTTTTCTACGCGTTTCAAAATTGGCGTGATCGGCGAGTTCAAGCCCGCGCTGAAGGTGGGCCTCATAGTCGCCGATGTCATATTCAAGCGCGACAGGCGTTTGGTATGGAAAGTCATTTGGCTGGATGAGATTGCGCCGCCGCAGCTCGACTGGATCGATGGAAAGCTCGCGCGCTGCAGCGTCAATGAGTGTTTCAATGAGATAGGTGGCTTCTGGCCGCCCCGCGCCGCGATACGCATCGACCGGCGCTGTGTTTGTAAACACGCCTCGCACCGCGCAAGCAATCGTCTCGGTTTTGTACGGGCCCGCCAACATCGTGCCGTAGAGATATGTCGGCACAAAAGCGGCAAAGCTTGACAGATACGCACCAAGATTAGCGACCGTCTCAACCTTAAGCGCGGTAAAACGATGGTCTTCATCAAGCGCCAGCGTGGCGGTCGATACATGGTCCCGACCGTGCGCATCGCAGAGGAAGCTTTCTTCCCGCGTCGCTACCCACTTGACTGGGCGCCCGACCCGGCGGCTCGCCCATAGGCACGCGCATTCCTCTGGATAAATGAAAATTTTCGAACCAAACCCACCGCCAAGGTCCGGAGAGATCACCCGTAAGTTATGCTCGCCCACGAAGCCCATTGTCTCAGCAATGATCTTACGAGCCATATGAGGGTTTTGACTGGTCGTGTAGAGCGTTGCTGTCCCCGACGCAGGCGTATAGTCCCCAATTGCCGCGCGGGGTTCCAAAGCATTCGGGATTAGCCGATTGTTGCGCAAATTTATCCGCGTAACGTGTGCCGCATTTTCAATCGTGCGATTGGCGCCAAACTCATCTCCGAACAACCAATCAAAGCAAGTATTCTCAGCCGCATCTGGAAACAAGTCCGAGGCTGATCCGGCTTGCTCAGGCAGAACATTGTGCGGGACGGTCTGATATTGGAGCGCAATTGCTCTAGCGGCCGCGCGCGCCGTGGCTTCAGATTCTGCAAGCACCATCGCGAATGCTTCGCCGACAAAGCGGACTCTCTCGCGTGCAAGGATCGGGCGTTCGCCTCCTTTCATCGCATCGCCATCGCGCGAATAAACCGTCCATCCGCACCTCAGCTCTCCGATTTGATCTGCAGCAACATCTTCTCCGGTCAGCACGGAAATTACGCCCGGCATTTTGAGCGCTTTGGAAGTATCAATCCCCGCAATTTCGGCATGTGGAACCGGCGCGCGTGCGAAGGCTGCATAGCATTGCCCGGGCAACTGAATATCCGCACAATAGCGGCCATGGCCGGTGAGGAAGCGTTTGTCTTCAACCCGCTCCACCGAAGCGCCAATCCCGGTTTCTGAAATGGTCGCACCGGTCGACGGATGGATCGCAGCGGCGGCATCCTGCACAGCCCGGATGATATTCTCATAGCCAGTACAGCGACACAGATTGCCTTTTAGGCCTTCCCTGATGTCTGTCTCAGATGGGTTTGGGTTCTGGCGAAGCAGTTCGCGGGCACTCATCACCATGCCCGGGGTGCAGTATCCGCACTGTAACGCATGGTTCCGTCGAAACGCTGCCTGCAAAGTGTCGAGCACGTCACCCTCCGAAACGCCTTCGATCGTTTTGATTTCCGCCCCGTCGGCTTGGTGGGTCAACACGGTGCAGGCTTTCGCCGACTGGCCGTCGAGTTCGATTGTACAGGCGCCGCAACGCGCAGACTGGCAGCCGACATGAGTGCCGGTCAGGCGTAATTCATCTCGCAAAGTATCGATCAGAGCTGTGTCTGCGGCGGCCGAAACGTGACGCTCACGGTCAATGGTGTTCAGCGACAC
>JBCBQS010000144.1:0-7437 GCA_039820085.1 Pseudomonadota bacterium
TGCAGCAATAAATGATGCCTGTGTTTTCATGTCCCCACCCCTTTTAATCTAGCTCTCATTGTAGCGATAGCCGACGCCATATAGCGTCTCAATCGCATCAAACTCTTTATCACCTTCGCGGAACTTCTTTCGCAACCTTTTGATGTGACTGTCGATGGTGCGATCGTCGACATAGATCTGATCATCATATGCCGCGTCCATGAGGTTATCGCGCGACTTCACATAACCTGGGCGCTGCGCGAGCGCTTGCAGAATCAAAAACTCGGTAACGGTCAAACGTACCGGATGACCATCCCACGAACACGAGTGCCGGTTTGGATCCAAGGTTAAGCGGCCCCGAACAATCGGTTTTACATCGCCTTCTTCCGGGGCGGTATCCGCAGAACGCGAGCGCCGTAAAACGGCTTTCACCCGCTCTGATAGCAAACGGTTTGAACAGGGTTTGCGAACGAAATCGTCAGCGCCGATATTGAAACCGATCACTTCATCAATCTCTTCGTCTTTAGAGGTCAAGAAAATCACCGGGAGCTCGGAAGTTTGGCGGAGGCGCTTTAACAGCTCCATCCCGTCCATTTTCGGCATTTTGACATCGAGGATTGCAAGATCTGGTGGGCTGTCCGTGAGTGCGCCAAGTGCTGTTAGCCCATCATGATATGTCCGAACCTGGTACCCTTCCGCTTCAAAAAAAATCTTGAGAGACGCAACGATGTTTTCGTCATCATCGACCAGTGCAAGCGTTGTCATGTTCCAGCCCTTTGCTACCAAACCTAGACCCTCGCCCAGGCGTTCGTTCTGAGGCTGTTGAACCACGGTTTGAGTGCCTCCGAAAGCCCCGGCTGGGGGATTATGCACTCTTAACTAGATTCTTGACGTAGTTTTGGGGTGAATGAGGCAACTTTGCGTTTTGATTCAGCGCTTTGTGGCCGGATGACCGCTTTTCGGACCGACCGCGGACATTCCTCAGTGCCGAACGTGATGCATTGAGCCTTGCCAGCATCTTTGGCTTTGTACAGCGCTTTGTCTGCAAGGCTCAACACTTTGCTCGGCGTCGATCCATGCTTCGGGAAGCGGGCATGCCCGATCGAGGCAGAGACCCGCAGGATAACTTGGTTTTCCCATCGATAGGGGCGGCTAATAATATCGATCAAATAGTCTGCATATTTGCGGACACTCGATAGAGATCCGTCAACATCTTCGAGCAGGATGACAAACTCATCGCCGCCGAGCCGGACAAGCAGGTCTTGATCGGAGGTCACCTCGCGCAGCCGGTTCGCCATCTCCTTGATGAGGAAGTCACCCGCATTGTGACCATGCGTATCGTTCACAGCCTTGAAACCATCCAAGTCGATCAACAACAGGTCAAACGAGTCGTCTTCTTCAAGCGCTTCGAACCGCTTCTGCAAGCTGATGCGATTGCCAAGGCCGGTCAGGTGGTCGTGCGCCGCAAGGTGCGACTGATACTCAACCAAGGCCAAGAGCTGCCGATTCACTTTCTCGCTCTGCTGGATCAGCATGATCGCCGCGCTACCACAAACGATGACCGAGACGGCGACAATAACGCCGGACAGCAAGATATCGCTTTCGCGACTGATCGAAAACGCGGGCATATACTCGCCATGATAGGCCAGGAAGGCGATGACGGCGATGGCGATGACGTTGAGAATGGTCAGCACAACCGTGTCGCGCAGAGTCAATAAGATCGACCCAATGATTGGGATCACGGGGAGAATAGCGATATGATAACCAGAGACTCCACCTGCATAATAGATTTCGAGCCAGAAGACCCCTGACAAAGCGATCACAAGCAATCGCATTTGCAGCTCTGGCTTTTCCGACCAAATCGCCGCGAAAAACGCAGCGACAGAGAGGGTGCAAAGCAAGGCGCACGTCGTCAGGCTGAGCCACATTGGCCCAAACGTGCCAAGCTGTTGCATTTGCAATGCTGTGTAGCCAATCGTGCTAACGACAATGAAAAAGCAGACCAATACGATGCGCCGACGCCGAATGTCTTCGGTCGACAAAATGATGCTGCCATCGTCCGTAACCCACTGGGTCTTCGGAAAAATAGCGCCGAGAAGGCGAGAAATGATGTTCACACTAACGTCCGGTTTATTTCCGGAAACCTACGAGATTACCGATAAAATCGTGTTGAACGGATGTGTAAAATTTGATCGTTTTCAACGCTCGGTAGCGCTGCGGCTTGACGGTGACACGTCTGTTCTATAGTGGCGCGGACATGAAAACACATCTGCATCACCATCATCATACGTAATGCGCCAGAAATGGCGCAAATGACCTGGTGCGCCAAAACGTTTTCATCTTTCTAATTTTTGAATGAGAACCACGCGGCGGGGCGCTTTGGTTATCGTTGTCTTGTTTGATCAACTGGTCAGCTGAGACACCTTCACACCCTTTGCGGCTTCGTCTATGCGGAGCGCGTCCTGAGATAAAGGCCACACCCATGGGCAAACAAAAAGCGCCGAAACCGATTGATCTGGCTCGAAAACCGCGCGGGTTTCCGGACAAACGCGAAGATCTGATCCGCGCTGAACAGAGCATGATTGATCGGGTCACAGCGGTCTATCGCCGGTGGGGTTTCGAAGGCTTGGACACAGGCGCGTTTGAATACGCAGATGCGCTCGGCAAATTCTTACCGGATCAGGATCGTCCCAATGCGGGCGTTTTTGCTGTGCAGGATGATGACGAACAGTGGATGAGCTTGCGCTATGATTTGACTGCGCCACTTGCCCGCTTCGCTGCAGAAAATTGGCAAACCCTACCCAAGCCCTTTCGCCGATATGCGGCAGGTCCTGTCTGGCGTAACGAAAAACCGGGGCCAGGGCGGTTCCGTGAATTCTTGCAGTGCGATGCTGACACGGTCGGCGCAGCGGGTGCTCATGCAGATGCTGAAATGATCGCAATGGCAGCTGAAGCCATGCGCGCGGCTGGGGCGTCCGATGGCGAATTTGCCATTCGGGTGAACACGCGCCGGCTATTAAACGCCGTCTTGGAAGGCGTCGGCGCGAATGATGAAACCGCGCGTCTCACCATTCTGCGTGCGCTCGATAAGTTGGATAAGTTTGGCGCGTCCGGCGTCGCTGAATTGCTGGGCGCCGGCCGCATGGATGAGAGCGGAGATTTCACCAAAGGGGCGGGTCTCGATCCCGCGGCGATCGATCGAGTTCTGGCATTTGCCCAAGCCGGTCGAGAAACGCGATCCGAGACCCTTGAAGCGCTTGGCGTGGCCGTCGGTGAGGGTGAGGAAGCGATGGCTGGGCTGGCTGAGCTGTCGGCAATCTCAACTGCGCTCGAAGCCCTTGGGACCCCAGAGGGTGACGTGAAGTTCGATCCCTCCATCGTGCGTGGACTGGAGTATTATACCGGGCCGGTTTTTGAAGCAGACCTATTGCGGGAGACGATTAATGAAGACGGCGAATTGGTGCGGATTGGCTCTGTTGGCGGGGGCGGGCGCTATGATGATCTCGTTGCTCGCTTTACGGGCGAAAAAATTCCCGCAACAGGATTCTCAGTCGGGATTAGTCGGCTGGTCACCGCGTTTTCGATCCGCGGCGACATTCAAACGCAGAATGGACCCGTCGTCGTTCTGAATATGGATCGCGATAACCCTGCCATCGCGCTCACACTTGCGACGGAGCTCCGCCAGGCTGGGATTCGTGCAGAAGCCTATATGGGAAGTTCTGGTATGCGCCCTCAAATGAAATATGCGGACCGTCGCCGGGCACCTGCCGCCATCATGGTCGGCACCGATGAGTTGGCGAAAGGCGTCGTCACGATCAAAGACTTGAAAGAAGGCGCGCGCCAAGCCGCGGCGATCCAGTCGAACGAAGAGTATCGGGAAGCGCGGCCGGGCCAGTTCGAAGCGCCGCGGGCCGAGATGATTACCCGCATTCGTGCGATCTTGGAGGCGGATCAATGAGCTTTTCAGATCTCGCCCATGAGGCGCTGGCGGTACAAGGCGGTACCTTCGTCGATCCACCCGTGATCATGCAGGCCTCTATTCCATTAGAACTGTCGGGTGAGGCGGTTCGCAGCCGCATTTGTACCTTTGTCGACGGGCAATCAAATGAATGGGCCTTACGCCCGGATCTCACATTGCCCGTCGCTCAGACGGAAGTGGCCGAACGCCAAGCCGAAGACACGGGCGAAACCCTTAAGCGCTATCGCGGACGCATTTTTCGCCTTCCCGCCTTAGAGGGCGAGCCAATTGAGTATGAGCAAATCGGCATTGAAAAGTTCGGCGCGACGCAAAGTGTCGACGAAGACATTTGGTTGTTCAAAACGCTCAGCGATGTCTGCGCGACGGGCGGGGTGAAGAACGCTCATGCCTGCTTCGGCGATCTGTCCATTTTTCCCGCTTTTGTGGATGCGCTGGAGTTTCCAGACGAGATACAAGCCGGTTTAAAAAGAGCGTTCAGACAAGCTGGCGGCGTCCGCGCTTATTTGTCCGCGCTTAAGACGAAACGGAGCGGTATCGCAGCGCGCGTCTCAGGTATGAGCCGGGACGACATTGGGGCCTTTGTTGAAGATATTTTTGCCATCACAGGCGTGCGCCCGGTTGGCGAGCGAACCGCAGATGAGATCACAGAACGCTTGGCACAGCGTGCGCGCCTCGCCTCTGGATATGAGCTAAGCGAAGATCAAAGTTCCGTTTTGCAAGGCCTCTTGAATTTGAACTGTCCTTTGCAAGACGCCTCCACCGCGCTCGATCAATTGGCGACCGGACTAGACAATGACGCGCTTCAGATCGCCCTCGCGCAGTTCAGGACGCGCGCCGCGGAACTGGTGCCGATGTCCAACGCCTATTTTAAGTCTGCGCCGCATTTTGCGACCCGGTTCGGACGACGCTTCACCTATTATGATGGCTTTGTTTTCGAGGTTGCTGAAAATAACAGTGCGGACGCCATCAAGCGCCCCTTCTTAGCCGGGGGACGGTATGACTCTTTGTTGGCGGATCTTTCAAATGGCGCGGTCAGCGCGACGGCTGTTGGCGGTGTCATCATGCCCCACAGACTCCCTTTGCGTTTGGGAGAAACACAATGAGCAATTTATCGATCGCAATCCCATCCAAAGGTCGCCTCAAAGAACAGTCTGAGGCCTGGCTCGCGGCGAGTGGGTTTAAGCTCTTCCAAAAGGGCGGTGGGCGCGGCTATCGCGCTGAACTGCGCGGCCTACCCGATGCCGATGTGATGCTTCTGTCGGCACGGGAGATCGCCGAGGAGTTGATTGCGGGCAACCTCCATGTCGGAATTACAGGCGAAGACTTGCTGCATGATCTATCGCCAAACATTGACGGCGATGTTGATGTCATGCGTCGGTTGGGCTTTGGCGGCGCCGACGTCATTGTTGCGGTTCCGGCGGCTTGGCTGGACGTGGATACAATGGCTGACTTGGAAGCTGCAGGCGCGCTGTTCCGCGAACGCCACGGACGCCGGATGCGAGTTGCGACAAAATACATGCACCTGACCCGCCAATTCTTTGCAGAAAAAGCGGTCGGTGAGTATCGACTCATTGAAAGCCCCGGCGCGACGGAAGCGGCGCCAACAGCCGGAACAGCGGAAGTTATTGTCGATATCACGTCGACCGGCGCGACGCTCAAAGCCAATGACCTTAAAATTTTAGAAGACGGTGTGATTCTGAGCAGTGAAGCTTCACTGGTTGCTTCGCTCAAAGCGGACTGGCCAGAAAACATAGTCTCTACGTTTCGAATCTTCTCGGATGGCGTCGAAGCAACCGCCCTCGCAAAGCCGATGTCTCGGCTCGAAGTGGACGCGGAAATACCAATGGATGTGGTCCAGTCATACGACTTGACCTTGATCAATGAGCGCTCTGCGCTGTGTCTCACGCAGAGGTCTGGTGCCGTTGCGAGAGCGCTGACTGCGCATGGCGTGAAAACTGTAGCATTTGCAACAGTTGAGCAGGTCTTCCGGTCTGACAACGCTGTTTTTGATAATTTCGTAAAGAAGGTGTCACAAAGCGCTTGACGGGATGCGACAATGTGGCAATACAGGGGCTGCAAGTTTCTGGGAGGAAACGCTGCAATCACTTTTCAGGCGCGACCCACGGGTTGCGCCTTTTCTTTTGCAAAAAATCGTCGCTTGCAGATTTTCCCTATGTCTCAGCCAAAATAAAAAGCGACCCCCGATGGGAGTCGCCAAGATGAATGGAGTGAGTGTTATCAACCTAGCGACGCTCAGGGGGAGAGAGGGTAAGGGAAGCCGCCAAGTCATTTATTATTGAAAAACAATAACTGTTTATCGTTTTTCGTCAATCGCTTTTTTGAAAAATCTCCTAAAAAGTTTGTAAGGAAGATTTGTCTGGCGATTGGCAAGCTGTACAGAATGATTGTGTCACAATTGTAGCACGTGTGGAAAAATTTGCCCGAATCAGGTCGTGTGTTGACTTTCGGTCGGAGCCTCTCCAAGCGTGCGGTTTGGACACCAAGACCCGTTAGAGACCCAAGCAGGAGCAAAATATGTCCGATCCGCGTCAGCACATCATGCCGGTTTACCGCCCCCCGGAAGAAACGTTTGAGCGTGGTGAGGGGGTGCGACTGATAACGAGTGAAGGGAAATCCTATCTCGATTTTGTCGCGGGAATTGCCGTGAGTTCGCTTGGGCATTCGCATCCAGACATGGTCGCAGCGTTGCAAGACCAAGCGTCAAAACTTTGGCACACCTCAAACATGTTCCGGGTACCGGCAGGCGAAGACCTTGCGCGAAAAATTTGCGAGCGGGTCGGATTCGCGAATCGAGTCTTTTTCACAAATTCTGGCACCGAAGCGATCGAATGTGCGCTCAAGACCGCGCGCAAATTTCATTGGGTGAACGGCGATCCAGATCGCTATGAGATTGTGACGCTGAGCGGCGCCTTTCATGGGCGATCACTCGGTGCCATCAATGCCGGTGGAAATCCGAAATATCTTGAAGGTTTTGGACCAGCTTTACCCGGTTTCAAGCAAGTCGGCTTTGATGATCATGAAGCCTTGGACGCAGCGATCACTGAGAAAACAGCCGCCGTTCTGGTTGAACCGGTTCAAGGCGAAGGCGGTGTCCGCGCCATTCCGGAAACTTGCCTGACAGACTTGCGCAAACTCTGCACAGATCGCGGCGCGCTGCTTATCTATGACGAGGTCCAGTGTGGCATGGGTCGCACCGGTCAATTGTTTGCCTATGAATGGGCCGTTGATGCTGAGCCAGACATTATGTGTGTAGCCAAAGGCGTTGGCGGCGGCTTCCCGTTTGGCGCCTGCTTGACCAGCGAGGCTACGGGCGAAGTGATGCAGCCGGGCAGCCACGGCTCGACCTATGGCGGCAACCCGGTCGCCTGCGCCGCGGCCCTCGCCGTCCTCGACGTCATCGAGGAGGAGGGGCTCGTTGGACGCGCGAACAAGATCGGCGCCGAGGTCGAGGCGACGAT
>JBCBQS010000145.1:0-7405 GCA_039820085.1 Pseudomonadota bacterium
CGAACGCGCTGAAAGCGGCGGCGGGGATAGGCGCCGGAATGAAGCTGTTCGGAGACGATTACCCAACGCCGGACGGGACCTGCATGCGCGACTATATCCATATAGCCGACTTGGCGACGGCGCACATTCTCGCGGCCGAGCATATTGATAAAACGGGCGAAAGCCTGCAGCTCAATCTCGGAACCGGGAATGGAATTACGGTGAAACAGGTCTTAGATTCGGTCGAACGCGCCGTCGGACGCCCTGTCCCGGTAGAGGTCCATCCCCGCCGCGCCGGCGACGCGATTGCGCTTTACGCCGATACGTCCAAATCGAAAGACATTTTAGGCTGGGTGCCAGCACATTCAGACATGGATACGATTGTATCGTCGGCGTGGCAATTTCATCGGCGAGTTTGGGGGCTGGCTTAAGCCGGCACCGCCCAGACATGCACCCCGCGTTGAGACAGTCGGACAGGGTTCCACGCCATTGAGCGGATGAGGTTCCATGTCGACCGGTTTTTGGTGCCGGTTTTGAACCTATTCTGGCGACGCATCGCCCATCCGTCGCGAAGTCCGTCCCACATCCCCCTGCGCATCGCCCGCAAGTTTCCATGACCAATATTATTGATGTAATTGTAGGCCATCAATGAAACGTGTCCGGGCAAAGTCAAAATCAGAAATGCTAGTGGCATATTTTTGATGTAGGCCCAGGTACGATTTCGGAATCCATGATACATCGTAAAATAAGAATGGCGTCCGCTGGTTGCGCTCCCTTTATGATAAATCAAAGCGTCGGGAAGTAGCACGCACTGCTCTCCACTCAATTGCAGTCGGATCCCTAGATCGACATCTTCGCAATAACAGAAGAACCGCTCATCATATCCCCCAATGCTCAAAAACAGTTCGCGGTCATAAATCGCGCTGGCGCCGCAAGGGCTAAAGCAATGACTGTCTTCGGATGGAAGCGCTGAGCGTGGATGTTCAAAACCGCCTCGCCATGGAATACCAAAGGCGAAATAAGCGTCGCCCGCACCGTCGAGCAGGTCTGGTTCATCCATATTGATCTGCCCACAAGCGAAAACGCGGCAAGAGGCATGTCGCTCCGTGGCTTTGTGGACTTCTTCAAGCCAATGCTGATCGGCCACCGCATCGGGGTTGAGCAAAGCAAGCCATTTTCCAGTCGCTAAGTTAGCTGCCAGATTATTACCCTTAGCGAATCCGTGATTGGTGTTTTCGCGCATGACGCGAACGCGGTCCAAGCCTGTCAGGTCAAGCTCTCCGATCGGTTTGGACTCGCTATTATTGTCGATGACTAGGACTTCAAAGTCCTTAAAGCTCTGATTCTTCAGTGAATTAATCGCATCTTGCAGGAGGTCGCCGGCATTGTAATTGACAATGATGACCGAAAAATATGGCTCAACTCTACTCACGAATGTGACCCTCCACCCGGAGCGTGCGCTAGGATCATTCAACTCAGAGGGTATGCACATCCATGAGGAGGCGACAACCGTAATTTTTAGAAATGAGACGTTGAGAGCACCATTTGCTTGGTCTCTCGAAGTCTTGTTCAAATTATGTGCAGTAAAGATCCGTTTAGGTCGCGAGCGCCGCGAGTTCGTTGACAAGGTCAGTTTTTTCCCAGCTGAACGCGCCGGCATCGGTTGGGGTTCGACCGAAATGTCCATAGGCGGCGGATGGGCTGTAGATCGGGGCCTCCAATCCGAGATGGTCCCGAATGCCGCGGGGTGAGAGATTGACCAACTCACGTAGTTTGCGCGCAATCGTATCTTCTCCAACAACGCCTGTGCCAAACGTATCGACGTAAAGTGATAATGGCTGAGCCACGCCAATCGCGTAGCTGACTTGAATATTGCAGCGTTTCGCGAGTTTTGCGGCAACAACGTTCTTCGCCAAATAGCGAGTCGCATACGCCGCCGACCGGTCAACTTTTGACGGATCCTTGCCCGAAAAGGCGCCGCCGCCATGGGGCGCAGCCCCGCCATAGGTGTCGACAATGATTTTGCGGCCCGTGAGGCCCGCATCCCCGTCTGGTCCGCCGATGACAAACCGCCCGGTTGGATTGACGTAAAACTTATCCTCATCCGGGAACCAGCCCTCAGGAAGAACCTCCGTCAACACCGGACGGATGATTTCCCGCAATTGCTCAAGCGTCGCGGACTCTTTGTGTTGATGCGACACCACGATCGCGTTGACGCCGACAGGGCGAGACCCGTCATATTGCAAGGTGACCTGGCTTTTCGCATCCGGCTCAAGCTCAGGGTGCGCGCCGGAATGACGAAGATCGGCAAGCTTGCGGAGGATTTGATGTGAATAGACGAGGGTCGCCGGCATCAGCTCTGGTGTTTCGTCCGTGGCGTAGCCAAACATGATGCCTTGATCGCCGGCACCTTCTTCTTGGTGAAGGCCTTGTCCAGCTTCTACACCTTGCGCGATTTCAGCAGATTGGCCGTGCACATGGTTCTCAACGGACATATTCTCCCAATGGAACCCGTCCTGTTCATAGCCAATTGCCTTGACCACATCGCGCGCCGCTTGGTTCATCTCGTCTTTGGTGATGACCGCGCCATTATTGGTCCGAACTTCGCCGGCCAGCACCACGCGATTGGTCGTGGTCAATGTCTCAACAGCAACTTTTGCGGTTGGGTCTTTGCTCAAAAACAAATCAACAATGGCGTCCGAAATCTGATCAGACACTTTGTCTGGATGCCCCTCTGAAACGCTCTCAGATGTGAACTCGTGGTGCTGTAAAGGCATAGCTTTTCTCCTGAAGCTTTCTGAGGCGCTAGTAGCGGTAATGCTCTGGCTTGAACGGACCTTGCTGTTCGACGCCGATATAGGCCGCTTGGTCTTGAGACAGACCCGTCAGCTCAACCCCGAGTTTGGCAAGGTGCAGCATCGCGACCTTCTCATCGAGATGCTTTGGCAGCGTGTAGACTTCGTTCTGGTATTCACCGTCATTCTCGAAGAGCGCGATTTGCGCCAACACTTGATTGGTGAAGGAGGCCGACATCACAAAGCTCGGGTGCCCGGTCGCATTGCCAAGATTCACAAGACGGCCTTCTGAGAGCAGGATGATCCGCTTGCCATCTGGGAACGTGATCATGTCGACCTGTGGCTTAATGTTCGTCCACTTGAAGTTTCGCAGGCCTTCGACCTGAATCTCATTATCGAAGTGACCGATATTGCAGACGATGGCCATGTCTTTCATCGCGCGCATATGGTCGACAGTGAGAATGTCTTTGTTTCCGGTCGCGGTGACAAAGATGTCCGCGGTTGGCGCCATCGTATCGATCGTTTGCACGTCATAGCCGTCCATGGCCGCTTGCAGGGCGCAGATTGGGTCCACTTCAGACACTGTCACGCGTGCGCCCGAGCCAGACAGAGATGCAGCAGAGCCTTTGCCGACATCGCCATAGCCCGCGACGAAAGCGGTTTTACCGGCCATCATCACATCTGTGCCGCGTCGGATCGCGTCGACGAGCGATTCCTTACAGCCATATTTATTGTCGAATTTCGACTTGGTGACGGAGTCGTTGACGTTGATCGCTGGGAACGGGAGCTCGTTCTTCTTGGCGAGTTGATAGAGGCGATTAACGCCGGTCGTGGTCTCTTCCGATACGCCGCGAATGCCAGCTTTGATGCGGGCGAACCAGCCAGGGGTCTCGGTCATGCGCTTGCGGATTTGGCGGAACAGCGCTTCTTCTTCCTCTGAGCCCGGATTGTCGAGCAGAGACGGATCAGCTTCTGCCTTTTCACCCAAGATCAGATACATCGTGGCGTCGCCGCCATCGTCGAGAATGAGATTCACAGTTTCGCCGTTCGGCCATTCAAAAATCCGATCCGCGAACTGCCAGTACTCATCAAGCGTTTCGCCCTTATGTGCGAACACAGGCGTTCCTGCATCGGCGATCGCTGCGGCCGCATGATCTTGCGTTGAGTAAATGTTGCAGCTCGCCCAACGCACATCGGCGCCAAGCGCTTCCAATGTTTGGATCAAGACCGCCGTTTGGATCGTCATATGCAAAGAGCCCGCAATGCGGGCCCCTTTGAGCGGTTGGCTCGCGCCATACTCCTCGCGCGCGGCCATCAGGCCAGGCATTTCAGTTTCAGCAATTTCGATTTCCATTCGGCCAAATTCAGCCTGGCTGATATCGGCTACCGCGTAGTCGTGAGACATATCAACGATCCTTTATATGTACTTTGAGCCGGTCTATAACACGCGCGTTTGGATTGTACAGCGGAGAATCATTTTGGGCGCATCGGCGGAGATTTTGGTCTCTGTCAGACGTAACTTTTCAAGCCAACCTGACTTGCTTAAGAGCAGTGAAAACGCTCCCACTTATAAAGGTCCATCATGACCCAAGTCACCCTTGAAGCCCAAAATTGGACGATCGGAACAGGCCAACCGCTCGCCGTCATTGCTGGCCTAAATGTGCTCGAAGATATGGATCTCGCACTGACCGCCGGTCGCGAGCTCAAAGCCATTTGCGAGCGTCTAGGACTGCCTTACATATTTAAAGCGAGCTTCGACAAAGCCAATCGGTCGTCAATCACCTCGTATCGCGGGCCTGGGTTTGAAAAAGGCTTGCCGATGCTGGCCGAGATTAAACAAGAACTTGGCGTCGGCGTGTGCACCGATCTGCATGAACCCTACCAGGCTGAGGCCGTGGCAAAAGTCGCTGACATCGTGCAAATCCCGGCCTTCCTGTGCCGCCAAACCGATCTGGTCGTCGCAACCGCGAAGGCGGCTGGCGAAACGGGCAGCGCCATCCAAGTCAAAAAAGCTCAATTCTTGGCGCCATGGGACGTGAAGAATATTGTCTCAAAAATCGGCGAAGTGCTGCCAGGCGACCGCGTGATCTTGTGCGAGCGCGGCTCAAGCTTTGGCTATAATAATCTCGTCGTTGACATGCTCGGCATTCAGCAAATGCAGGCGCTTGGGTGCCCTGTTACGATTGATGCCACCCACGCTGTACAGCTGCCAGGCGCAGACCCGCGTACAGCTGGTGCCTCCACCGGCGGGCGGCGTGAAGGCGTCGGGACAATTGCCAAAGCCGCAATTGCATCCGGCGCGGACGGGGTTTTCTTAGAGTTTCACACCGATCCAGATAAAGCGCTCTGCGATGGGCCGAGCTGTTTGCCGCTCACCGCCGCTGAGCCGCTCTTGAGCGATCTCAAAGCGATCCATGAGATCGTGAGTTAACTGGTGCAAACTCAGCCTCATCCTGAGCAACGTCGATACCATTAGCCGATCATCCCGGGCTTGACCCGGGATCTCATTCATTGCTTTCGAGCACGCTGCACAAGATCCCCGCCTACGCCGGGACGAGCGGACTTCGGTTATGGTCGGACATTCCAGGACAGCAAACTGACAACATCACGAGCGACCCGGATGTGCCCATAAGCCCCCGTCTTGAGCTTGATCGAGTCGAGCGCAACCTGGCGATCGGTGATTGCATCTAAAACAAACCGGGCGATCCCATTTGAAGTGACAACCAAAATCGGGCGCTCCGGGGCTTGGATCTCCAACTCGTTCAGGAAGTTCACCCAGTCCGTTTTCACAGTTTCAGGGTCAATCTCCCAGCCTGGAGGGGGGACGGCGTCTGTTTCCCAAGCCGTTAGCGCCGCTTGACCAATTCGGGCGATGACCTCGTCTTCTGGCCGGTTTTCATCAGGCCCGTAATCCACCTCGCGCAGGAATTCGAGCGTCTCTAATCCCGGCGCATTCACAGAGGCATCCAAGATGGCTTCGGCGGTTTGCCGCGTGCGTTGCAACGGACTGCAAAACGCGCGGTCAAACCCACCCGGCGTGATCTCAGCAAAATGCGTGGCGAGCGCGCCCGCCTGGATTTGACCCGAGAGCGAGAGCGCCAAGTCGGTCCGCGCACCCACTCGGGTGACGGTGTCGCCCGCGTCAAATGTATTGCCATGGCGGACAATGTAGACATCGGTCATCAGCGATACTCCGCGAGAGGTTCACCATGCCGGGCGATCAACCGTTCAGCGTGCGCCGCATCCTCCGGGGTATCAATCCCCCACATGGCCGTCTCTGAGGCAGGGACTTTGACCGCCTGAATGCGCATGCCATTCTCTAAAAACCGCAATTGCTCGAGGCCTTCTAAGCGCTCATAATGCCCTTCCGGAAGGGCCACGAACCGTTCCAACGCATCGCGCTTATAGCCATAAAGCCCAATATGCCGCCACACCGGAGAAAGCGTTTCGGTTTCGCGAAGCCGGTCTTCTTTGCGGATCGCGGGCAGGATGTTTTTCGAAAACCAAAGCGCCTCATCATCCCCGTTCACGATGCAAGACGTGCCGGAAAATGGCGTCTGTTTCTTTTGTTCGCGAACTTCATCGAGGGCCGCCCAAGACATTTGCACAATCGGGGTCACCGCATCGAGCGCAGTCGCGCCGCCCGCTTTGATAATGGCTGAGATATAGTCCGGCGGTGTAAACGGCGCATCGCCTTGCAAATTGACGACAAAGTCCGCATCTGGCGCGGCGATATTGGCGGCGGCCAATGCGCGATCGGTTCCAGATGGCAGATCCGGGTCGGTCATGACGACCGGCGCACCGAGCTGTTTTGCATGGGCTTCAATCGTCTCATGATCGGTTGCAACAACGTAAGACACATTTCCAGCCTGTTCGGCACAAATCCGGGCAATCTCCACAACCCGCGAGAGTAAGGATTGACCGGCAATCTCATGCAGCGGCTTCTGTGGAAATCGCGTCGAGGCGTATCGCGATGGGATGACAATGAGTGTCTTCATAATCTGCCTCAAAAGCTCGGGTACTGGGCCGCTGTCAACGCTCCTAATCGGCTGCGATCGTAAGCTCAAGTCAGCGCTTCATCCGATCCGGTCCAGCCGCAGTCATGAAATAACAGCAAGCATATGTTCTCGCGCGGTTAAACCGCTTATGTGACACCCCATAACGGCCACACGACTGGCCCAAGAAAGTGCAAGATGACCGTCCTCATCACCGGAGCAGCAGGCTTTATCGGCGCCCACGTGGCGCAAAAGCTGCTGGCGCAAGGTCAAACGGTCATCGGGGTCGACAATCTAAATGATTATTATCCCTCACAACTCAAACGCGATCGGCTCTCGAGCCTCTGCGTCGGTGATGATTTTACGTTTCTGGAAGTTGATGTCGCGGCGCCCAACGCGCTGAAGACGGCGCTTGGCGATCGCAAGCCGCGGCAGATCCTGCATCTCGCCGCGCAAGCCGGTGTGCGCTACTCGCTGCAAAACCCAGCCGCTTACACTGAGGCCAATCTCGAAGGCCATTTTGAGATGCTCGAGCTCGCCAAAGCGCTCGAGGTTGAAAACATGGTCTATGCCTCTTCTTCCTCGGTTTACGGTGGCAATACCAAAATTCCGTTCGCCGAAACCGATCAGACCGAT
>JBCBQS010000146.1:0-7345 GCA_039820085.1 Pseudomonadota bacterium
TCGCAATATGCCCCAGCATTCCTGCATACAGGTGCCCCAACTGCGTTCTTCCGCCAGCAAGCACAGTGTCTGCATAAACATTCCGGCATGTCCCCATTGGCCATGACCCACGCGCTCATCCATGACGATGAATAGCGCGAGCGGCGCATTGAAGAACTGATAGTTCCGCGCAAACCACATCATCCGGCCCATCTTGTCTTCGCGTGGGATGCCGATCTTGCCATACATCGCCTCGCCAACCGCGCGGCGCCGGGCGTTCTGAGCGTCGGAAATATAGTCTGGGTAAATTGGGTAGTCGGTCGGCTCACCGCGCGGGTTTTCGGCGAGTTTTGCACTCGCGAGATCGATGACGGCTTGCTTTGCATCTCCGGTCAGCGCGATGACCCGCCAAGGCTGAAGGTTTCCGCCAGATGGTGATCTCTGAGCATCAGTCAGCCATTGTCTGACCTCGGTTTCTGGAAGCGGCGTGTCGAGGAACCCTCGGGTTGAAATCCGTTGCTTAATTGCGCTGCTGACATCCATTGGACGCTCCCTGTTCCATCTTGGTTAGAGAACCTAGTCGCTTAGACGGGCGACACCAGGGGTCTCGTGGCGAGAGCCCTCACAGATCAGGCATTCAGCAAGGTGATGATCTGCTCAGCAGCTGCGTCAGCGGTCGTTGTCTCGGTATTAATGACCAGATCTGGTTGAGGCATGGTCGCAATGCTCGCTTCAAACTGATCGAAATTGGCTTCGAGAATCTCAATATCTCTGAGCTTTCCGAAATTTGCCCGATCAACATTCATGATCCGCATGCGCTGAGCGTCGCGTGATAGATCGAGTTTCACAAAGAGAGTATCACCGCCACGCCGTTTCACCAGATCAGTGACAGAGCTTACAAAATCGGGGCGGACCGTATCTTCGGGCAGGTAAGTGAAGAGGATAGACGCGCCGTCTTCAACAGCCGCTTCGAAGGTTTCGAACCAGAACTTTTCGCGCAGGCGGCGGAAATGTTTGCTACCAAATGGAAACACAGAGCCGACTGCGTCAACGATCAGATGATTATGGAACAAGGGCAGGCCGGTTTTCTCTGACACTTTGCGGGCGATTGTGTACTTTCCTGAGGCGGGCGGCCCGTAAATAAAAACGAGTTTCATGGCTTTTGGGTCCTTCGTCGAACGCTGGAATTGCTGTCATGAGACCGCTTGTATTTGGTCGCATGGAAGCGGGCACGCAATCGGCGAAACGTAACGTAATGATTACTGAATTCGTTTGAAACACGCGACCTCGCTTGTCCGCATTTTAGGGATATTGTGCAAAGGTCGCGCAAACGGGTGAGCAATTCAAGCCGCCCATAAGATCTGCTTCATCGGAGAATATTCATGGCATTGCGTCAGCGTCTCAAAGCGGTTTGTTTGTCGGTTGGAATGATCGGGCTGGCAGCGTGTGGAAGCGAACCCATCGACGTCGCCGCCTTCGACGCGGAAGTTCAGCGACTTGCCGATGAAGGCGATATGTATGGCCAGATCTTTGTCGTGCTCGAGGAGCGCCGACCGGAGCTTTACGGGACGTTCCGTAAAATCGCGCTGAGAGAGTATGCCAATGGCAGGACCCCTCGCGAAGCCGGGTATTTAGCCGGTCTCAAG
Source organism: Pseudomonadota bacterium (assembly GCA_039820085.1). Taxonomy (GTDB): domain Bacteria; phylum Pseudomonadota; class Alphaproteobacteria; order Caulobacterales; family Hyphomonadaceae; genus Henriciella. Next base: position 1,626 of record JBCBQS010000146.1, read on the forward strand.
ATTCGAGAAAAGCTGATGACCGAACTTCTTCAGCTTTCGCGCGTCGCCAGTGATGAGAATGTGCGCGAAATCATTGGTATAATGATCGACACATACGAGCACTTGAATGAAGAGAATCCTGAGGACTGCGTGCGACTGATTGAGGGGTTACCCCTCAAATCGGTCAAAGAGTTTCCAAGCGAACTTCGCAAACGTGAGACGCGCTTGATCATCGATTTGCTTTCAGCGCCGAAAACGGTGGCCAATCGGCGCGCTGCATCTGAGAAAGAAGTCCTGAACTGGACGATGAATGTCGCCACGCTCGAGCCTTCCGTACAGCAAATGATGAATCTGGTCGGCACCGAAGAACGAAGCAAGCAAGCCAACGCTGAAATCTGTGAAGGCACAATCACGCTGTATAAGCGCTTGAGCTACAAAAAGGGTGAAAGCCGTGGAACTCTTTTGCGGGGCATGGCGCTTATGGTGCTTCAGGACCAGCAAATCCGGCGCAATCTGAGCGAGGAAGAAAACGCTTAGACGTCGCGAAAATCTTCTTGAAAAAATCGATACCGTTCAACTGCGGGACTTGCTAAGCTTCGATCACCGATGGAGGTCAAAGCATGTCCGAGACACCGACTGAACCTAGCCAATCTGCGCCGAAACCGGCACCAAAACCGACCGAGCCATCTGCTCAAGGCGGTCTCACTGAGGGGCTGAACCAGCTGTCTGAGCTCAAAGTCTACACCCATTCGCCGATCCTTTATTGGTGGCCGATTTGGACCTTGGGGCTCTTATTTGGTTTCGTGTCGATGTTTGTGTCCGGCGACGGAACGGAGGCCGCGGCGCGGGTCCAAGGTCAGACCTTTGTGTTCGTGCTCGTCTTTGTGATCTTTTCGACAACCGTCAAACTTCGCGGTGCGAACTCTGTCATCCTGGGCTTAATCCTCGCGATTGGTGGGATTTTGCTCGCGACGGCCAATCTGTCAGGTCCAATCGCAGCGTTTATTGGTGGGCTCGACATCCGGATGAGTCCGGCCTTTTATTGGTTCGTCGGCGTCACGGTTTTCGTGATGTGGGCAATTATGATCTTCGGCTTCGACAAAGTTAAATTCTATGAATTTTCGCCCGGACAGATGCGCGAGCGCGTGTTTTGGGGCACGGGCGATCGCGCGGAAAGCGGCGCGAATGCGCGCTGCCGATATTTGAAAGACGACTTCCTGCGCCACCGAATGTTGGGTTTGGTCGTGACTGGCGATATCGAGATCACGCTCGGCGATGGCGAAGTTTGGTATCTGTACAACGTCCTGTTCGCCAAGCAGAAAGCTCAACGGATCAATGAGTTGATTGTCACGCGCCCCGTCGATTAGACGTGCGCACTCTCGTGAACGCTCGGCACATATCCATGCGCCAATGCTTGGCACGTAATATGCGGCGTCAAGCGGACGACGCGACGCGGCAGATCAATCGGCGCTTGATAACCTGAAAAGCGCCATGGAAAGGCGCGACCTTCCCATTTCAAAAAAGCCGTCGCGCCGGTCGTAAACATCGCACCATTCGGAAGGGCCGCGATGTCGACTTGTTCGCGTTCCGATTTGCCTTTAAGCACCGCTTGGATTTCGCCTGCAATGGCATCACTCAAATCAGACGCTTTTGGTCGGTAGCGGAACACGCCAGAGCGAATGAGCGCTTCGCGAAACCGCTTTGCGTCCGCATAGCGACATTCATAACAAGGGCGATGGCCAGCTGCGAGCGCCGTCGCCTCGTCGAGGAAGAAGAGCTCAGTATAGCTGCCCTGACCCATCACCTCGCGCTGACGGTCGTTGAACGAAAGCACGCAGGTAATCCATTGCCGCGTTTTCCAATGGGTTGGCTTTAGGGTCCTTTCGTCTGTGTGAAAGCACCCGCCTCGATTACCCATAAACGTGCCGCGTTCAGGGACAGCATGAACGAGTCCAAATGGATCGACACGGTTTTGTCGGGGCATGGAGTCTTACGCCTCTTCTCCACCAAATTTTTCGGTCCATTCGGCGACCATCGCGTCTTCGATTTTCTGAAACAAAACCGGTGGGGCTTGCACCGGCAGTCCGTGCGGCAAAGCGTCAAGCAGACCGACATCTTCCGGCGATGGCCATTTGCGATTCTCATCCGGCACGCCGAGCGTATCGAGTATTGTTTTCGCCGTGGTCGGGATCAATGGCTGCGCGATGATCGCAAAGATCGCCACCAGGTTCAGCCCAGTTCGCACGCCGACGGCAGCTGCGTCGATATCAGACTTATACTTCACCCACGGCTCGGCGCGTGTCAGATATTCATTCCCAGCGGCCCAAAGTGCCCTCGTTTCGGCAGCCGCTTTGCGAAACTCCATCGCTTCGTAGTGCTCTGAAATGCGCTGTAGACCCGCTTTCAGTTCCGAGGCCATCCAGGCTTCATCGTCACCTGGCGTTCCAGTCGCAGGTACGGCGCCGTCAAACTTGCTGACCGTGTACTTGGTGATGCGATTGACGAAATTGCCGAGCACATTGGCGAGGTCTGAGTTGATTGCCGCTTGGAAGCCCTCCCATGTGAAGGCCGCGTCGGAGCCCTCAGGCGCGTTCGCCATCAAATACCACCGCCAATAGTCAGCCGGCAGCAACTCAAGCGCCTGATCCATAAACACGCCGCGTTTCTGGCTGGTTGAGAATTTGCCGCCATACCAGGTGACCCAGTTGAACGCTTTGAGCTTATCGACGGTTTTCCAATCCTGCTCCGATCCAAAAATCGTCACTGGGAAAGACACAGTGTGGAAGGCGACATTGTCTTTGCCCATGAACTGGACGTATTCGACCGTGTCCGCACCATGGTCCGTGCGCCACCAGCGCTTGGCATCATTGCCGGTTGCGCTGGCCCATTCTTCGGTTGCGGCAATATATTCAATCGGCGCGTCGAACCAGACATAAAAGACTTTGTCCTCAAAGCCTGGTCGGATGGATCCATCGGATGAGGCAACCGGAACGCCCCATTTTAGATCGCGTGTGATCGCCCGATCGCGCAATCCCTCATCAAGCCATTTCAGTGCGATTGAGCGGGCCAATTGCGGCCAGTCGGTTGAGGCCTCAACCCAATCGCGAATGCGATCCTGCATTTTTGATTGCAGCAAGAATAGATGCGCTGTGTCTCGCACCTCAATATTGGTGCTGCCCGAGACGGCTGAATAAGGGTTTTTCAGATCAATCGGGTCGAGCAGACGGCCGCAATTATCGCACTGGTCGCCGCGCGCTTTTTCATAACCGCAATGTGGGCACGTCCCTTCAACATATCGATCTGGCAAGAAGCGCCCATCATCGACGCTATACACTTGCTGTGACACCCGCTCTTCGATCAAACCATTCGCCTCAAGGGCGTGAGCAAACCCTTGCGTCAGGGCTTTGTTTTCATCGCTAGAGGATCGACCAAACCAATCATATGACAGCGTGAAGCCTTCACCTGCGGCACGCTGGATCTGATGCTGCTCATCGCAATAGTCCTGAACGCTGACACCTGCGGCCTGGGCTGCAAGTTCAGCGGGGGTGCCGTGTTCGTCTGTGGCGCAAATATACAGAACCTCATGGCCCTGTAGCCGTTGAAACCGCGCATACACATCTGCGGGCAACATTGAGCCTGCGAGATTCCCTAAATGCTTGATCCCATTGATATAGGGCAGAGCAGAGGTGATGAGGATCCTGCGTTTACTCACGTGGTGCGTTCCTTTAGAATTTTACCCAGCGATTGCCGGAAGTCAGCCGGAGATGTTGCGCCTGTCTAATCGCGAGAAGGGATAAAGGAAACATCCTTAAGGAGGGAAGAATGCCAAAAATTGCAGGGGTCAATCCCATTGGCGTGCTGCTGGCGGCGATCGCCATGTTTTTTATCGGGTTCATTTGGTACGGCCTGGCGTTTACCGAGCCATGGATGGGGGCAAATGGTCTTTTCTTTACCGATGAGACGAAAACCATGATGCAATGGCTGACAGCCGATGGTCTTCAGACCGTCGCGCGCGATGCGGGCCCGGATCCGATGATCATGCTGTTGGGGTTTGTCTTGTCGCTGGTGCTCAGCTTTGGCCTCGGATGGCATATGAACCAGAAGAACATCTCTAAGCTCAGCACGGCAGTCTTGTTTGGGCTTTGGATGAGCTTGCTGATCGGCGTGCCGCTTATGGCTTATGATACTGTCTATACGCCATATAACTCGCTGGCGGGATTATTGGTTGATGGCAGTCATACCGTCGTGACGTTCGTTGCGGCCTGCGCAGTGATGTCCTTCTTCGCAGAATAAGCGCGCCAGCGAAAAGCAAAAAGAAAACCCCCGAGCCCTAAGCGGGTTCGGGGGCAGGGTCTGCTCCAGTGGAAGAAAGCGGAGCGCGTTCCAAAGAAAGTGGTCGGACTAGCCGATTTGCGGGGCCCAAGCGGAGAGCTGAACCTCCACAGATCGGGACTTCGGACTGGCTTGAACGGCGGCCTGAGCCTCGGGGTCGAACCTGATTTGGATCCGTCCACTGTTCAGGGCATGATCATCCATCGCTCCTGCAACCGCGTCTAAACGAGCTTGCGCCAGCGCTTGAGCAGCCGTGGCGCTTGCCGCGTCAGCAGCGCTCGCGCGCAAGGAGATGGGGCCAATAATACAGCCGTCGAGTTGATTTTGGGCCGCTGCCAGCAATGAGATGGCTTCTCGGTTCAGAGCAGCATCGCCGTCTGAGAAATAGATGTTCAGCGTTTGGCTCGTACACTTCGCCTCGGCGACCGGGGTGTACTTCACCGTTGGCGGCGCGGGCAAAGGCTCAGCTTGAGCAAAGCCAGCAGCGGCAAAGAGGACAAGACTGGCGATCAGTGGTTTCATTTGGTCAGCTCCCAATGTTCGAGTGAGAGGAGACGGTGTCGCCGCGGCGAAATCATGCCCGGATCGGGATGAAATGTGGCAACTGCATGATCTTGTCATGACGTCTTGCGCTTTGCCCGCGCTCATTATAAATGACCGCGCAGTGCCCCTATAGCTCAGCTGGTAGAGCAACGGATTTGTAATCCGTAGGTCCGCGGTTCGAGTCCGTGTGGGGGCACCACTTTCGAGCAAATAAGCAACTGTTACTTAATGGGTTTTTCACCTGTATGATCGATATCTGCTACACATTTGCTACACAAACCGCTCGGATGGTCGACGAAAATGACCGTGAAACTGACCATAAAACACTTGTTTCGCAGAGGCTTAGTCTGGCAGTTCCGTCGCCGAGTTCCGAGCGATATTCGCTCCATCGTTGGCAAGTCCGAGTGGGTAGTCAGCCTTGGCGATGTTTCTCAAGACCGCGCCGTGAAGCTTGTCGCCCAACATACGGCTACAACGGATCGTGAAATCACGCGAGCGCGAGCTGAGTTGTCGGGAACTCTCAACGAGGACGATCGAGATCATATTCATGATTTGGCTTTCGATCGCGCGGTTCAACAGGCCGGAAGTATTGTTGAAGCCGCAGGAAAATTTGGAAACGACTTCTTCGCGGCCGTAGACGCCGGGCTGACGTCTCGAGAGAGACAACTTCTCTCAAACAAAACGACTATGACCGCGGCGCTCGAGAGAGATCAGGCGCTCTATCCGGTAGGTATGCCTAAGCATCAAGAGATCGGGTTTCGGGACTTTGTTGCGGTTAATGGCGATTTATCGATTGAAGACATAAAGCGCGAACACGTGATGGCATTTGTCCTCGAGTGTCGTCGGCGTGACATGGCGGAAGCAAC
>JBCBQS010000147.1:0-7301 GCA_039820085.1 Pseudomonadota bacterium
GCGGCATATATCTCGCGAACCCGCCCATATTGCGCATATCTTGCTCATGATGCGCGCCGTGGATCACAGATCCCGCTCCGAGGAAGAGCAACGCTTTAAAGAAAGCGTGTGTGAAGAGATGGAACATCGCCGCTTCATAGGCGCCGATTCCAGCGGCAAAAAACATGTAGCCGAGCTGCGAACATGTTGAGTAAGCGATCACCCGTTTAATGTCATTCTGCGCCATACCGACTGTCGCAGCATAGAGCGCCGTGACGGCGCCAATCACCGCGATCATTGAGGCCGCAAACGGTGCGTATTCATAGATCGGAGACACGAGGCAGACCAAGTAGACGCCTGCTGTCACCATCGTTGCAGCGTGGATCAGAGCCGAGACAGGCGTTGGACCTTCCATCGCATCCGGCAACCAAACGTGCAGGAAGAATTGCGCCGACTTGCCCATCGCCCCGATGAAGAGGAGCACGCCAATCAGTTCGAGAGCTGGGACGTTCCAGCTGAGAAATGGAATAACCAATTCGCGCACCGTCCCGGCTTCTGCCAGCGCGAGCGGCACGACCTCGGCATTCTCTTTGATGGCGGTGAGCACCGGTTCGAACTCGACCGAGCCGAACACAAGGAAGATCGCCATAATCCCAAGCGCGAGACCAAAATCTCCAACGCGATTGGTCACAAAGGCTTTGATCGCGGCGTCGTTCGGCGCCTTCTTGTGATACCAAAATCCAATCAGCAGATAAGATGCAAGGCCAACGCCTTCCCATCCAAAAAACAGCTGAATGAAATTGTCCGCGGTGACCAGCATCAACATCGCAAACGTGAACAGTGAGAGGTAAGAGAAAAAGCGCGCTTTGTGCGGATCCTCTTCCATATAGCCCCAGCTGTAGAGGTGTACGAGCCCAGATACGCTGGTAATCACAGCCATCATGACGATCGACATCGCGTCGACCCGGATAGCCCAATCGGCTTTGAATCCTCCGACATCCATCCAGGTAAATAGCGTAATCACGTGTTGGCCGACATAAGCCGCCGCCTCGCCCGTATCTGCAGCGAGAGATGCGTGTTCGGTGTGACCTGCCCCGCCCGCGCCGGAGGCGTAGACAATTAATTGATAGATCGAAAATATCCCGGCGAGACCAACCGTCCCCGTTGTCACAACCATCGCGCCGCGGTCGCCGATAAAGCGCATGAACAATCCCGCAACCAATGCGGCCAGTCCGGGCCCGAGAACGATGAACTGGATAAACTGATCAGGTAACATCGTGCCCTACCCCTTCATCAGATCGACGCTCTCGACCGCAATGTCTCCGCGATTGCGGAAGTAAACGACGAGAATAGCAAGACCGACGGCTGCTTCTGCAGCGGCAACGGTGAGAACCAGCATCGCGAAGATTTGCCCAGCGATGGTCCCAGAGAAGACAGCAAAAGCGACCAAGTTGATGTTCACCGATAACAGGATCAGCTCAATCGCCATCAAAATCACGATGATGTTCTTCCGGTTCACGAATATCCCGACCACGCCGATGGTGAACAAGATCGCGGAGATGGTCAGGAAGTGATTGATCGTCAGTTCCATCTCTAGATCCCCCGCCCTGGTTCGACGGCGACCTTCTCGATCGCATCTTCGCGCCGGCGAGATGTTTGCTTAGCGATATTCTGTCGCTTCACACCTGGACGCTCGCGCAGGGTTAAAACGATGGCCCCAATCATCGCCACTAAGAGGATCAAGCCCGCCATTTGGAAGAGCAGGAAATACTCTGTGTACATGACTTGGCCGATGGCTTCGGTATTCGTGTCGGCCCCGGGTGACGCGTCAAAGCTGGACGCACTGCGATCTGCGCCGCGCGCGAAACTCGCGAGTGCAATCTCCGCAATGAAGGCGAGGCCGATTAATCCCGCGAAGGGCCAATACCGTAAGGTCCCTTGTTTGAGTTCAACAAAGTCGACATCCAGCATCATGACGACGAATAAGAACAGTACCGCCACCGCGCCGACATAAACGACGACCAATAGCATTGCGATGAATTCAGCGCCGATCAGGACGAACAATCCGGCGGACGTAAAGAATGTCAAAATCAGCCACAGCACGGAATGCACGGGGTTTTTGGCCATAATCACAGCCAAGGCCGACACAGTCACAATCGCTGCGAAGATGTAAAAGGCGATCAGTTCCACTGTCTAAGCCCCAGTTCCTCCGGCGGTGGCCCGCCCCTATTTTGCGCACGCTACCGGTAAGGCGCGTCCAGTTCTAAGTTCTTTGCAATGAGTCGCTCCCAGCGGTCCCCGTTCGCCAGCAATTTTTCTTTATCGTAATACAGTTCCTCGCGGGTCTCGGTCGCAAATTCGAAGTTTGGGCCCTCAACAATCGCATCGACCGGACAAGCTTCCTGGCAGAAGCCGCAATAGATGCATTTGACCATATCGATGTCGTAGCGCGTCGTGCGGCGCGATCCGTCTTCACGCGGCTCGGCTTCAATCGTAATCGCTTGCGCCGGACAGATGGCTTCGCAAAGCTTACAGGCAATGCACCGTTCTTCGCCGTTTGGATACCGGCGCAGCGCGTGTTCTCCTCGGAATCGCGGGCTTACCGGATTTTTTTCGAACGGATAATTCACGGTTGCCTTGCGCCGGAACATCTCCTGCAATCCAAGACCGAATGCTGAGATGAAATCGGTTAAAAGCGCGCCGCGAATGGTCTGCATCAAGCTCATGCTTGCACTCCTCCGTAAACGACATATCCGCCAACAATCACCACGGCTGCGAGAGCGGTTGGCAAAAAGATCTTCCACCCCAAACGCATCAGCTGATCATAGCGATAGCGAGGCACCACCGCCTTCACGAGCGCAAAGAGGAAGAAGAAAAAGACAAGTTTCGCCATGAACCAAGCGAGATGACCGAGGTTCACGACCCAGGCCGGGAACATGTTCACAAAGTCAGCCCCTAGGGGCACCGGACCGTGCCACCCGCCAAGGAAAAGCAGCGCCATCATTGCGCACATCAAAACGATGTTCAGATACTCGCCGAACATGAACAGCAGATATGGTGTCGAGGAATACTCGACCTGATAGCCCGCCACGAGCTCTGATTCAGCCTCTGGCAAATCAAATGGTGGGCGGTTTGTTTCGGCGAGTGCTGACACAAAGAACATGACGAATGCTACGACCATGACCGGCAGCATGAGTATGTGTTCGAACGTGAACAAGTGCCATGTGAACAGACCACCATCTTGAGCGTTGACAATCTCTGTCAGGTTCATCGAACCAGCCAGCAAGATTACGGTAATGATGATCAGGCCGATCGAGACCTCATAAGACACCATTTGAGCTGCGCTGCGCAGAGAGCCAAGGAATGGATATTTCGAGTTAGACGCCCACCCGCCCATGATGATGCCGTAAACCCCGAGCGAGGAAATGGCGAAGAGATAGAGGATCCCGACATTGAGATCTGAAATCACCCAACCTGGCGCGACGGGGATCGCGGCCCATGCAGCAAAGGCGAGGGTCAAGGTCAGGATCGGCGCTAACAAAAACACCGTTTTATTGGCGCCAGCCGGAATAATGATCTCTTTGAGCAGGAACTTTCCAAAATCCGCAAAGCTCTGCATCAGACCAAACGGACCGACCACATTTGGCCCTTTGCGCATCATCACTGCGGCCCAAACCTTACGGTCAAGAAGCAGCAGAAAGGCGATTGAAAGCGATAGGATCAGCGTGAACAGCCCGATCTGCCCGAGGACCAATAGCCACCCAGTCAGCACGCCATGTTGTTCAATCAAACCACTCATCGCGCCGTCCTATTCCGCTGCAATTGGGGTCTCGATCCCCTGCTTTTGCAAGGAACATTCAGCCATTGTTTTGGATGCCCTTGCGATTGGATTGGTCATATAAAAATCTGAAATCGCCGACATGAATGGCGTTTTACTTAAGTCCTTATCGTCGCCTGTGATTTTGACCTTTAGCGCCTCGGCTCCATCGTGTCCGGGCGCATACCCGAGCCCCGCAAACACTGGCTTTTCGTCGCGCAGTGTCGCGCGCAAAGCGTCCGCGGAGTCATATGGCAGAGTCTTGCCAACGACATCGGACAAAGCTCGGAAAATCGCCCACCCTTCGCGGGCCTCACCTTTCGGCTGAACGGCCCTGCGACTCATCTGCACACGTCCTTCAGTATTGACGTAGGTCGCAGCCATTTCGGTATAGGCCGCGCTCGGAAGAATAATGTCTGCGTGACTGGCGCCAGCATCTCCATGGCTGCCGACATAGATGATCGTCGCGCCTTTCGCGCCGGAAAGATCAGCCTCATCGGTGCCGAGCAGAACCAGCGTTTCTACACCACCGTTTAGCATAGCGGCACTATCTAGACCGCCCTCTCCTGGAACAAATCCTGTGTCGAGCGCGCCAACACGTCCAGCGGTCGCGTGCAACATGCCAAAGCCAGCCCAACCATCTGCAATCGCCCCGCATAGAATGGCGGCTTCCTGAGCTGCGACGAGGATGGCCTGGCCATCTTCGCGAGAGAGGGCGCTTTCGCCAACGACAACCATCGGTTTTTTGAAACCCTTTTGCTTCGCGATCTTTGCGATGGCGGATGGGTCGGCGCCGAGATGCGTGTAGTCATAGGTCAAGTCTACCGCATCCCCGACAAGGAAGACCTCGAGGTCATTCCAGAGCCAGGCTTTGCGAATTCGAGCGTTCCAAACCGCCGCTTCAAGCCTTGGATTGGTGCCGATTAAAAACAGCGCATCGGCCTCCTCAACTCCCGCCAATGTGGGATTGAGAAGATAGTGTTCCCGCACGCCGCTCGTGCCATAGGCGGCGCCTGCTGGGCGGCAATCTGTGTTCTGAACACCCATGGCGCGGGCAAGGTCGAGCGCGGCTTTCGCCTGTTCAACTTCAATCAGGTCGCCTGCAACAAAGCCGACCTTCTCGGGCGCAACGGCGAGCGCCGTTTTTGCCGCTTCAAACGCTTCGCCCCAATTGACGGGGGTCAGCTTGCCATCCTTGCGCACATAGGGGCGGTCGAGGCGCTGACGTGCCAACCCATCCCAAATGAACCGAGATTTGTCAGACAGCCATTCCTCATTCACAGCGTCATTAATCACGGGCATGATCCGCATCACGGCATCGCCTTTGGCATCAACGCGGATATTCGCACCCATGCCATCCATGACATCGATAGATTCAGTTTTGCGCAGCTCCCAAGGCCGCGCATTGTAAGCATACGGCTTTGACGTCAGCGCCCCCACCGGACACAAATCGATGACATTACCGGACAGTTCCGAGGTGAGGCTTTCTTCCAAATAGGTCGTGATTTCAGCGCTTTCACCCCGCGAAATCATGCCGATTTCTTCGACGCCTGCGACTTCGGCAGCAAAGCGGACACAGCGCGTGCACTGGATGCAGCGCGTCATGATTGTTTTGACCAAAGGGCCCATATTCTTGTCTTCAACCGCGCGCTTGTTGAGCTCATAGCGGCTGTCCGCGCGCCCATAGGCCACCGCCTGGTCTTGCAGATCACACTCACCGCCTTGGTCACAAATTGGACAATCCAGCGGGTGATTTATCAGGAGGAATTCCATCACGCCATTGCGGGCTTTCTCGACATAATCGCCGCTGGTCGAAATGTTTGGCGGCGTCCCGTCGGGGTTCATTCGCATATCGCCAACGGTCTGCGCGCATGAGGCAATCGGCTTTGGCGCACCATGCCATTGCACCAGACACATCCGGCAATTGCCCGCAACAGAGAGACGCTCGTGATAGCAAAAGCGTGGGATCTCAGCGCCCGCAGCCTCGCATGCCTGCATCAGTGTGTAGGAGCGTGGCACTTCAATCTCCTGGCCATCAATATTGAGTTTGAAAAGATCGTCGCTCATTTTCTATCTCTCATCTTGAACTGGCGCGCGAAATTCTAGTATCGCGGCCCGGCCACTAACCAATTTGTCATCATGGAACAGTTTAGACTCGGCATCACTCATCATGGAAAACTCTGTCATAAACTGTTGCCTCCCTCGTCGAACCTCGTCTGACGCCACACCCCCCGAACGTGCGCACAGTCGCTCGAGCGGCGGTGTATAGGAAAATGTGTTTTCGTCAGACAGATTGCGAATTGTCGCCTCTTCGAATTCAGCCAGGCTATCCCCCATAATTTCTTTAGCCTCTCGAAAAGACATCATGGACCAAATGAGAAACCCCGCCGGGCTGACGCGCCCCGGATCTGGAAAAGCGAAACCAGCGAGTTCTATTCCACTCGGCTGAAGACTTTCATTCATATCGGTAACCGCGTTCTTGCACTGCAAACGTTCCCATCTGATCCTTGCAGCGCCGAGCATCCAGACATCTAAAGCCTGCGATGGTTCATATTGTGCGATCAAATTGGTCACGCTTAAGAGACAGGCACCCGACATTTCATCCGCAACGTTCACAATATACGCAGCGGCATCGTCATCACTTTGGATCGGCACAGGGGAAAGCGGAACAGTTTTCCACGAACAAGGGTTTTGTCGAGCATCTATCGGCTCGAAGCCCATTCTGTCTGACCGTAATCGCATCACACGACTATGATACTCAACGGTTTTGAGATCGATCCATGCACTCTTCGACTCATCAAAGGTTTGCCAATCGGTGGAGACGCTATTGTTCGGTGTGGAGAGAGCATACGCGGCGATTAGCGCTCCAGTGCCCACCGCTTCCAATGGGCCAGGAACGCGTCCCTCATCTTTGGCGATTTCAACGCTGGAGATTTCGCTGATCAAACGACACGGTGCCATCGCAGTCACGCACGCCCCATCTTCAAACACTATGAGGCTCGGTCCGACATCTCGTTGCCCATTATCGCTAGTAATGGCGGCGTAAGCCATTTTTACTAAAGCAGCCCGATCAAATGCTCGCTGATCCGATGGATCGATCGAATAGATATTGCGAGACGTGCAAGCGATCAACGCACTCACCGCCACAAGCAAAACTATTCCAAGACGAACCATCCCGACCATCCCTCCGTTACTCCGCCGCCACTGTATGACCATGAACAAGCGCGCGTGGGGCGCGGTACTGTGTGATCCGGTCCTCGATTTCATGGCGGAAATGGCGGATCAGGCCCTGGACAGGCCAGGCCGCCGCATCACCGAGCGCACAGATTGTGTGCCCTTCTACCTGCTTAGAGACATCCAACAATTTTTCGATGTCTGTATGGTGCGCTTCGCCCTTCACCATTTGCTCAAGCACGCGCCACATCCAGCCGGTGCCCTCTCGGCATGGGGTGCACTGGCCGCAGCTCTCGTGTTTGTAGAAATAGGAGATGCGCGCAATCGCGTG
>JBCBQS010000148.1:0-7219 GCA_039820085.1 Pseudomonadota bacterium
GCTGTCGATTCAAGTCGTGGGATCGGCGCGGTAGGGTTTTGCATGACCGGATCGTGGACCCTTCGGGCCGCGGCTGCTCTGCCAGATCGCGTTAAAGCGCCAACATCATTCCATGGCGGGGGCTTAGTCACAGAGGCACCGGACAGTCCGCACCGCCTGGCGGAACAAATCCAAGGCGGCGTTCTGATCGCGATTGCTGAGAATGACCATGAGCGTGAGCCCGATGCGCAAGGTGAGCTGATCGCGGCCTTCGATGCGGCCGGGGTTCCAGCCGAGATCGAAGTCTACGCCGATGCGATGCATGGCTGGGTGCCGACCGATTCACGTGCCTATAATCCGGATCAGTCCGAACGGGCTTGGGCACGCATGATGGCTCTGTTTGAAGCGCAGCTCGGTTAGGGTCGCCTAACCCTTCGAGATCATCCCGGCGCCTTTCGCGGCAATCATAATGGTGGGAGTGTTTGTGTTGCCTGACGTGATGGTCGGCATCACAGACGCGTCAATGATCCGTAGACCATCTACGCCTCGGACCTTTAGGTTGGCGTCGACGACGGCATTAGGATCGGTTTGTGGTCCCATCTTCGCCGTGCCAACCGGATGGAAAATTGTCGTTCCGATGTCCCCCGCGGCCCGCGCCAGATCTTCATCACGAACATTCGCACCGGGTAGCAATTCATCCGGCTGAAACGGTTGCATCGCGGCCTGACGCATCAATTGGCGCGTCACGCGGATGGCGTCAGCGGCCACGATTTTGTCGTCTTCCGTGTCGAGATAGTTCGGATCAATAATCGGGGCGGCATCGATCTGGGGCCCGCTAATCTGGATCGACCCGCGCGACGTCGGGCGCAGATTACAGGCGGCGACCGTAATTGCCGGAAATCGGTGAAGCGGGTCCCCGAATTTGTCCAAAGACAAAGGCTGCACGTGAAACTGAATATTGGCACGAGTTTGATCTGGCGACGAGCGGGTGAAAATCCCCAATTGCGAGGGCGCCATAGTCAGGGGGCCGCGTCGTCGGAACAGATAATCGAGCCCCATCTTGGCCTTGCCGAAGATCGAGTAATAGGTCTGATTCAACGTCACCGCGTTTGATACTTTATAGATCGCGCGCTGTTGGAGGTGATCCTGAAGGTTTCGTCCAACCCCAGGCAGATCGATTTGCGGCGTCACCCCGACGGCCTTGAGGTCCTTTGCAGGTCCAATGCCTGATCGCTGTAAGATCTGAACACTGCCAATGGACCCGGCGCACAAGACAATCTCAGCATTGGCGCGCGCATGAAACCGCTGACCATTCTGGTCGAACACAATTTGAGTCGCGCGACCGTTTTCGAGTTCGACTTTTTCGATCAAAGCACCGGTCTCGATCCGTAGGTTCTTTCGCTGTCGCGCGGGTGACAAAAACCCCCGCGCGGCAGACCATCGACGCCCGCGCTTCTGGTTTACATGAAAGTATCCTGCGCCTTCATTGTCGCCGGTATTGAAGTCTGCCGACGAGGGTATGTTCATCTCCACGGCTGCGTCACGCACAGCATCCAAAATGCCCCAGCTGACACGCGGCGCTTCCACGCGCCAATCGCCGCCAACGCCATGATGCGCGCTTTGACCCAGAAAGTGGTCTTCCAAATCGCGGAAGACCGGTAGAACCTCATCCCAGCCCCAACCCGGCAGACCAAGATCCCGCCAGCCATTATAGTCTGCGGCCTGGCCCCGCATCGTGATCATCGCGTTGATGGCAGACGAGCCGCCGAGGACTTTTCCACGAGGATAGTTGAGTTTTCGACCGTTCAATCCCGTCTGCGCGGTCGTCTCAAACATCCAGTCAGAGCGCGGGTTTCCGATCGCAAATAAGTAACCGACTGGGATGTGGAACCAAATCCAATTGTCTTTGCCACCGGCCTCTAGAAGTAGGACTTTCTTGCTTGGGTCTTGCGAGAGACGATTGGCGACAACACACCCCGCCGACCCAGCGCCGACAATGATGTAATCATAATCACCTGGAAACGGGGCGCAGTCTTGGGTCATCACCCCGGCTGGACATCGATGAAGCGTCCGCCGTCGGCAGCAAGGCGCTTCAGCGTTGCGCATGGTGCAAAGCGGTCATCATCTGCCCCAAGCTTTTCCATCGTGGCCAAGACGGCTTCTGCTCCGACCATATCCCCGTAGAGCATCGGTCCGCCTTTATCGGCGGGCCAGCCATAGCCATTGAGCCAGACGATATCGATGTCTGACGCCCGTTGGGCTTTCTTTTCTTCTAGGATTTTGAGGCCTTCATTGATCATTGGATAGATACAGGTCGCGATGATCTCATCTTGTCCTGGTGCACCGCCTGGCTCAACGCCGGTGACGTCTTGGAGGATCTTTGCCGTCACATCGGATGGGATCGGACGGCGGTTCTCATCATAATCATAATATCCCGCGCCGGTTTTCTGGCCGCGTCGATCAAGCTCGCACAGCGCATCGCGGATTGGATTGGCCGTCGTTGCGCCTTTTTTCCAACCGATGTCGAGGCCAGCAAGATCTGACATTTGGTAAGGCCCCATGCGGAACCCAAACGTATTCAACGCCGCGTCGACATCCCAAGGCATCGCGCCTTGATAGACCAGCTTCTGCGCTTGGGCCTGGCGCGCGAATAGGATGCGGTTGCCGACGAATCCCGGGCAAACGCCGACGAGAGTGGCAACTTTGTTGATCGTTTTTGCGAGATCCATGCTGGTCATGATGACATCGTCTGCGGTGTGCTCTGCACGCACGATCTCGAGCAGTTTCATGACATTTGCGGGCGAGAAGAAGTGTAGACCGATCACGTCTTCTGGGCGTTTGGTGACGCTTGCGATTTCATCAATGTCGAGCGCGGATGTGTTGGTGGCGAGGATCGCGCCTGGCTTCGCGATCCGATCGAGATCGGTGAAGACTTGTTTCTTCAGATCCATGTCTTCAAAGACCGCTTCGATAATCAGGTCACAGTCTGCGAAATCATCCATGCTGAGTGTGCCGATCAGCCGGCCCATGCGCTCATCAACTTCTTCGACCGGGAACCGGCCTTTATCGGCGCTGCGCTGGTAATGACCTCGCACCACGCCGAGGCCGCGATCAAGCGCCTCTTGCTGGCGCTCAAGAATGGTGACGGGGATACCCGCCGTGGCGAAATTCATAGAAATACCGCCGCCCATCGTGCCGGCGCCAATCACACCGACTTTCTCGATTGGGCGACGCGGTGTGTCAGCAGGGACGTCGGGAACAAGCCATGCATCGCGCCCGGCCTGGGCAATGTAATCGGAGACGTTTTGAGGGGTCATAGAAAGGGCGGGCATCGGCGTTTCCTACTCGCAGGACTGTTTAACTGCCGGTGTTCTATGCCGGAAAGCTCTACCAATGGAAGCTTGTCCTCGGGCGAGGGGTCAGTCGCACCAGCTTGGTTTCACCGTTTCACTGAGCCAAGGCTTTGACAGGCCGTCTTTGGCGAGCAACCAGCCAATATGTGTACCATCGAGGTAAACGTGCGCGCGGGTGCGGCCAAACCGATCCGCCCCTTCGGCTTTGAACGTCAGCGTTTGAGCCTCTGCGAACAGGGTTCTGGCACGTGTCTCCACCTGTTGACCTAAGGCGTTTTCGGCTGCGCAAGCCGCGCTATCGCCCGTCTCTGGACTGTCCCAGCCGATCAGTCTGAGGCGAAGACGCTCGGTGCCACGATCTGTCAGGCGCTGAAGTTCAAACGTATCGCCATCGACAGCGACGACATCTCGAACCGGCGCGCTCACACACCTTGCGCCAGGCGCTTCGCAAAGGTTGTCCGGTTGCGGGAGCGATGCGGTTTGGTTGCAGGCAGCGATCAAGATGAAAAATGGAACGAGGGCGAGACGCATAGATGCGACTTAGTCAAATGGTTGGTATTGGGTCAACTCTCGCTGTTTGCGTCTTCGAGCTCTGCCAAAGCCGCATGAATATGGCTCACCACCACGGAGCCTTGCCCGACGGCGGAGGCGACGCGCTTGACCGATCCGGCTCGAACATCGCCAACCGCATAGACTCTTGGCCAACTAGTTTCATACTCGCTCGGCATACGATCGAGTGACCAACCGGCTTTCACGAGATCTAGGTTTTGCAGATCAGCGCCAGTTCGAACAAAACCGGTTTTGTCACAGGACATGTTTTGCGGCAGCCATTGCGTGAACGGTTTCGCGCCGACGAACAAGAATACAAACGGGGCGTCGCATTGCGTTTCATTGCCGGTTTCGCTGTGCTTGTGCGTGATGGAAACAAGCCGATCGTCAAACTCATCCGCGCCATCGACACCGTGCAGCTGCGAAATCTCTTCCTGCGGATGCAAGACGATGTTTGGCGTCTCTTCCAGGCGTTTGACGAGATATTCCGACATCGTTTCACGAATGTCCGCTCGGCGATACATGACGTGGACTTTGTTAGCGGTCTGACTGAGGAAGACAGCCCCTTGACCGGCAGAGTTGCCAGCCCCGACCACGACCACTTCCGAGCCGCCGCACAATTGAGCTTCCATCGGCGTTGCGCCGTAATAGACCCCGCGCCCTTCATACCGTTCAATATTGTCTATCGGCAGGCGGCGATATTGCGCGCCTGTTGCGATGACGATTGCATTCGATGAAATCGATCGACCATCAGAGAGGGACACGCGAAAGCCATCGCCATTGCGTTCGAGTGCCGAAGCTTGAATAGGGGCTGTCAGGCTCACCCCAAACTTGATGGCTTGAATGACGGCGCGGTCGGTCAATTCCTGACCAGAGACGCCGGTTGGAAAGCCAAGATAGTTTTCGATTTTGGATGATGTCCCTGCTTGCCCGCCGGGATTTTCTGAGTCGATCGTGATGACGCTAAGACCTTCTGAAGCCGCGTAGACGCTCGCTGCGAGTCCCGCAGGCCCGGCGCCCACAACGATCACATCGGCGGATGCGCCATCGGCCAATAAATCGAAACCGAAGGCCGTGGATAAATCCTTCGCTGAGGGCCGAGACAAGACCCGCGAGCCACCGCGAATAACGACCGGCAGCTGATCCTGCGTGATCCCTTTGGCAGTGATCAAGCGTTCGGCAAGCGCATCCGATTCTGGGGAAAGCCATCGGTGCGGAACGCCAAATTTTGACAATAAATTGCGTGCGGTGAAGACCAGTCGATCTTGCGGGGCGCCAATCACGATTACGGCGCCATGATCGGCGCTGTGGGCGAAGGTCCGCCGCGCCGTGAGGGTCTGGACAATGATGTCAGACAGCTCGGAGTTCGCAACGAGCAAATCCTGCAGTCGGCCAAAAGGAATATGCAACACCTCGCCCGACTTGCCCATAATGGTGCTCGCCAAGGCAGCGGCGCCTGTGATGATTGCGATATCCCCCGCAAATTGTCCGGGCTCCATCCAGCCGACGCGTTTGGGACCGTCCGGTGTCTGGACAAAAATATGCGTTTCGCCCGTGACCGTGATCATAAAGTCTTGTTGCGTCGCGCCATCATCGATGAGCACTTCGCCTTCTTCATGGTGGATAATTTGACCAAACGCTTTGAGCGTTTCGATCTGGTCTGGCGTGAACGTATAATTTACATCGGCGGGAATAGCGGGCACGGGATGACGTCCTTGGAGATAGCTCAGCTCCTCTGACGTATGTGAGTTGTGTCGCTGTACAAGGCCCCCGATTTGATGCGGAGCATTTTATCCTGAAAAGCAGGAGATCTTGGCCGAAGAACAGGGGCATTGCCCTGTTCTTCGGCGATTGAATGATTTAGCGAGCGATCGCCAGTTCAGCCAAGTCGCGACCAATCGAGTCGAACGCGGATTGCAGTTCAGATGCGTCGTCAGCGTCATAGAAATATGTCGGATCCGTCGCGCAGTCTTTCAGCATGTCTTTGGTATCATCATCGTCTAAATCGAACGCGATTGTATAGACTTCGATGCCCGCGTTTTTGGCTTCATTACAGATATCGATCGTGTAGCCATTGGCCTGGCTGGCATTGGACTTGTTGTGATAGCCGCTATTGTTGGGAGACGCCGTGTTCGCACCATCAGACATGAGCATCAGTGCTTTACGCCCTCCGTCTGCAGCAAACGTCGTATAGTCCTCACCGCCCGTGAACGGGGCTTGTGGCGATAGCGACCGGAGACCCCAAATCAAACCGGTTGGGATATATGTGTTGCTGCTTGCCTTCAGACTATCGATGACTTTGTCGACCGCTTTATGGTCATTGGTCAGCTCGATCATTCTCGTCACGCTGCAAGCATTCTTCGCAACGATGCCGCGGATTTTCTCGCTGGTATACGACTCGTCATTGACGTTGTAAGGGTTCTTGCGAGACCGCACACAGCCATGCCATTGGCGATACTCTGATTTCGGCGTGCAAGTCTCCTCCGGCTCAGCGCCATCTGGGCAGACCCATCTTTTGCAGGTACCCTGGTACGACGTACGATTGCCTTTTTCGACCGAGCCTTTCCATTTTGTGCAAGATTCGGTTTTTTGCTCGCACCCCGCGTCGCGGCGGGCTTTGTTCGTGGTTTTGCAAGACGTCCAAGTCCGCGTGTAGGGGTCGGTATCACGGATCCAGGTCGCATTCTTATACTTGGTGTCGATCTTCACGTAATTATTGAAGGGAACGACCGACATTTTTGCAGCATCGTTTTTGTCTGGATCATCGCTTGGAAGCAGGATGTCGACGAGCGATTTCGCCGCGTCTTCTAGAGCTGTAAGCTTGTCGCCTTCCATAGACCCCGACATATCGACCACAAGCGAAAGCTCGACGGGTTGGCGAATGTTGTACACGACAGCGGTGGATGCGTTCACTGGCATAACCTTTTGGCCGACAACGCTCATCAGCGTGGTGTCGAGTTGACCAGTTGTGCTGAGGATGACCTCATCACCGACCACCTGGGCTTTGACGGGCATGGCCGACAGCGCGCTGTTGGGGGCCAATTGGGCGTCAAAATAGTCTTGAGCGATTGGGTCGAGTTTGGTCTCGTCCAAACGTTCCTCATTGAGGCGCAAAGCCGTTGCCAATGCGGCCGCGTCCAGCGAGGCCTGAACCTGCTTTTTCACCGTCACATGCCGATTATGATCAATCGCGAACCCTGCCACGGCAAAGATCGGAATGATTGCAAGTGCGAAGATCATCGCTGTGTTACCAGAACGATTCTGACGCAAACGCATAAGCTGCTGCGCGCAGCCGGAAAAGATTGCTCTAACCACTGTCTGTCCCCAGTTTTGCAATT
>JBCBQS010000149.1:0-7189 GCA_039820085.1 Pseudomonadota bacterium
ATTTCGGTGCACGTCACTGGAAGCATTGAAGCAAATGTGTCGAGCGGCGCAGATATTGACGTCTATGGCGGCCCCACGGACGTCACGACCGACAAGTC
Organism: Pseudomonadota bacterium; assembly: GCA_039820085.1. GTDB lineage: Bacteria > Pseudomonadota > Alphaproteobacteria > Caulobacterales > Hyphomonadaceae > Henriciella. The sequence goes on from JBCBQS010000149.1 coordinate 99, forward strand.
GAGCGGCGGGTCCGTCTCGATTCGCAGCTAGTCGAACGTAAAATCGTCCGCCTTATAGCCCGGGTCGGGCCACTTGAGGTCCATGTCTTCGAGTGCGCCGCGCACGACCCGGGCAATCATCGCATTGCGCCGGGTTCGGCTATCGGCCGGCACAATGTACCAAGGCGCATGCTCGGTTGAGCACCGCTGAACCGCTGTTTCGTACGCATCCATGAATTGCGGCCAAAGCTTCCGATCTTCCAAGTCACCAGGATTGAATTTCCAGAGCTTGTGCGCCTCAGTCAGTCGCTCGCGTAAGCGGATACCTTGTTCCTCATAGCCGACATTCAACATGAACTTCAGAATGGTCACGCCGTTCTCGCTCAAGTGCTTTTCAAACGCATTAATCTGATCATAGCGCTGCTCGACTTTATCTGCGGGCGCAAAATTGCGGACTTTGACGACGAGCACATCCTCATAGTGAGAGCGATCAAAAATCCCGATCCGGCCTTTGCGGGGTACGGCGTCGTGGATGCGCCACAGATAGTCGTGCGCAAGTTCTGTCTTGCTCGGCGCTTTAAACGCGCGCACTTGCATGCCGAGCGGGCTGGTATCGGCGAACACGTTTCGGATCACACCGCTCTTGCCTGCCGTATCCATACCTTGCAGCACGACGAGCAGCGCGCGATCACGATTGGCGTAGAGCTTGTCTTGAAGCTCATTGATGGCGGCAGCGTCTTTTTTGAGACTGACCCGCGCTTCCTTTTTGTCCGGAAAAAGTGAGCGATCGCCGGAGTCTCGGCTCGAAAGATCGAATGGTTTGCCCGGCTGCGCGATCAGAGTGTCCACGACTTGCTGTCTTGTCGGATGGTTCGCCATAAAATCCCTCACTCAATGACCCAATAGTCTATCGCGGATTTGCGGACCGAGACAATCTCCAAAAACTGGCTTGAAACAGATACAAATACGGCGCTATTATTACAGCGTGAGTGCTGTGAATATAAATAAAAGGCACTCAATATGACCCGATTACTGTTTTTAGTTCCTCTGGCAGCTTTGGCCGCATGTAAAGGCAATGGGGTCTCGACAGAGATAAGCGCTGACCCTGAATTTGTCTGTGTTCCTGGTGAAACGGAATTGGATTGGACGGTGGTGTCCTCGCCCGCATCCGCGGAAGTCTCGACCGAGATCACCGTTCTCGAGACCGATGATGAAACTTACTCGTTTAGCGGTCTTCCTTTTTCGACCCTGTCAAAGAATGGCAGCCGGGTCGTCGGCGTCCCGGCTGGCAACACGACTTTTCAGGCCTCGTCTCGATTGTCGCCGCGGTCCGATCAAGACACGGTCGAGGTCTACGGGATGGGTTTGGAGACGCTCGATGGTGCGATGACGTTTGAACCCGACTGCGCTGAAGATGGCACCATAAATGGATGGCGCTCCGTCACTTTGTCAGGCTATTCCGGGCGCATCGCGCCGCGCGGCGTCACAAATACGAGTGACCGACAAATCATTATTTCTCATGGCGGCGTCACCCGCCCATTAGAGCCACGCGAGACCAGCTCTGCTTGGAATGGCACAAATCTCGGTGGACTTTGGGAAGTGGCCGCAGTGCCTTTAAACCGGGCACCGCGCGGCGCTGAGATGGTGACAGAAAGTTGCGACCCGGATGTCGGTCCAGGCGGTAGCGTCAGCGTCCCTGTCGGCGACCCGACGCGCACCATTCAGCTACAACCGCTCAATGCCGCGTTTTCTTTCGGCTGTGTGTCCTAACAAAAAAGCCGCGCTGTAACGGCGCGGCTCTTTGAGATTGTTAAGCAGCTGAGGGCTTATGAAGAATAGTATTCGACGACCTGAGCAGGTTCCATTTGAACCGGGTAAGGAACGTCAGACAATTCTGGCATCCGCACAAAGGTTGCGGTCATCGCTTTTGGATCGACCTCGATATATTCTGGAAGATCGCGCTCTGGTGAGCCCAATGCTTCGAGAACCAGCGCCATGTTCCGAGACTTTTCGCGAACCTGGACAACGTCGCCCGGCTTTAGACGATACGAGCTGATATTGGTTTTTGTGCCGTTAACTGTGACGTGGCCATGATTGACGAACTGCCGCGCGGCAAAAATTGTTGGCACAAATTTAGAGCGATAGACGAACGCGTCCAAACGCGACTCGAGCAGACCAATCAAGTTCTCTGCGGTGTTGCCTTTGCGGCGAGCCGCTTCGACAAAAGTCGCTTTGAATTGCTTTTCTGTGATGTCGCCATAGTGAAACTTGAGTTTCTGCTTGGCCATCAATTGCATCCCAAAGTCCGAGACTTTCCCACGGCGGTTTGGACCGTGCTGACCGGGCTTGTTTGGGCGCTTATTAACTGGTGATTTGGGGCGTCCCCAGATATTCTCGCCGACACGGCGATCAATCTTGTACTTCGCCGAATGACGACGTGACATATTAGACCTCAATTTTTGACGTGGGCTGGTCTCTTTCCGAATGAAAGTGACGATTGCAACGGCAGCACCACACCGACCCGTCTTGAAGGGGCGTCTAAAACAGGAAGACGGCCTAAGAGTCAAGCGCGTCGCGCACGCACGCGCGACGCCAACATTCGGCGACGGGCACTATGACGCCTTAAATTCAAACAACCCAATCGAATTGCCATCAAGATCGCGCGCATAACAGAAGTGACCAGCAGGAATTTCGATCGGGTCGGACTCGACCCGTCCGCCAGCGTCTTCCACGCGGGCCTGCGCTTCTGCCAGGCTGTCCGGGACAACGAGATGAATGGTCGATCCATCTGGGGCTGGTGTACCTGGGTAGAGGTGTCCAGAAACGCCGCCCTCAGCGTCGCTCACCGGGAACATGACGAGCGGATTCGGCCCGGTCTCATCTGTTTCCAGCTGCATCTTGAAAACAGAACCGTAGAACGCTTTCGCGGCATCAAGGTCTGTGACGGGGATTTCGAACCAGCAGGCAAAGTGTTGTGGTGTGAAAGACATAGGAGGCTCCTTTTGCTTAAATTGGATGGTTTACGGATACATCACCCCCAGTGACAAAGTGTGTCAGGAAGACATCCAAACGCGCCTGGGTTGCGCTGATTAACGCGGCGGCCCGGCTTGACGGGTCGCTTATCCTCCCGCCCCATGTGGAAAACATGATCAGGAGGAAGGCATGACAGACTTAACCGGCAAAGTGGCCGTCATCACGGGTGCGGCCAGCGGCATCGGCGCCGCAGGCGTCGAAGTGTTCGTCGAAGCCGGCGCGCAAGTCATCGCAGCAGACGTACAAGACGACAAAGGGCAAGCCCTTGTGACGCGTTTTGGCGACGACAAAGTTGCCTATCAGCATTGCGATGTCACCGATATGGCGTCTCTAGAGGCGTTGATGAAAACCGCTGCGGATACCTTTGGCGGCCTCGATATTCTCTGGAACAATGCGGGAAGCGGCGGGACATCGAGCACGGTCGAAGAGCTGGATCTTGATGGCTATGATTTTACCATGGATCTGTTGTTGAAGTCGGTCTTTGCGGGGACGCATTATGCCGTCCCGCACATGATCGCGCGCGGCGGCGGCAGCGTGATCAATACTTCGTCCATCTCTGCTGTGTGTGCGGGCTATGCGCCGATCACTTACTCTGTTGCAAAGAAAGCTGTCGCCCATTTCTCAAAGCTCGCAGCGGCGGAGCTCTCCAAGCACAAGATCCGAGTCAACGCGATCCTGCCCGGGTTTATCGCAACCTCGATCTTCGGTGCGTCGCTCGGACTTCCGCGTGAACAGGCCGATCAAATGGCGGAAATGATTTCTCAAGCCGGCGCTGCAATGCAGCCGGCACGACGCACAGGCAAGAGCGAAGACATCGCTCAGATGGCAGCCTTCTTGAGTTCAGATGCCGCGGGCTTTATCACGGGCGGTGAGTTTGTGGTCGATGGCGGCATCACCGTGGGCCCACCACACAGTTGGAATGAAGAGCTTGGCGGACCTATTCTAGACGCGCTGGGGATTACACCGGAACAAGCCGAACAAATGGCGGCTGCGATGCGCGGCGGTCAGGGGAGCTAAGCCGCGAGCCCAGGGATCGATTCAAATTGCTTCAAAAGATCATCCGGGCTTTGCGAGCGCGCAACCTCATACCCACGATCGTCGAACAAAATAAACTCGCCGTTTGACTTGCGTAAGGGAAAGCGACGCCAGTGCGCTTGCGTGCGGTATAGCGTAATCTCTGCTGGCGCTTCGCCGCTGGCCGACCAGCCGGTCCAAACATGATCCGCTGGAATTGACCGCCACAATCGGTCTATGGCTTCGAGATCGGCAGGGGAGAAGTTGGACATGTCAGACACGGAGGAAGATTCCGGTTACCAATCGGTTAATCATGCCAAGCTTTCTGACAACCTAAGAGGCGCGGCTCTTATGGTTCTGTCCGGCGTCGGGTTCACCTTCTATCTCCTTCTCAACAAACTTTTGTCAGACGACGTACACCCCGTCTTTTTGGCTTTTTGGCGAGCGTTTTTAGGCATGTGGATGGCCGTTCCGTTCGTGCTCATGCTGGGCGTGTCCAAACTTAAAACCAAGCGCCCCGGACTTTTGGTCGTGCGAAGTTTGTTTGGAACATTGGGGTTCACGCTCGCGATCGTCGCGGTCTCCGACTTCTTCACGCTGACCCTCGCCCAGTTCAACGCGATCAGTTTTACGCGCCCGCTCTTCGTCACCTTGCTCGCCGCACTGGCCTTGAGAGAATTTGTCGGCCCGCACCGTTGGGCGGCACTGTTCGTTGGCTTCGTCGGGGTGCTCATCATGGTGATGCCGGGGATCTTCTTTTTCTGGCAACCCGGCGCACTCGAACACACAAGTTTTGACCTTGGCAGTCTCGTCGCGCTGATCAGCGCGTTTAGCCTCGCTTCAGCAATTGTCATGGTGAAATTTTTGAGCGCGGAGCTGCCCGCGATGGTGCTTCTTTTCTATGCGAACCTTTTATCCAGCATTCTATTGGCGCCGTTTCTTGTGATGTTTTGGCACACGATTTCGCTGGAAGATTGGCTGCTCATAATGGCGATGAGCGCCTTTGGATTCACCTCACAATTTTGCTTCATCTACGCGATGAGCATCGGCGACGCCTCCTTCTTATCGCCGATTGATTATTTGCGTTTGCCGATGGCGACCGTTGCCGATTTTTGGGTGTTCCGCCTGGTACCAGGTGTCAGCGTCTGGATTGGTGCGGCGATTATCGTTGTGTCGACGTTCTACATTGGTTGGCGAGAACGGCGGAGTGCAAAAGGACGCTAATTGCGCTTCTGCCCGTGTAATGTACGCTTAAATCAAACACGTTTTTTAACGAGGAGGGCTCACCATGACGAAAGTACTCGTTACCGGCGCGACCGGTTTCATCGCCTCACACACGATCTTAGCTCTGGTCAATAAAGGCTATGAGGTGCGTGGGACCGCCAGATCTGCAAGCAAAGCTGAGCAGTTAAACGCAACATTGAGCGCATATGCGGGTAAACCCATCGAAGTCGAATTAGTCAGTGCGGATCTGACCAAAGATGACGGTTGGGCCGAAGCCATGGAGGGCGTGACCTATCTCCAACACTTAGCCTCACCGATCCCAAACAATCTGCCCAAGGACCCGAATGAGCTCATCATTCCCGCCAAAGAAGGCGCGCTGCGGGCGCTAAAAGCAGCAAAGGTCGCGGGCGTCAAACGTGCCGTGATGACGTCATCCTTCGCGGCGATTGCATATGGCTGGGGCGATGCGCGTCCAGCAAATTTGGACGAATCTCATTGGTCAAACCCAGACAATCTGAAAGACAACACCGCCTATACACGCTCCAAAGCGATCGCCGAAAAAGCCGCTTGGGATTATGTTTCGGGCGACGGCGCAGGCCTTGAACTCACCACGATCAATCCGGTGGCCGTTCTTGGACCTGCAATGAGCGGCGATGTGTCCGCCTCGCTTGAGCTCGTCACACAGCCAATGCTCAACAAAGTTCCAGCCTTTCCCAAACTGACCTTTGGCATCGTTGATGTTCGCGACGTTGCGCTGGCGCATGTCGCAGCAATGGAAAAACCAGATGCCGCCGGAGAGCGGTTTATCGTTGGCGAGCGCGTCCTGAGCTTCACGCAGATCGGAGACGTGCTGCGCGAGGCATACCCGGGTCGGAAGCTCCCAAAAGGAGAGCTGCCGAGTTGGTTGGTGCGGATGTTGACCCTGGTCAATCCGACGCTCAAACAAATTGTCCCGGAACTTGAAAAAGAGCGCTCGTTTTCGAACGAGAAGTCTAAAACCATGCTTGGAATCGACTATATTCCCGCTGAGGACGCGATCCTCGCGAGCACGAACTCCCTGATCGACCTTGGAGAGCTTTAACCTGGCATTGCAAAATTTCTGACAAAGGTCTAAAGGCCACGTTGGAACAAAGGAAACCATGATGCGTGTCTGCACCATCTCTTGCGTCTGTATTTGCGGCTAAGGCAACGCCCTTAGCCCGACCCAATCCGTTTTCCTATTTCCCAGACCAAAGAGCCAGATATGACGATCCGCCTGTACGATTCGCTTGCCCGCGAAAAGCGTGACTTTGAACCCCAAGACCCCAACCGCGTGACCATGTATGTCTGCGGACCGACCGTTTATAATCGGGCGCATATCGGCAATTTTCGGCCCGTCATCGTATTCGATACGCTGTTCCGCGTTTTACGCGATCAGTATGGTGACGCCGCCGTCGTCTATGCGCGCAATGTGACGGACATCGAAGACAAGATCATCACGGCCAGCCAAGAAACAGGCGAGACGATTGATGAGATCACCAAGAAATACGCCAAGATCTATGACGAGGATGCCGCAGCCGTAAACGCGCTGCCGCCGACCATTGTGCCCTGGGCCACGGATCATGTTGACGAAATGCTCGACATTATCGAAACGCTGGAACGCAAAGGGTATGCCTATGAGACCGATGCCGGTGTGTTTTTCAACGTGCCGCAAATGGAAGAATATGGTCAGCTTTCCAAACGGAAACTGGATGACAATCAGGCGGGTGCGCGTGTTGACGTCGATCTCGGCAAGCGCGACCCGTCCGACTTCGCGCTTTGGAAATTCGCCAAACCGGATGAGCCTGAAGAAGCGATCTGGG
>JBCBQS010000150.1:0-7122 GCA_039820085.1 Pseudomonadota bacterium
TTGGCTCGGTTGAAACCCTTATCATGGTTGCTGAAACTATGGATGAGGATCTGGACGAGATCTTCGCGATGCGACAGGCCGCGCTGCAAGACTAATTTTGCATTTTTAACGCGCGCAGAAATCCACTGAGAAATCAGTGGGCTTCTGTGCGAGTGATTTTCAGTCGCTTTGCAAATGCTTCGCACTATCATAGTCAATTGTTTTTATTGTACTTTTTATTGATTTTTCGCGACTCCTCGCTATATCACGGCGGTAAGTAATTCTACGGAGTATGCCGCATGAAAGGCGACGCAAAAGTCATTGAGTTCCTGAACTTGGCGCTCAAAAACGAACTCACGGCGATCAATCAGTATTTTCTGCACGCGCGGATGCTGAAGGATTGGGGTGTGAGCAAGCTTGGCGACTATGAGTACAAAGAGTCGATCGAGGAAATGAACCATGCCGATTGGCTAATCGAACGGATCTTGTTTCTAGGCGGTCTGCCAAACCTACAAGACCTGGGCAAACTGCGGATTGGCGAAAGCGTGACCGAGATTCTGAAATGTGATCTCGCGCTTGAGGAAGATGCGATCCCGCTTTTGCGCGATGCCATGGAGCACAGCGAGAAAGTCCGCGATTATGTCAGTCGCGACCTGTTCGGCAAAATCCTCCACAATGAGGAAGAGCATGTGGACTATATCGAGACCCAGTTTGAGCTGATCGAGCGCATCGGCATTCAGAGCTACACACAGCTCCAGTCCGAGGCGAACGCGCACTAAAACCCGTCTGCAACCTAGCGGGAGATGTTTCATGTCAAAGACGACGATTTTTGAGTACGCAGGAACATCTGAAACCGTCACTTGGGATCGCCGATTGTGTATCCATGTGGGTGAGTGCGGCCGGGCGAAAGGCGCGCTGTTCGTCACCGGTCGTAAGCCATGGTGTGATCCCAATGTATCTGATCGCGCCAACACAGCGGAGATTGTTGCACGGTGTCCAACGGGCGCCTTAGCGGTACATGGCGCAGACGGGCTATTGGTGGAAGCCTTGCCTGAAACTAACGATGTGACTGTTTCGAACGACGGGCCGCTTTATGTCTCAGGTGACCTGAGCGTCGATGGGGCATTGCCGGATATGCACAGCGCATCACGCCGGGTCGCTCTATGCCGCTGCGGGGCCTCAAACAATAAACCGTTTTGCGACAACTCTCATCGGAATATCGATTTCCAGGATGCAGGGTCCGTCGGCGATACGGGCTTAGATATGATCGAAACTGGTGGCCCATTGAAGATCAAACGCATCCCGGACGGCCCGCTCGAAGTGTCGGGTAATTTCACCATTCGCGCCGGATCTGGACGCAAAGCCTGGTCTGGGCGCAAGGCATACCTTTGCCGATGCGGTCAATCGGCGAACAAGCCGTTTTGCGATGGTGCGCATAAAGATGCTGGGTTCAAAGCCGAGTAACGCGCTAAATCTTGGCGCGGTCTAACATCCGGTCAAACCCGGCCCAAAACGCGGCGCGTTTGTCCGGTTTTTCCATTAGAATTTCGTGCATCGCATGCTCGACGGTCACATGCTCACAATTCGGCAGGTGACTGGCGACATGCGCATGCGCGCCATTATCGATCAGCTTTTCATCCGCTGCGCTGGCGACGAAAACCGGGATATCGATCTGTTTCAGAACACCGGGTTTCGAAATCGTGTTGAAGATGTCCAAAGAGGCGCCGAGCCAGCCCCAGGTGACGGGGCCGAGCGACAATTCAGGCGCAGCATCTGTGAGGTCGCGATTGAGCTGCCAATGGGCTTCGTCATATGTGACAACATTCTCTTCAAACCGCTCTGGCGGACCGGGTTTTTGGGCAAAGTCATCTGAGCGACCCATGACGCGCATCGCCCAGATAAAGTAACGCTGCACACGCCCGAGCGGCAGTCCCCACATTGGGGCACAGAACGCCGCCGCCTCGACCTTGACCAGCCCTTGTCCGATCGCAGCCAGTGCAATGGCACCGCCCATAGAATGGGCCAGCGAGACATATGGTCTTGGAAGCTCGGTCATCGCGTCCAGGCCGTTTCGCAAAGCGCCCATAAAGGTCTCAAACCGATTGACATGGCCTTTTTGCGGATCATCGAGCAAACGCTCCGACAAGCCTTGTCCGGGCCAGTCAATGATCAGGGCCGCAAAACCGCGGTCTTGCAGCTCACGGGCGACCTCGAAGTATTTCTCGATAAATTCGGTGCGCCCGGGGCAGACAATGACTGTGCCACGCGGTTCGGATGCGGTGGCTGGGGCTAAGCAAGCTCGCAGCCGGCGGCCGCCGACCCCTTCAAACCAAATAATCCGGGCGCCATCCGGACGCGGATTTCCGGGCACATCGACAATGCGATCTTCGGTCTGTTCGGTCATTCAAACGTCCAAAATGAAAAGCCTCATCCTGCGTTTAAGCCGGATGAGGCGCTCTATCAAATCAAGCAGGTCTCAAGCTTAAGACAGCTTGCTCATAATGCTCTGCAGCTGCATGGCGACGGACATGTCACCGAGAACTTTGAGTTTGCCCTGCATGAACGCCATGGTTGGGTCGAGCTGACCGGCGGCAAGCTTGGCAAAGTCTTCCCAGTCGACTTTGACGGTGGCATCTGCCTCTGCATCATCATTGTTTGCGACGCCTGCGGCGCCATCGATGAACAGTTTGCCGACATCGCCGAAGTCGAACTTAACTTTTTTGGCGAAACCGCTGTCTCCGCCAGCGACTGCTGCGGCCGCGCGAGATGTGAGTTCTGCGAGATCCATGTGGAAGCCCTCCTGTTATGTATGCTTCGATCGACGATAAAGCAGGCCAGACGGGGCTCGGCAAGGGTGCCGTAAACGTAAACTGCAGCAAGACGAACAGCCGATCAATTTCGCAAACTTGTTTTATGCTTGACCCTCCGCTGCGGAAGGTTTCGAAACACATGCCATGTCCTGGGAAAAATCCATCGAAGAATTGCGCCGCCGAGAACGATTGGCCGAGAATATGGGCGGTGAAGAGCCGGTCTCTCGTCAAAGAGGGCGCGGCAAGCTCACAGTTAGAGAACGCGTGGCATTTCTGGCTGATCCTGGAAGCTTTCACGAAATCGGCAAAATTGCCGGCCGCGCCACTTATGACGCGAATGAAGAGCTTGAGAGCTTTATGGCGTCTAACTCGGTTGTCGGGCGCGCCACTTTGAACGGACGACCGGCATTCATCCTCGGTGACGATTTTACCGTGAGAGGCGGCGCAGCAGATGCCTCTATTCGCGGGAAACTGTTGCAATCGCTCAAACAGAGCCAAGAATATCGCATGCCCTTGGTGCAATTGATCGATGGCACGGGCGGAGGCGGGTCGATCAAAATGTTTGAGCAGGATCCGCGGACATATATTCCCGAAACGCCGGGTTGGGAGCTCGTCGTTTCAGGCATGGCGGAGGTGCCATATGTCTCGCTGGGGCTTGGGCCATGTGCGGGCATGGGGGCCGGGCGGCTTGCCGCCAGCCACTTTTCGGTGCTCGTCAAAGAGCTCAGCCAAGTCTTCGTGGCCGGACCTCCTGTCACACGCGCGTTAGGTGAAGACGTCACCAAAGAAGAACTTGGCGGCTGGCAAATCCAAGCGCGCAATGGCACGGTCGATGCGGTCGTCGACTCTGAGGCGGACGCGTTTGAAGCGGCGCGCCAGTTTTTGTCCTACTTGCCCTCTTCAGTGCATGAGCTTCCGCCGGTCATACAGCCGACGGATGACCCGCAGCGCAAAGACGAAGCGCTCATGTCAATCGTTCCGACAGATGGCAAAACGCCTTACAAACCGCGTAAGATCATTGCAGCAACCGTCGATAAAGACAGCTTCTTTGAGATTGGCGAGCAATGGGGGCGGGGCATTGTCACCGGATTTGCGCGTGTCGATGGTCATCCGGTTGGCATTCTCGCAGGCGACCCATTCTTCTTAGATGGCGCTTGGACAGCGGATGTTTGTGACAAAGTCACGCGCCATATGGATCTCTGCTCAACCTTCCATTTGCCGGTGATCCATTTTGTCGATTGCCCCGGATTTGCTTGCGGCGTGAAGCACGAAACGGCAGGCGTCACGCGAAAAGGCGTTCGGGCCATGGCGGCGGTCTATCAGGCAACGGTGCCGATCTGCGCTGTGGTTATCCGAAAGGCCTATGGGCTTGCAGGATCGGCCATGTTCAATCCATCCAAGGCGAAATGGCGCTATTGCTGGCCAAGCGGCGATTGGGGCAGCCTGCCAATGGCGGGTGGCATTGAAGCGGCATACCGCAAGGAAATTCTCGAGGCTGAGGACAAAGAAGCTTATCTCAAAAGCCTGTACAAACGATTTGACGCGATCGCGTCTCCGTTCCGAACCGCAGAAGCGTTTTTCGCCGAAGAGATCATTGATCCGCGCGAGACCCGGCCCCTGCTTGTCGATTTCGTGCATCACGCCTGGCGCGTTCTAGAGACGGGACAAACCGCATTTGGGCCACGGCCATAAGGACCGGTCAGGAAAACTCCTGTCCCCAGACTTCGATCTCGCTCATATCAACATCTAAGATTTGGCTCGTTTCTTCGGCCGAGAGCCCTTGCAGCTCCATCAAGACATACGCTTTTGAGCGCAAATTTGGGTCGAAACTGTTCATAGAGCGCAATTCTGTTTCGAGCAGGTTCAAAGCATGTGACGTGTAGTCGAAGCTTGGATCAGATTGACGGTTCTCGGTGAAATCCAAGAGCTTGTTCAGCGCTCGCACCAAAGCAATATCGGCTTTGTCCCGGTCGCCGGTCGCGATAAACGCATAGCCGCGCAGCTTCTTAATCGCGTCTTCCACAGACACGATCGGACCAGCTTGATGCTTCATTGCTCTACTAGTGTCCCGTCTCACATCCTTCTTATGACATGAATCGCCGACATAAAACTGTCGCACAGTTGACAGTTCAATCACTGGCACCGCGCGTCTAAGGTTGGGGTTTTTGCGTAAATGTGGTTTAATCGGACTGGGACAAACTGGTGGATCCGATGGCCGCATCGGGAAAAAAGCGATCATGGATCGATGACTTGCCGCTTCAAGCGCAGCAGGATTTGCTCGCAGCTGCGGAGACGAAATCTTATAAAAAGGGCGAGATCGTTTATCGGCGCGGAACCAAGTTGTTCGGGGTATATACGGTCCTGAGTGGTCGGCTCGAGGCGCTGCGCTCTGCCTTTGAGAATGATAAATTCATTCTGCGCATTGTGTATCCGGGGGAGAGTCTTGGTCTGACCAGTCTGTTCAGCAAAGAAGGCGGTTACAATACGATGATCGCGCTGGAAGACGCCGAGCTGATTTACATTCCAAAAGCGGTCCTGATGGAATTTGTCGGTAAGTATCCGATCGTCTTCGAAAAAGTGATGGAGGCGGTGGGCGAGTTTATTTCGCGCGCCATTGGTTGGATTGATTTTAGCTTGTCAGCGACAGCAGCGGAGAAAGTCCGTTGGAACCTTGTCCATCTGTCGCAATTCTCGCAAGCTGATCCGGACGGGTCGATCTCAATCTCGATTTCGCAACAAGAGTTTGCGCGGATGATCGGTCTATCACGGCAAGTCGTGAACGCAGAGCTTAATCGTTTGGTTGCCAAGAATATTGTCGAGATGCGGTACGGCGCGTTGAGGCTCAACGCGTCGGCGTTGCAGTCCATGCGGGACGAGCTATCGGCTTGATCAAATCGCGGGGGCCCGCCGACAAAGTAAAGGGGGACGCTGTCGACGGACCGGGGCAATCACGACCGGGTGGGGTGGTCGGACGGCCCATGGTGCGCGGTCTACACGGACGAATTTCAACGGTCTGTCATACAGATGACATTTAACGGCGATCAGCTGCGATCGTGAACGGCGTCTGCGGTCATTGCGGCAAAAGCCTACATTTGCATGGTCCAGCCTTCGACGCCCATCGCGGCCTGTCTGACCGCCTCCGACATGGTTGGGTGAGCGTGGCAGGTGCGGGCAACGTCTTCGGACGAGGCTCCAAACTCCATCGCAATTGCGATTTCGTGGATCATCTCACCCACCCCGACGCCAATCATGTGCGCGCCGAGAATGCGGTCGGTGCCTTCTTCAGCAAGGATTTTCACAAAGCCGAGCGTTTCGTGATTTGTACGCGCGCGCGAGTTCGCCATGAAGGGGAATTTGCCCTTCTTATACTTGATGCCGGCATCTTTGAGCTGCTCTTCGGTTTTACCGATGCTCGCAATCTCTGGATTGGTGTAAACCACGCCAGGGACGAGGTCATAATCGACATGACCGGCTTTCCCGGCAATCAGTTCTGCGACCGCTGCGCCGTCATCTTCGGCTTTGTGCGCGAGCATTGGGCCAGCAATGCAATCGCCAATCGCCCAAACGCCAGGCGCGACTTTGAAATGGTCGGTGGTTTCGATCACGCCGCGTTTGTCAGTTTTGCCGCCGACGCTCTCCAGGCCGAGCCCTTCCGTATACGGGCGACGTCCGACTGCGACGATGACAATGTCGGCGTCTATGGTCTCTGCGTCGCCGCCGGCCGCGGGCTCCATCGTCAATTTCAGTTTGGTCTTGAGCTTTTCAACACTCGTGACTTTTGTGCCGAGCTTGAACGTGAGCCCCTGCTTTTTGAAGGTTCGCTGAGCTTCTTTGGCGACCTCATTGTCCATGCCGGGCAAGATGCGATCAAGATACTCGACGACGGTCACCTCCGAGCCAAGACGCGACCAGACGCTGCCCATTTCAAGACCAATCACACCGGCGCCAATCAGCACCAGCTTTTTGGGGATCGCTTTGAGGCTGAGCGCCCCTGTATTCGAGACGATGCGTTCCTCGTCGATTTCGATCCCAGGGAGGGTGGACGGCTCTGAGCCCGTTGCGATCACGATGTTCTTAGTCGAAAGAGTCTGTTTTGACCCATCCTTGGCGGTAACTTCGACCTGTCCGGGGCCGGTGATCCGGCCTTTGCCTTGGACGTGATCGACTTTGTTCTTTTTGAGCAGAAACGCGACGCCTTTGGTCAGCCCGTCTACAGCGTCGGCCTTTTGCGCCATCATTTGCTCGAGATCGATTTCCAGTTTGCCGGTCTTGATCCCCATATCGGCAAAGTCATTCTTTGCAGCGGCGTAGAATTCAGACGCGTGCAACAGTG
>JBCBQS010000151.1:0-7117 GCA_039820085.1 Pseudomonadota bacterium
GTTTTCAGCGTGATCTTTGCGTTTCTGATCTACGGTCTTATCACCACCATCGCGGTGTTTGTCGCTCTTTCAATGTGGGCGGCAGGGTTAGAGATCGAAACCTTCCTCTGGATCGTTGCGGCGTCCGGGTTGGGAGGAGGCATTCTCGGGGCAGCCATACCGATGATGCGCCGATTTGCAATCGACGTCCTGACCGCTCTTGTACCATCGGGCTGGTAATGCCCGCGCCGCTGTCCATCATCATCCCCACATACAATTCAGAAACGGTCTTACCCGCCTGTTTATCCTCACTCATGCCGGGCCTTGAAACGGGCCTGATCCGAGAAGTGATCCTTGTCGATGGCGGCAGCGAAGACCAAACGCGCCGTCTTGGTGAGGGTTCGGGAGCAACGGTTATCATGGCACCCGCAAAAGGGCGCGCGGCGCAAATGCGTCATGGCTTTGAACAGGCGCGCGGAGATTGGCTGCTGTTCCTTCATGCAGATACGGCCCTTTCTCAAGAATGGGCAGAGCGGGCAAAAGCTCACATGATGGATCGCCCTCGACAAGCCGCCGCCTTTACGCTCGCCTATCGCTCCGATCACCCCATGGCCAAAGTCGTCGCCCGCCGTGCAAACTGGCGATCTCGAGTTCTGGGTTTGCCCTATGGCGATCAAGGCCTTCTAATTTCCAGACGTTTTTATCAAGACATTGGCGGCTATCCCGACACAAGCTTCATGGAAGATGTGCAAATTGTCCGCGCGGTCGGCAAATCGCGGTTGACGATTTTGTCAGCCGAAGCGCGCACAGATGCATCAAAATATGAGCGCGATGGCTGGCGCAAACGCAGCTGGCGAAATGCGCTCTTGATTACCCGGTATTTGCTTGGCGCGAATCCAGAGAAGCTAGCAAACTCTTACACCTGATCACCTGAGCCGAGGGGCTGCTATGTCATTGGATGCAAGCTGGGACGATGAGTTGGAAACGGGTTATATTTATCTGCCGGATCATCCGGGGGCTGGAACGCCGGGTTGCGTCGCGCGCTCAATTGATGTTTTCGCTCTTGATGAGAGTTTGCGCGGGGCACAAATCATCCTCGACGTCGACGATCAGAACAGAGTCATTGGAATAGAAGTGGTTCGATGAAACGCGCTCAGATACTCATTTACGCAAAACCCCCGCGCATTGGCCTTGGGAAAACACGGCTGGCTAAAAGTCTCGGCTCCAGTGTTGATGCCCGTCGCATTGGCACAGCTCTGCAAGCCAAAACACTACGAGCAGCGTTAAACGGATCGTGGGAGACCATCCTCTACACGACCCCAGATAAAGAACTGAGCAACTCACTTGGAGGCCTTTGGCCCGTCCATCTGGAACGCCGCAGCCAAGGGCCCGGCGATTTGAGCGATCGCCTCAGCAAAGGTTTGCGCGAAGCTGCGCCTGGACCCGTTTTGTTTATCGGCAGCGATGCACCCGATATTTCGACCGCCCTTCTGCGCAAAGCCGTGCGCGAGCTGCAACGCCACGACGCCGTCTTCGGTCCTGCCCAAGATGGCGGTTTTTGGTTGTTTGGATTGAACAAGACCACCCGCACAAAAAGCCCGTTCTACAATGTTCGGTGGTCGGGGCCGCATGCGATGGAAGATGTTTGGGCGAACTTGCCTGAGGACGCGTCGATTGGCGTCTTACCGCAATTGATCGACATCGATGAGGCCAAAGACTGGGAAACTTGGCACGGTCGGCACGATGCCGAAGTTGAGGCGCATACCGAAGCTCAAACGCAGACCGCTGAGGCCAATAAAAAACCTGGCTTTTTTGCGCGGCTATTCGGACGTCGTTAGACCTGGCGTGACGCCGCACCAATTCGGTTTCTTGGAAAGTGCACGGCGGCCCTTATGCGGCCAATCCCCCAAGTGCCCCGCAGCTTTTCCAGCTTCAGCCACGTCTTCGCCATTCGCGGAGAGCGTAATGACCTCTCGCTCATACCGATCTGGACCGGACGAACTGGTGATCACCAAGTCTGCATTCCGCGTCAGTTCGACCATGAACGCCTTCGCTTCAAAGCCCAGCTCACGCTCCGCTTCGCACTTTGCGCCGCCAATTGCTCCAACACCACCTGTCTCAGGCGCATCGACATTGGCGAGGCGAAACTTCATCCCATCAATCCGGCCGCTGTCGCCATCAGACCAATAAATCGAGGCGTCAGAAGCGGTTGTTATTTGAAAAGCAACTTGCTCTGAGCAAGCCGCCATCATTGCGAGCGGAAGTAGTAACGGATGTTTCACACGCCCTAATTGTAGTGATTCGGGCGCGCTTCAGACCCCTATTGCTCTATCGGAGGGCTTCTCGAGCAGATTTCGTCCGCTTCCAAACGGTCCAGAACGCCATACTACCAATGCCGATCGGGATGAGAGCCTCAGGCCGCCCGCCGATTAAAAGTGGCAGCCCAACCGCAAAAACCATCATCGTTCCGATCAATAGACAGGCGCCGATCTGAATCACAGATTGTACCCCTCCGAGCACCGAATTCAAGACTTGGAACATAGAGATCCCCCTCACATCGGATGAGAGGCGTAACTCAGAACGCTTAAGGCGGTGTGCTTAGAATGGATCGAATTTACTTCGTCTTTGTGCTTAAGCGCCCGTCTCTGGCTCTGTTTCAGCATCAGGGAAATCCGGCGGGCTTGGCATTCGTGCCATCGCCGTCGCCATGAAGTGCGCCCAGATTTTCGCGTTCAATGCCTTCGCTTCATCGTCTTCGCGCGCCTCTAAGGACATTTGTAAGGCCACGATGTAGCGCGCCAATTCATCCCGTTCGCGCTTTAAGTCTGAAAGTTTCAGGCTCTCGCTCTTGGCAACAGCAACCTCTTTCCCTGCAAGTTCAATTAGACCCCGCAAACCATTAATTTCATTGACCAACCGATCCGCAGCACCGTCCCAGGCCTCGCCCGCCATGACCGACATCACGCCGCCCATGATGACATGACCACCAGAATAGTCGCCCTCCAGTTTCGGAGCGACTTCGGTGACCAGCTTACGCCCGACCCGGTCGAGGATCATACCAATATCGCTCATCCTCCTGCTCCATATTTCGGCCCCAGTCGCATTGCGAGCATAAGCTCGTGCGCGGCATGTGTGAACCAGCCAGACCAAGCCAGGATCGGGTCGTCATTGTCACCAGCGGCAAACGCCTTTTCCGAGGTCACCCAAATGCCCAGTGCTTTTACGTGGCTGAACAAGGACCACCATTCAAACGCCACTGGATCGAATGTGCAGCCCGAGGCCTCCTGCCAGATCGCGATGGCCTCTGGCCAGGGAAGAAAGCCCGCCGCACGCTCCATATCATTGCCACACCAAAGCAGGTCGGTCGCCCATGCCAAGTCTTCATATGGGTCGCCAATATGCGCCATTTCCCAATCTAGAATAGCCGTCATAGATCCCGCGCCATCTTGGAGATAATTCCCAGTTCGGTAGTCTCCGTGCACAACGGACAGCCGCTGCGCTGGTGGGGGTGGGTTGCGTTCAAGATGTCGGATCGCAGCTTCTGCAACGGGTTGCGGCGATAGAGAATTCGAGCGGATTTCATTGGTCCAGTAGTCAAGCTCGCGCCGCCAGCACGCATTTGCGTCCGGTGTGTCAATTTCCTCAGACAGTGCAGACCCCTCAACCGGCAACGCGGCAATCGAGCCAAGATGGCGGAAAAACTGTTCACCAATTGCGGCCCTGTGCGGTTCAACGTCCTCGAGCTTGAACGGATTGAGCGGATCACCGCCTTCAATCCGCCCCATCACGAAGAATGGCGCTCCGAGGGCTGCGTTTCCAGTTTCCAAAAAAAGCGCTTCTGGGACCGGTAAGTCGCGATGCCCAAACGCACTTTTAATCGCTGCAAACTCCACCCGGCGTTCGGTATCGATCAAGCTATCCGGTGGATCCCGGCGTAGAATCAAACCCTTCATTTTCGGACCTGTTGCGTCCTCATATGCCAAATCGATCGAATAAGTCTGACGACTGGCCCCGCCGTGAATACGGTTGATGCTGTCGACGCGCGCATTGCGCGCACCCGGCAACCGCGCCTCAGCATACGCGGCGAATTTTTCAGCGAGTTCGGCCTCAAGCATCGAGGATATCCTTCCACCCGCTCGGCGCATGCGGTCCGATCGCCAGCTGCTCGAGAATACCAATTCCCTGTTTGGTTTGACCCTCAGGACCCTTATGGGTTGCTTTCACGATGGCTTGGATGTGAAGATTTTCGGGCATCTGCCAGGGCAGATTGTCAGGTGTAAGGTCTTCACGGGTGATGGATAAATCACCGCGATAGGTGCCATGTCCCATTTCGGGATGTCCGTAGCCAATACCTTTCATCATAAATGTAGAGACCGGCTCATACGTCACCTCATGGCCTCTGCCATCGCCATCTTCTGTTTGCAATGATGCGGCGGCTGCGCGGCGGGTCGCCTCGCGCCAAGTGACATCCATTTTCGGTCGGTTCAAATGTTGGAGCTTGTCATTGTCCGCACCATCTACAGCGAGGACTGAACGTGTGTTCCATGCCCCACCCGCGCCATCTTCGTTGACGTGAAAATACAGCGATTGATCCTCGAAATTTATCGGCGCCCACAGCCAGTAGAATTGGGGCAATTGCAGCGGCAGGACCGGCTGCTCATCACGCTGCCCGATCGGGCGAACGCCCCAGGACCGGTCGCGCGTGCCGAAAAAGTCTTTGACCTCAATCACCTCACCATCGGCCGACAGCGATCCTTGCCAATGCCCATTTTGTGTCATGCGCGTGCAATCGATGAGCATGCGCGGACCTTGGCGATAGGTGAAGCGCGGCTCCTCAATCGGAAAATGTCGGCCAGAGAATTGAACGTCGAGCGCGATGCCATCGGTCTCCTCGAGCTTCAAGTGAATTCGTTTAAGCGGTTCCACCACTGAGACGCTCATTGGACCCACTCGGGTATCCATGCGGTCCATGTTCAGAACACGTGAAACATGGATGGATTTCTGA
This sequence comes from Pseudomonadota bacterium, assembly GCA_039820085.1. Lineage (GTDB taxonomy): Bacteria > Pseudomonadota > Alphaproteobacteria > Caulobacterales > Hyphomonadaceae > Henriciella. The sequence goes on from JBCBQS010000151.1 coordinate 4,985, forward strand.
ACACCATCTTTAAGGATCGAGACCGCGCCATCCATGACATTCAAGTGTGGGTAAACGCCGAATGCTGCGGCGAAAAATACCGACCCATCGGCGGCGTAGCCGTTAAAGAAAAACCGATCATAGAAGTTGCGGTCAGACCCTGAAAACGCAACGGGTTCCGGGGTCTGATGAATAGGGTATTCGTCACCTTGTGTGAGCATATGTATGGCCTCCCGTGGCGTGATCTCTTTTCGGATCTGCGTTGGTCTATAGGTTGGCCTCGCTGAGAAGTCCGCGTCAATGCCTATCGGAGGGAAAACATGGGATCCGTTGTGACCGTCGAAGAGGTGAATGCTTTCTATGACTCTGTCTTCAAAGGCGCAGGAGAACAAGAACGCGTCTTGGAAGTGCGGGAAAACTATGCCCGGGTGCGCCAACCCGTAGACGCGGGAAGCCTGCGCCCTGGCGGCTATATTAATGGTCCGACCCAAATGGCGATTGCCGACAGCGCGGCCTATATCGCGATCTTCACCCGGATCGGCATCGTCCCGATGGCATTGACCAGCAATCTCAATATCAACTTTATGCGGCCTTGCATCGGTGACGCCGTGGAGGCTGAAGCCCACTTGTTAAAGATCGGGAAGACGTTGGCTGTGATCAGCGTCGACATTCGCGCTGAAGGCAGCGACAAGCTCTCCAGCCATGCGGTCGTCAATTATTCGATTCCGCTGGAACGCACGTCATGATCCTTGCCTTATCCGCAGTCGCAGGCTTTCTCGCCGTCATGTTTGGGGCGTTTGGCGCGCATGCTTTGGCTGATCAATTGAGCGATGAAGCGCTCGGATGGTGGGACACCGCAACACTCTACCTGCTTGTTCATGCCGGGCTCGCGACGGCGCTGAGCGCCGCAGACCGCAATCGGTTTGGAGCGGCGTCTGCTGCATTGCTAACAGGCAGCGTTGTGTTCGCTGCGACGCTCTACGCAATGGCCCTTGGAGCGCCGCGCTGGTTTGGTGCGATCACACCGATTGGCGGGCTTGGCATGTTGGCCGGTTGGGCCCTAACCGCGTGGGCGGCACGAAAAACCTGACCTCGCGAAACCCTTTTCTTACACCAGTGCCGCGCGTATCAGAGCGCTCAATGTGATTAATAAGGGAGGGCTCTCATGAGCTTGTTCGATCTGTCTGGAAAATCCGCCGTCATTACCGGGTCCTCGCGCGGGATTGGCAAAGCCATTGCGGAACAGTTCGCGGCGGCCGGCGCAAAGGTGACGATCAGCTCCCGCAAGCCTGGGCCATGCCAAGAGGTCGCTGGGGCGCTTAATGATCAATATGGCGACGGCACCGCGATCGCGATCCCAGCTAATATTTCCGAGAAAGATCAACTCCAAGCCATGGTCGACGCGACCAATGACGCGTTCGGCAAGATCGATATCGTCGTCTGTAACGCTGCATCGAACCCATATTATGGCCCTATGGAGAACATATCGGACGAAGCGTTTGAGAAAATCCTCTCCAACAACATTATTTCGAACCATTGGCTGGTTCAGATGTGTGTGCCGCAAATGCGCGAGCGCAAAGATGGCTCCGTCATCATCGTTAGCTCAATCGGTGGCTTGCGTGCCTCGCCCATTATCGGGGCCTATAACATCTCGAAAGCAGCCGATTTCCAACTCGTCCGCAACCTCGCGGCGGAATACGGCCCAGACAATGTGCGCGTGAACGCCATCGCACCAGGTCTGATCAAGACCGACTTTGCGCGCGCTTTGTGGGAAAACCCTGAGACCCTCAAGCGTGCAACCTCAACCACACCACTCCGCCGCATTGGTGAACCGGTCGAGATTGCGGGAGCGGCTGTCTATATGGCGTCTGATGCAGGCAGCTTCATGACCGGCCAAATGATGGTGGTCGATGGCGGTCAGACGGTGGTCTAAATGCCTAAAATGATTGTCCCAGACACCCTCAAAGAGCGCACGGAGCAAATGCAATTTGCGCCTGCTGTTCGCGCCGGTGATATGGTGTTTCTGTCCGGCGTGATCGCTGCGTTGCAAGAGGGTGAAGCCCCTTCAGACGACGCCTATTTTCGCGGCGCCGATCAGGCCTTTGAAGAGATCGATATGCTCCCACCGGCTTCGCGAAGGATCATATCGATCTC